>CAMCZP010000003.1 GCA_945887855.1 Leptospira interrogans serovar Manilae | reverse complement strand
ATGGCAATATCTGCAATCTATTTTGTTATCACCTGAATGCAACTTATGGTTAAATGGAATGGGTTGATCAGGGGCATATCCCACATATTTCTCAGGAGAGAATAGCAGATAAGCTATGACTCCTACCATTAACAAAGGAAATGTTACTTTAATCGCCTGCACGTTCATTTACAATCGACTCCTTAAATCGTCTTTTAAAAACGCAATTTTTACTCTAAATAATTATACTATTAATTTTCCACTCTATTTTTTCATTTAGAATAGAAATAAATTTATTTAAAAAACTATGATAAAATCTCTAAATTTAAATAATTTTTAATAATAACTGAATGCAATACATGATAAAAAATTACAATATTTTTTCGTAATACCTTTTAAAATATATATACGACGTTCCTGCAAAGAGTCAGTTTTTGCAAATTTATTCGCATAATCCTAGGCTTTTTTCCGCCTACCGGAGGAAAAAGATAGTAATTGCAGTTACGTCATATATATTTAAATTTTTATTTTTATAATCATTCTAAGAAATTCTAAACTCTTTTCGCTTTTTATGCTCCAGTTCTGGCTACCTAATAGGACAGCAAAGATTTAAGTGTATTCATTTTCTTTGTTAAAATTTCCTCAGGTGATTCTTCTTTCAATAATTCATCAGGTTGGATTTTAAATACCAATTGTCCTTTAGATACAATCTTCCCATCGGAGTCTTTTAGAGTATTTTTAATTACTTTTCCATTGAAAGGAGCTGAAATCTTGTTAAACATTTTCATGACCTCTATGATAAAGAGAGGTTGTCCAGCCTTAAATGAGTCACCCTCTACAATTAGCTGAGGGAGATTAGGAGCTTCTCTTGAGTAAAACATTCCTCCCATTGGTGCAAGTATCTCATCCGATTTAGCTTTAGGCGGAGGGTTGAGTTCTTTGATCAATTCTTTGGTGGATTCAGAATTGGAAAATTTTTCAGGAACAACCGCTTCAAGGGAATCATTTATATCAATTTCAAGAAATCCAGATAGATCCCCTATTGCAGGGAGTATTTTTATCAAATCCAATCCAATTTGGAATGCACTGTGAGATTGAATGCACTTTTCCCAAGTGGCTTGGTTGATCTTATCCGGAAATGGTGAAGAAGGTGACAAGAGACTTTTTTCCAATTCTTCGTACGAATGTTTTCCTAAGATTTCTGCTAATTCGGAATAAAATTCCAAACCTTCATTGAGTATTTTCTCATCATGGTCCCAAATTTTATCACAGGCAGGCTTGGATGGTTTATGATCTAAATCCAAATAAGTATAAAGATCACCCAAGAATTCTAAAGGATTTCTGAGGAATTTTACTTTTTTATTCACTATCGCAAAAGATCTACCGGAATGGAATCCCAAAAACCCTGCAAGAATATGCGGAGATTCTAAGATAAGCTTAATTGGTCTTAAAATTAAAGTTAGTTTTCGAGTAAAAATTTTATGAAGGGAAGTTTTATTTTTATTGATATCTTTTGAATATGATTCCCATAGCATATCAATATCTGTATTCTTTATTACAGTATAGAGTGATCCCACACCAGCTAGGTAAGACATCATAAATCGGGTGTTTGGTTTGAACATAGGATCTTTTCCCAGTATCCAATTGATCAATCCATAATGAACAGGCATATTGGTTTGGAGGTCATTTCCTCGCAATTCTGTTACACGAATGATAGATGCCAACCTTTCAAGGTTTTCTTTTCTTGTATTACCATAAGTGACCAGTAATGCTATATTTGAGTCATAAGCCCCAGCCAATCTATAATGAATAAAAATACCAGTATCAGGGTTAAGTATTCCAATACCCTGATCATCACGTATTTCATGCTCCATAGGTGCTGACCAATTCTGGATTAGACCCCCTGCATGAGGTTGTAAACTTTGGTTGGTAGCATTGATCCTCGCTTCTCCACCAGCGATATTTCTTACTACTCTTTGTGGTTTTGGTAACTCTTTGCCATGAAGAGAAAGAAGTGCCATTGCCTCAATTAAACTTTCAATTATAAAAAAGTCAGATGAATCTTTTGGATTTATAAATTTAAGTTTATAAACCATTTCTGTAACACGGTGCTCCACCTGAATCCTTGTGTTCATCTCCATAAAGAAGTGATTTTTTCCATCCACTATAGATTCAAAAGTGGAGACACTATCTAATTTAACCGCTGCTCCAAAACGCTCTGATTGCTCCTCCATTTCTTTTAGGGTTTGCATATCATCTTTTAACATTGCAACCCTTGTAGGATTAGAGGAATGGGCTAGAATCTCTTCCTGGAATAATTCAACAGTGTAGGAAAGTTCTAAAAGTTTTTGTTCATGCATTTGGAGTGAACAGTCCCTACCACCTAACGAAATACACCAATCCCCATTTCCAATCAATTGTATCTCATTGTGTCGGGTGTTTTCTATATTTAGTTCTATTAAGAAATTTCTATTCGATCCTTCGCTAACAACCTTTGACTCTGCAATGATTTCCATAACTGCTGATTTAACTTCTTTTACATCACCTATGACTCTTTGCCCTTTTCCACCACCTCCGCCAATGTACTTGAAGCGGATTCTATTTTTAGGAAATTTTGTCCATATTTCTTTGCTTTGTATTTCAGCCTCAACTTGTAAATCTGCAATTGATACTAGGTCTATTCCTGCTAAATAAGAAAGCTGTAGTAGGCTTTCCGCATTTTCTTCAGGAGAAATTGACTCATTATAAGTATAGTTAAGTTTTTTTTCTTTAGCGAGGGCTTCTAATTTTGATTTATCGCCAGCCTTCTTTAGCAAGGCAAGAGAAGTAATGTTATCAATACCAGGTGTGACTGAGACATTGAGTTTTCTCGCTATTTTTTTTGCTTCATCTTTTGCACCGGCCTGCTTGGCCACACTCGAAGCAGGGCCCATAAACGTGATACCTGATTTTTCAATTGCCTCTATAAACTCAGCATCTTCAGCCATAAAGCCATATCCAGCAAATATATGGGTATAGCTATTATTGAGTGCAATAGATATGATATCATGAATACGTTCTGTTTTTTCTTCTTTGGAGCTTCCCATATAATCAGGAACTCTATGAATATTGTTTATGAACTTAAAACCCCGCATCTCGGGAGCAAGGGCTTGTGGATAAACAACAGAGTCCTTTTCAGATAGGAGTATTCCATATTCTTTAATGCCAATTTCATCAAAAATATCCATTGCTTCTTTTCTAACAGGTCCCCTGCAGACTATTAAACATTTGATGGCTGTTAGAGAAAAGCTTCGAATCCATGCTGATGAAGATTCATGAAATTTAATTTTTGTATTTTTGGAATCTATCATGATTACTCAAACTCCCTTTGAACTCCACCCATAGGTGTAGGTTTGTAGTGCCTTATTAAATATTGTAGATTTTCACCCAATACCTGGCGTGTGAAACCCGGCATAATGACCCGGGAAACGGATCCTAAAGCCAATGCTTCTTTGGGATTCATAAGGTCTTTTTCGTATCTCTGTGATAATACCTGAAGAGAAGAATCCTTAATTTTTTTTGCTTCTTCTTCAGAAATACCCTTTTTCAAATTTTCAGAGTATTCCTTATTGATCTTTTGCATTTCATCTTTATAAATAAAATCTTTTCCTGCAGGACCCATCACAGCTATTCGAGCGGTTGGCAATGTAAATACGATATCTGCACCCGTGTGATACGAATTCCATGTTGCATACGCACCTCCAAAAGCATTTCGTATAATTAATGTCATACGAGGTGTTCTCAGATCTATGATTGAATCGAGTAAACGCCTTCCCTCTTCTACAATTCCACCATGTTCTTGGTCTTTTCCCGGTAAAAAGCCCGTAGTATCTTCTAAAAAGATCATAGGGATATTGTATAGATTACAAAACCTTACAAAACGTGTGCCTTTTCTAGCTGCATCTATATCAATTTGACCTGAACTTACAGAACTATTATTTGCAATAAAACCAACGACATGTCCACCCAAACGACCAAATGCTGTGATGAGGTTTCGAGCACGAAGAGATTGTACTTCAAAAAATGCACCATGGTCACATATATTTTGGATGTACAGAGTGATATCAAATGGTGTATTCATACCCGTTGGGGCATTGAATGTCTTTCGAAAGAGAATATCTTCCTCAAACATATATCTGGCTAATGGATCACTGGTAGCAAAAAAAGAAGGTAGCTCAGAATTATTGTTGGGTAAATAGGAAAGCAATCTCAGAGCAGTTTTTAAAGAGCCCAATTCATCCGGGGTGACAATGTCCACCACACCACTCTTTCCATGAACTTTAGGTCCACCTAAATCATCTGCGGAAATGTCCTCACCTAGGACAGACTTTACCACTCCCGGGCCTGTGAGACCAAAAAATGTATTTTCACACTGGATCATAAAAGATCCCTGGCGGGGCAAATAAGAGCCTCCCCCAGCATTGAATCCAAACATCAGCATGATACTTGGAACGATACCACTGATTCTCCTCAGGGCAGTAAATGCTTCTGAGTATCCATCCAACCCACCAACACCAGCGGGAACAAAAGCTCCAGCTGAATCATTCATGCCTATTAAGGGAATGCCATGCTCTGCGGCCATATAAATTATTCGAGCAAGCTTATTTCCATTGGTTGCATCCATGGAACCGGCCCTGAGCGTAAAATCATGCCCATAGATTGCAACATCTCTTCCATTTATATTTAAGATTCCAGTTACTAGAGAGGCTCCATCTAAAGATGGACCCCAATTTTGGTACAATATGTTAGGTTCAGATTGAGTCAGCACTTTGATTCTTTCCCAAACTGTCATTCTGTCTTTGGAGTGCTGAACCAATATACGATCTGTTCCCCCACCCTGTTTGGGTTTATCTAATAGTTCTTCCCCTAATTTTAAGGACTCTTCGTATATGCCTGTATGTTTAGATTGTGTTTGCGTTTCAGGCTTCTTTAAAGGATTTTGCAATGCTGAATAGATATCTTCCATATAACCAAACTTATAACTGGGTAGAATCTTTTCCACCATTTACAATTTTTACTCATCTCCCTTCTACATGTAAGAGTTTTGTAAATTTTACAATGATTCGAGTGGTTATATAAAATAGAATTGCACTGATAAAAATTACTTGGTGATGGAAATATAGCAATCCAAAAAAACCATTTTGGAGTCGACCTGGATCATTGTAGATGATTACTAACAAGTCATAAAATATAAACATAATAGTTATTCCAAACAAGGATGGGTATTCTCTCTTTACTATGTTTTTAAATGAAAATTCCAAGTTAGGAGATTGATAATTTTTAAACCTTGGAACAATTGCCGGTGTTCTATTTGACCATTCTATGTACGCAGAGCCAAATTTATTCCTCAAGAATTGTTCCTCTGTAAACATAATTCTTTCGTAGTACATCCAATAAAAAAGTATAAAAATAAGGGTAAAAGATAAACTTTTTAAAATCAATACAACACCCAAAAACATAAAAAAATTACCTATATAGAGTGGATGACGAACCAAAGAATATATACCTGTTTGGTTAACCGTCTCAGCAACTTGTGATTTTGTATTTCTACCTGATGTTTTTTCTGGGGCGTATCCAATAGTAACACATCGAATAAATAAACCAAACAAACTTATTAAAAAAAAGAATACTATAAGTCCTAAATTGGCAAAGTAATCTCCATTAATATAAGTACTATCTTTAATATAAAAAATAGAAAGACCAATGATAACCGATGGGACATAGCTCCTCCATCTGAATAAAAAGTTTCCTTGTTCGTCAAATTCTTCGAGTAAAGCCATGGTTTTAATCCCTTATTTAAAAATTTCTGATTGTAGATTGTAGTAAATCTATTAGAGTATGGTTATGTCAATAGAATCCTTTATCCAACCAAAGTTTAACTACCCCTTTATGTGGTTTATGGATGCTAGTATAAAATCATTACTACAGGCAATCCACAATATTGATGATGTAATTATATCTGAAAAAGACAAAGAAATCCTGAAATCTCTGAGTCAGGAAAGACTTATCTATGTTTCAAATCACCCCTCTACCAGAGAACCTCCGATTGCATACATTGTAGGAAATCTATTATATTCCAGATTTTATTATATGGCTGCTAGAGAAGTTTTTGATTGGGGATATGGTTTGGTGGGAAAAGTTATCCAATCCATTGGTGCATATTCTATCATTGCAGGTTCGGCCGATCGCGAATCCCTAAAGACCACTAGAGCTATCCTAGCTGCTCCCTCAGGCAAACTTGTACTCTTTCCCGAGGGAGAGCCTACCGGTGGAGAAAATGACAATCTCCTACCATTCCAGAATGGGGTCACTCAGTTAGGGTTTTGGGGATATGAAGATGCCATGAAGCAAGATCCAAATGCTGAGATTTATATCTTACCCGCATTTGTAAAATATAGGATGACTGGCACACAACAAAATACCCAAAGAGACGTGGATAAAAGTTTAGAAAAAATGGAGAACCACTTTGGATTAGAAAAAAGAGGAAAAACTGCAACACACAGGCTCTTGTCCATAGGCAAACAAATGATCCTGGTGAATGAAAAACAATTTGGTATTACACCGGATGAGTCCCAAACTTTTGATTATAGAATTGGGCAGCTACGTCATAAAATTTTAAATTTTGTGGCAGAATCTGTTGGATTAAAGAAATTCAATAAAGAAGCAAATGCAATAGAAAAGTTAAGATATATACTGTCCGTTTTTGAAATGGTTTCCTTAGGTTTACCAGATCCAAAGAATGAACTTCCAAGTCCCGAATCAGCGAAATGGGGGAGAAAATATTGCCAAAAAGCGTATGACTTCATATCTATCCAAACCTCATATCTCACTGAGCTTCCCTCTGCTGAAAGATTCTATGAGTGGATCTATCGATTTGAAAATGAGCTGTTTGGATCTTCAAAACCACGTCCAACCAGAGCTTATGTAACATTTTCAAAACCAATCAAATTGTCTGAAAAGTACAAAATATACAAATCAGCAAAGAGTAAAAAGACGGTTGTAGAGGAATTAACACTAGAATTGAAGGAAAAAATACAGGAACTCCTGGAAGAAGAAAAAAAGAAGTCCAAAATTCTTTTTCCTGATACACATGTTTTCAATTAAGAGGAATAAAAATTGGAGGATTCAGTGGAATGGAATCCTCCAATTTAAAAAAATTTAGTGTAGAAATTATATTAATCTTTCAGCTACTATTTCTGCGATATCTTTCACATTTACAGTATCAATTCTTTCAGCATTTTTTACACCATCTGTTATCATAGTCATACAGAATGGACATCCTACAGCTATTGTAGATGCACCTGTTTCAAGTAGTTGGGCTGTGCGTTTGAAATTGACACGATCATTGTTTTGTTCTTCCATCCACATTTGTGCTCCCCCAGCTCCGCAGCAAAGAGATTTGGAGTGGTGGTCAGATGCTTCTTCTAAAGAACTTCCTGTGACTTTTACTAAATCCCTTGGTTCTTCATATTTATCGTTGTATCTTCCCAGATAGCAGGGATCGTGATAGGTTACTGTTTTCTCTAGATCCTCGGCATTTGCTGATACATCAATCTTTCCCTTAGAAATTAATTCCTGGATGAACTCACTGTGGTGCTTGACTTCAAAGTTACCACCAAATTGGGGATATTCATTTTTTAGTGTATTGAAGCAATGAGGACAGGTTGCTACAATCTTTTGGACATTGTATCCATTCATTGTATCCACATTGGTTTGTGCTAACATTTGGTAGAGATACTCATTTCCTCCTCTACGAGCTGAGTCCCCAGAACATCCTTCCTCTGTTCCAAGTATGCCAAAATTCACACCTGCCTTTTGCATAATCTGAACGAAAGCTTTAGCTGTTTTTGTGCTTCTATCGTCAAACGCCCCGGCACATCCAACCCAATAGAGAACATCCACATTTGGATCTTCCGCTAAAGTTTTTACACCCAGCCCTTCTGCCCAATCTGCACGGGTATGTGCTCCCCTTCCCCATGGATTTGAATTGTTTTCCATGTTAGAAAAAGCACCCTGTAGCTCAGCTGGAAATTTGGATTCTGCTAAAACCAGATTTCTTCTCATTTCTACAATTGCATTCACCTGATTGTTTCCTACAGGACATGCCTGGACGCATGCATAGCATGTAGTGCATCCCCATATAGCATCTTCTGATATATAAGAGCCTATAACATTGGTTTCCATGCCCAGTATTTCTTCTGCTGATTTTCCCTGTTTTCTGGCATTTGCTACTTCTGGCATTTTTTCCATTAGTGCATGTTTAAGTTCAACTATGATGGATTTTGGATTTAAAACTTTGCCCGTTCTATTTGCAGGGCATTGCACTTGGCACCGACCACATTCAATACATGCTAAGCCATCTAAAAGGTTGGGGAAGGGAAAATCTTGGACTTTGTTTGCTCCATAAAGAGCATTTTCATCTTCAAGGTTTGGTTTGGAAAGAGCACCTTTGGGGGTATCTGTTACAAGGAAGTAATTTACTGGTGCAAAAATCAAATGTGCATGTTTAGAGGTAGGGACATACAACATAAAAGTAAATACTGTGAGTATGTGAGCCCACCAAAAAATTTTAAAGACTATATCTCCAGAAGCTCCTCCAACGCCCAATGCACTCCAGATATGACTGATAAAAACAGCAATGGGAAAACCTTCTCTGAGAGCTCCATTTTTAATGGAGTAGGTTTGAGAAATAACTTTAGCTCCCTCTCCAAAAAGTGTTGTTATCATTAAGACTGCAATCATTGAGATAACAATAGCAGAGGCGGGAGAATGTACATCCAATCCCTTAGCTTTTTGTATCCATCTTCTTTGGGCAAAAAATCCGAGCCCGATCAAAACAAATATGGAGATTGCCTGAACTACCCCTTCATATGCGTATGCCAGGGAGGGAGCAAATCCTAATAGGGAAAATTCATAAGGATCATGTAACCAATATCCTGCTACACCTGCTACAATTTGATTTGTAGTGTGTAGTAAGTAGATCAAAAAACCGTAAAAAATAAAGGCATGCATTACGCCCCGGAGTGGTTCTTGAAAATTTTTCTTTTGGAAAATTACATTTTCTATGATACTCCTTATGCGAAATCCTAGGTTTGGATGACCGGAAACATCCTCATGAAAATGAGCCTTTTGAGCTTGAAAAACTAAACCCAGACGATAGTGAACAGCCCTAACAAATACAAAATTAGCCACAGCAAATAGAATAGTAAATATGATGTGGAATATAAGATTATCCAAATCCTTGACCTCAAAACAGTATTTAATAAGGATATAAAAACATGGAAACAAGGTTTGTCTATTTAAAAATAAAATTATGATTGCAATCTATAATCTATTTCTATTTTTTTTAAGACCAATTTATCAACTCTTGTGCGTAACAAATTCCAAGGTTTTTTATTTTAATTCGTTACGAAATGAAAGTATACAGAAAATAAAGGAAGAAAAAGAGCCATTGTCTCAAAATATAATATGGATGCATGCTGCTTCCGTAGGGGAATTAGATCAGTGTAATTCAATTGCCAGCGTGATAAAAAAAGAAGTTCCAAATTCATATATACTCCAATCTGTGTATTCTCAAAGTGTAGATAAAAAAAAATTTAACTCCCAAAACATTGATTTTTATTTTTACCTTCCTTTAGATTTTAAAAATAATTATAATATAATTTTTGAAAAATTTAAGCCAAAAATTATCATAATTGCAGCATGGGACATCTGGCCCAATCTGGTACTCAGTGCAAATCTATTTCATTGCAAAGTTTTTTTGGCTTGTGGTAGTTTACATCCAAACTCTAGTCGGATAAGAAATATTTTTTCGAGAAAATTGACCTCAGAAGTATTATCTAAACTTTCAGGAATTTCACCCTCAAGTGAGTTAAGTGTAGAACTTTTTAAAAAATTTTCAAAAACTACAGAAGTTTTTAGTTGTGGTGACTCTCGTTTTGATTCCGTATCAGAAAAAATCGAAAGTAAAGCTATTGATTTTGATAATCTAGAAAAATATAAAAAAGGAAAAATTATAATACTAGCTTCTACATATTTAGAATGTGATAATGTAATAATTCCATCATTTTCAGAGCTATTAAAAAATAAATATTCAATTTGGATTTTTCCACACAAGATAAACAATGAAAGAATTAATGAACTTGAGCATAACTTAAATAAAAATAAAATTGAGTTTAGCAAGTATTCAAACATAAAGATTGATGATTTAAAACAAGTTATAATTTTCGATATATTGGGACTATTGGCTTTTGCATACAGACATGCTTATTTATGTTATGTTGGAGGTGCATTTCACAATAGGGTTCACAATGTAATAGAGCCCGCATATTTTGGATTACCTATATGCACGGGGAAAAAAATATCACATGCTTCTGAAGCATTAGAATTAAATCAATCCGGTTTTTTAAGTATTATATCTAACTCTACTGATTTTATTAATTTTTGTAACTCATATAATGATGAGAATTTTTACAATAAAAATAAATATAACATAATAAAATATGTTACCAATAAAAGAGGTTCGTCCATGAAATTTTTTAACCATTTTATCAGGAGAGAAATAGTATGAATAAATTTAAAGTAACTAGTGTGACTATGAAATCTACTCCTTTGGATTTCAATGGAAACTTAAAACTTATAAAAAAAATATTAGAAGAGGAAGAAAATACAACATCTCAATTGATTTTATTTCCAGAGCTTTGTATCTCAGGATATGGATGTGAGGATGCATTTTATAATCCTTATGTTTGGGAAAAAGCCAAAAAATCTTTAGAACAAATAAAACCTTTGAGTAATAATAAAATTATTGTTGTAGGTTTACCAATTTTTCATTCATCATATCTTTATAATTGTGCCGCCATTCTTTGTAACCAAAAACTATTAGGCTTAGTGCCAAAGATCCACCTAGCAAACACTGGTGTTCATTATGAGAAAAGATGGTTTCAAGAAAACTATAAAGGATATGAAATAATTAACTTTAATCATGAACAAATTCCTTTTGGAAATTTATTATTTAAATCGTCTGATTTCTCTTTTGGTATAGAAATTTGTGAAGATTCATGGAATAGCAATCGTCCATCAACTCAATTGAGTTCAATGGGAGCTGATATAATTTTATCTATGGGAGCCTCTCATTTTAGTTTCAATAAACAATCCATAAGACGAAGAATTTTTAGTGAAAGCTCTAGAGCTCAAAATAATATTTTTATTTATTCAAACTTAAATGGAAATGAGTCTGGAAAGATTATTTTTGAAGGTGGATCTCTCATTTCACAAAATGGTGAAATTTTAAATGAAGGCAAACGACTTCATTTTTCTGATTTTGAGATTACCAAAGGGATAATAGATATTGATTCAATAAAACATAACAAATCTAAAAATTATAGAAACTTTTTAAATAATGAGAATAATTTATATACTATTGTAAGCCATACACTTAGAATTTCTCATCCCGCTGAAAATTTATCACAACCAATCAATCCAGTAGAATGTAATAACTTTAAGGATTTTTCTGATGCAGTGACATTAGGGCTTTTTGATTATCTGATAAAATCCAAAGCAAAAGGGTTTTCATTGTCATTGTCAGGAGGAGCAGATAGTTCTGCATGTGCTATACTTGTCTCTCTTATGATAAGAAAAGCAAAGGTGGAAATAAGTGATACTATTTTTGAAGAATTATCATTAGAAGAAAAAAATCTCCTATTTACAATCTACCAAGGAACAGAAAACAACTCTCAGGACACAAAAATTTACGCTAAAATGTTAGCAGCAGAACTAAACGTACAACATCATGAAATAAAGATAGATTCTGTAATTGATTTTATCGTATCAAGTATTTCTAAAAATTTAGATATATCACCAAATTGGTTAGAACATGATTTAGCCCTACAAAATATCCAAGCAAGGGCACGATCACCCATTGTTTGGTTTATGGCAAATCTTAAAAATCATCTTCTAATTTCAACTGGAAATAGAAGTGAATCAAGTGTAGGCTACACAACTATGGATGGGGATTCCTCAGGGTCTATCTGTCCGATTTCTGGAGTTAGTAAAGAATTTATTTTAAGGTGGTTAGATTATATTAGCAAAGATTCTGAACCTCTCTTGCCTACCCTGCCCTCTTTAAAACTTCTTTTAAATAAAAAACCCACTGCTGAATTAAGACCCTTGAATGAACTCCAAGAAGATGAAAAGGAATTAATGCCTTATCCAATATTACAAAAAATTGAGAGAGAGTATGTATTCCATGGTAGAGGAGAAAGTGAAATTTTGGAAATTTTATTAGAAACTGAACAAAATATAGATGAAGATACATTGAAAAAATATATAAGTAAATTTATTATATTATTCAAAAGATCACAATGGAAACGAGAACGATTGCCTCCAGGTTTTCATTTAGATGACTACGGATTAGACCCTAAAACTAGTTTTAGATACCCAATCTTAAGTTAATGGATATTCAGTAGAGCATTGCACTCTACTGAATAATTTAAATGGTTTAGAGTGAAGCTACCATCGATAGTGACTGAATGCTTTGTTAGCTTCAGCCATTTTACGAATATCTTCTTTCTTTTTAATAGAAGAACCCGTTCCTCTGTGAGCATCCATAATTTCAGATGCTAACTTTTGGCTCATGGATTTTTCATTTCTATCTCTTGCATAACGAATGATCCATTTAATACCCAACGCTAGTCTTCTCTCAGGACGAACCTCTATTGGAACTTGGTATGTTACACCACCCACTCTCCTAGACTTAACTTCAACTTCAGGCTTTACGTTGTTCAATGCTTCTGTAAATATTTTATATGGGTCATTGTTTACTTTTGTCTGGATTGTATCAAGTGCATCGTAAAATATTTTTTCAGCAACACTCTTTTTACCACTGTACATCAAACAATTTATAAATTTAGTAACAACTGGATCCTTATAACGAATATCAGGTTCCATATTTCTGGGTTCTACTTTTCCTCTACGTCTGGACATTTTAACTCCTATTATGCCTTAGGTCTTTTAGCACCGTATTTCGAACGGCCTTTTCTTCTTTTATCTACACCAAGTGTATCTAAGGTTCCTCTTATAATATGATAACGAACCCCGGGAAGATCTTTTACTCTTCCCCCACGAATAAGGACAACGTTGTGTTCCTGTAAATTATGACCTTCTCCAGGGATGTATGCTGTTACTTCTATACCTGTAGAGAGACGTACCCTAGCAACTTTTCTAAGTGCTGAGTTGGGTTTTTTTGGTGTAAAAGTCATCACTCTTGTGCAAACTCCCCTTCTCTGAGGACATGCTTTTAGTGCTGGTGATTTTGTTTTTTTATTTTGCTTATCTCTACCGTGTCGAATTAACTGATTTATTGTTGGCATTCTTATTCCCTACTAAAATTCCTATACTCGTGAACTATATGCCAGTCTTGAATGAAACATGATTTTGTAAACAAAATTCAATCCTGGCATTTCCAAATTACTCTTTTTCTTCTTCTATATCCTCTTCGTCAGGGAAATCTTCTTCATCTAGATCCCTTTCCAAATCCTTTCTGTCAGTGACTTCAACAGCAATTGTATTTTGCTCTCTATCCACACTGAAGGCGGAGAACCCACCAGTACCCTCTTCTAGGGCTGCAACTTCAGGATCTTCCATATCCCTATCCAAGTCACCATATTGTTCTCTGAAGACATCAATATTGTTGTACCTTTTCATACCAGTTCCAGCAGGAATCATGTGTCCAATGATTACATTTTCTTTTAAGCCAATCAATTGGTCTGTTTTTCCTTTTATAGCTGCATCGGTTAATACCTTTGTTGTTTCCTGGAAGGATGCTGCAGAGAAGAAAGACTCAGTATTCAAAGAAGCTTTAGTTAGCCCAAGTAAAATTGGTTGGAAGGAAGCAGGACTTCCCCCTTCTGACTCAACTCGTTTGTTTTCATCTTTAAATTGGAACTTATCTACCTGTTGTTGGGATACAAATTGAGTATCTCCACTGTCTGTGATAAGTACTTTTCTCAACATCTGTCTTACTACTACTTCAATATGTTTATCATTGATATGAACACCCTGAAGACGATACACTTCTTGTACTTCTTTCACAAGGTATGCATGAAGTGCATCTACTCCTTTGATTCTCAAAATATCATGAGGATCAAAGTTTCCATCATCAATTTGATCACCTTGTTTTACATAGTCTCCATGCTGAACACGAATCTGCTTTCCAACAGGTATTGCAACTTTTACTTTTTCTTGTTCTAGACTGTCAGGAATAATGTATAGAATTCTCTTTTCTTTAACAATATCATTAGGATCTTCAATTCTTCCACTGATTTCAGCTAAGGTAGCAGCATCTTTTGGACGTCTAGCTTCAAAAAGTTCATCTACTCGAGGAAGCCCCCCAGTGATATCCCTTGTTTTTTCAACTAGAGATGGAATTTTAAACAATGGATCTCCAATTTTAATTGGTTCCCCAGTTTTAAGGGTGATAAGGGAATCAACCGGTACTGTATACTCTTCTGTGATACCAGTAGTTGATGTAACTGAAATTCTAGGATTGAGCTTATCCCTTCTCTGTTCCATAACTTTAAAGATTTCATTGTTTGTCTTAGCATCTACATCCCTTCTGATATTTTTACCAACTTCCATATCTATCCAGGTAATAGTACCCTCATAGTCAGTTACAACTACATCGTTGAAAGGATCAAATTCTGCGAGAGGTTTGTTGGGTTCTACCACTATACCTGTGCTCACCAAAAGAATAGTTCCAATTTTTAATGGTATTACAATGTTTTCACCTAAAATTCGGAAAAAAGTTTCATGGAATTCAATTACTCCACTCATAACAGCATGTAGCATTTCACCTTTTGGTGTGGAGGCGATTACTTCCCCTTTATCTACCATCTGCCCATCTCTAACTCGAATATTTGCAGTGTCTGCGATTGAAATTTCCTGAATTAAATTTTGTACTACAATAGAACCTCTCCTACTAAATACTTTTTGACCTATAGTATTTGTAATCACTTTTCCATTGATAGAACGAATATAAGATCTAAAGCTTACTTTATGATCCTTTTCTTTAATTTTAGCAGATGCCGCACCACCGATGTGAAAGGTTCTCATAGTTAACTGGGTTCCCGGCTGACCAATAGATTGTGCTGCAATTGTTCCCACAGCTTCTCCAATCTCAGCAGGAACCAATCTTGCCATATCCATACCGTAACACATCGTGCATATTCCCTGCTTAGATTCACAGGTCAAGGGAGATCTTACACTTAACTTAGTATAACCTAAGTTTTCTAGTTTTTGACCGACAGTTCTATTAATTAATGTATTACGTGGATAAACTACTTCTTCATTTACAGGATCAATTATATCCTCAGCAGTGTACCTTCCAAAAATTCGATCCGAAAGCGATACAATTACATTTTCCCCCTCTTTTACTACACCTAGGGTAATCAATTTTTCTGTACCACAATCTATTTCATTAATAATTACATCTTGACTAATATCTACGAGCCTTCTTGTGAGATACCCTGCATCTGCAGTTTTAAGTGCCGTATCAGAAAGACCCTTTCTAGCACCGTGGGTGGAAATAAAGAACTCTAATATATCCAATCCTTCTCTAAAGTTAGATCGAATAGCAAGTTCAATGATTTCACCATTGGGCTTAGCCATAAGTCCCCTCATCCCTGCTAGCTGGCGAATCTGCTGCTTAGAACCCCTCGCACCAGATGCTGCCATTACATAGACGGGATTGAAGCCGTCCTGGTCTTTTTCGAGTTCCTTAAACATACTTTCAGTGATCTTATCATTTGTTTTTGTCCAAATTTCGATTACTTTCTTTTTACGTTCATCGTTAGTGATAATCCCTTGTCGGTATTCTTTATCTGCTTTTTCAACTTCTTTGTTTGCATCAGAAACTAAAGCTCCTTTGATAGGTGATACTTTAATATCATGAATAGAAATTGTAGGTGCAAACCTTGTTGCATAACGATACCCTAATCGTTTAATATCATCAAGCATTACAACAGTAGCTGCAGGACCATGAAAGTCATACACTTCAGCTATGATACGATTGGTTTCTTTATCACCTAATGCTTTGTTTATATAACTGTAATCTTTAGGTAGAGCAGAATTAAAGATCATCCTTCCCGGAGTAGTTTCTATAAGCTTTCCTTGGTACAGTACGCTTATTTTTGCTCTGAGTTCTAGGTAACCAGTATCTAAAGCATACATAAGTTCATCTATGCCACTGAAGAGCTTACCTTCTCCCAATCCACCCTTTACTTCACTAGTTAGATAGTATATGCCAAGAACGATATCTTGTGTTGGTCCACAAATTGGATGTCCATTGGCTGGATTTAAAATATTATGGGGAGACAACATGAGCATCCATGTTTCTAATTGTGCTTTTGGAGACAGAGGTACATGGATTGCCATCTGATCCCCGTCAAAGTCAGCATTGAATGCATGACATACAAGCGGATGAAGTTTAATGGCTTTTCCATCTACTAAAATTGGAAGAAATGCTTGGATCCCAAGTCTATGAAGGGTTGGTGCTCTGTTGAGTAGTACGGGGTGTTCTTTTACAACTGTCTCAAGAGCTTCAAATACATCTTTATCTTCAGCTTCTACTTTTTTCTTTGCTGACTTGATGTTAGGTGCAAGTTCTAGATCAACTAATCTCTTCATGATAAATGGCTTGAATAGCTCTAAAGCCATTTTTTTGGGAAGACCCATCTGATGAAATTTTAACTCAGGACCAACTACAATTACAGATCTACCGGAATAATCCACCCTTTTACCAAGTAGATTCTGTCTGAATCTTCCTTGCTTTCCTTTGAGCATATCGGAAATAGATTTTAAAGGTCGATTTCCCTTTCCTTTGACTGTCCTTTTTCTTCGACTATTATCAAAGAGAGCATCCACTGCCTCTTGGAGCATACGCTTCTCATTTCGAACAATGATCTCAGGTGCTTTTAATTGCAACAGACGCTTCAGACGGTTATTTCGGTTGATAACTCTTCGGTAGAGATCATTTAAATCGGAAGTTGCAAATCTTCCTCCATCGAGCTGCACCATTGGCCTAAGTTCTGGTGGAATCACTGGCACAACTTCTAGTATCATCCACTCCGGTCTGTTGCCTGAATCACGAAAAGCCTCAAGCACTTCTAATCTTTTTATCAAACGTTTATCAGAATTTTTTTTGTCCTGTATTGCCTGACGAATGGTTCTGGATTCTGTTTCAACATCTACTCTGGCAAGTAATTCTTTAATTGCATCCGCCCCTATCATTGCAATAAACTTATCACCATACTCATCTAAATAACTATGATATTCATCTTCATCTAGGAGTTGGCCTTTTTCTCGATCAGAATCTGCAGGGTCTATGATTACATACTTTTCAAAGTAAAGAATAGTCTTTAAATTATTCATTGTCATGTTGAGAAGCAAGCCCATTCTAGACGGAACTGATCGATAGTACCAGATATGTGATACAGGAGCAGCTAATTCAATATGACCCATTCTTTCTCTTCGTACTTTAGAGTGAGTAACTTCTACCCCACACTTATCACAAACCACACCCTTGTAACGAATTGATTTAAACTTTCCACAATAACATTCCCAATCCTTGGTTGTTCCAAAAATTTTCTCACAAAATAAACCATCTCTTTCCGGTTTTAATGTACGATAATTGATAGTTTCAGGCTTTTTTACTTCTCCGTATGACCATTCTTTAATTCTTTCTGGAGAGGCAATTTTTATTGTAATAGATTCAAAGCTAGTGTAGTTTCTCATTAATTATTCTCTATAGATTCAATTTTAATTTTTTTCTTACTTCTTGAATATTCATCTTCGTAGTCCGCTATGTCAACTGTCGAACCTTCAGAATCAGTGATGATGATATCCAAAGCCAATCCTCTCAATTCCTGAACTAATACGTTAAATGACTCGGGGATACCTGATTTTATTGAATGAATCCCTTTAACAATAGCTTCATAAATTCTCGCCCGCCCTAACATATCATCTGATTTAATTGTAAGCAACTCTTGCAATGTATGACTTGCACCGTATGCTTCTAATGCCCATACTTCCATTTCTCCAAGCCTCTGACCACCAAACTGGGCTTTTCCACCAAGTGGTTGTTGCGTAACAAGGGAATATGGTCCAGTTGAACGAGCATGCATTTTATCATCTACTAGGTGGGCTAGTTTCATCATATAAATGTATCCACAGAAAACTTTGTTGATAAAATTTATTCCTGTGCGACCATCCCTAAGGATAAATTTTGAATCCATTGGGAGATTTGCATCATTTGCATATTTTTCTATATCTGCTTCAGTTGCTCCATCAAACACAGGTGTTTCAAACGCTAATCCTAATTTTTCAGCCACATAACCCAATTGGGTTTCAAATATCTGTCCAAGATTCATTCGAGAAGGGACACCTAATGGGTTTAGAACTATATCCACGGGAGTTCCATCCTGCATATACGGCATATCTTCCAAAGGAACAACTCTAGCTACCACCCCTTTGTTTCCATGACGACCCGCCATCTTGTCTCCTACCAATAACTTTCGTTTTCTGGCAACATAGACTTTTACTAATTCTTCTACACCAGCGGGTAGTTCATCTCCCCTATCTCTGGAATATCTTTTTACATCAATTACTGTTCCCTCAGAACCATTTGCCACACGAAGAGATGAATCTCTCACTTCCTTGGCTTTCTCACCAAAGATCGAGTGCAATAATTTATATTCAGGGGTAAGGTCAGTTTCACCTTTGGGAGTTACCATTCCAACCAAAATGTCTCCCGCTTTTACTTCTGCTCCAATTCGTATTACACCAGTTTCATCTAAATCTCTAAATGCTTTATCTGATAAATTTGGAATATCTCTTGTGATTTGCTCTTGGCCTAACTTGGTTTCTCTTGCTTGTATCTCAAACTCTTCAATGTGAATGGAGGTAAAAACATCTTCCTTAACAATTCTCTCACTTATCACTATGGCATCTTCAAAATTATAACCTTCCCAAGGCATAAAAGCTACTAAAACATTTTTTCCTAGGGCTAAATAGCCGTTGTCAATAGCAGGTCCATCAGCTAAAATAGTACCCTTTTGTATTAAATTACCCTGTTCATCAAACTTTTCACCATGCACCACTTGACCAGCTAGAATCGTACCTTTGGTAACTGTTGCTCCCTCTTTGGATAGAGAGGTATAATCTCTGTTGATTGTTTTTAAAGGGTATTTTATGACAATATTAGAATCGGAGGTAACTTCAATTTCATCAGGTGTGATCTTTGAAATTGTTCCTGGCTTCTCAGCATACAAAACACTAACAACAGGCTTTTGGTTAAAACAAGTTCCTTGGTTGGTTTTTTTGTATTTTACAAGGTTGTAAGCAATAGGGTCTTTTGAGCCTTCCTCTCTGACATACACCTTGTTAGCATCTATTTTTACAACGACACCATTCTTTTTAGCGATTACACAGATTCTTGAATCATAAGCAGAACGACCTTCCATACCTGTTCCAACAAATGGCGCCTCTTCCACTAAAAGCGGAACTGCTTGTCGTTGCATGTTTGATCCCATTAGAGCTCGGTTTGCATCATCATGCTCTAAAAATGGAATAAGAGAAGTAGAAACACTCACCACTTGCATCGGAGCAATGTCCATATATTGAACTTCATTGGGACCCCGATAAGGGAAGTCAGACCTGTGTCTTGTAGAAATCAATTTAGATTTAAATTCACTTTTTTCATCTAAGGCAGAAGAAGAGGTGGCAATGTAATGGTATTCTTCACGATCTGCTGTGAGATACTCAATACTTTTGTTTACCTTTCCTGCTTTTACAGTTCTATATGGAGTCTCTAAAAAGCCGTAATCATTGACTCGGGCAAAGGATGACATTGATAATATCAATCCAATGTTTGGCCCTTCCGGTGTTTCAATAGGACACATTCTACCATAATGACTATAGTGCACATCCCGCACTTCAAACCCTGCTCTATCCCTAGATAGTCCACCCGGACCTAAAGCATTTAGTCTACGTTTGTGGGTCAACTCTGCTAAGGGATTGATTTGGTCCATAAATTGAGAAAGCTGAGAACTTCCAAAAAATTCATTTATAACAGCGGTAATAGGCTTAATTGAAATTAAGAGTTGAGGTGTCTGAGATTCTACATCCTGAACAGTCATACGTTCTTTTATTACTCTCTCTACTCTTGAAAATCCAAGTTTTAATTGGTTGGAAAGAAGTTCCCCTACAGATCGAACTCTTCTGTTTCCTAAATGATCTATATCATCATGAAAGTAATTTTCAACTTCACTAATAAGCATAACTAAATAACGAAGAGTTTCAATTATATCTTCCCTTCTTAATGTTCTATCCTCACAAGTTTTAAAAAATTCAGGTTTGTGATACTCAAATTTACTATTAATTTTATATCTACCCACCTTTCCTAAATCAAAGGTTTTGGGTGAAAAGAATAGCCTTTTCAATTCTGCTTCTGCATTTTCTATAGAAGATGGTTCTCCTGGTCGCATAATGGAGTGAAACTTTTTAATAGCTTCTTCGAAATCATTAACTCCATCTTTTTCTAAACAAGAAATTATAATTGGATTATCCTTAGCATTAGGGAAATCGATTAAATTAACTTCTTTTACTTTCATTTCCTTTAATATATCTATATTATCTTCATTGATTTTTGCACCAGCCTCCAACATTACCTCACCAGTTTCATAGTTGATAATATCAGAAATTGTTCTTCTTCCAATGATTTTTTTAAGATCCTTAGGTGTTGCATTTAATAATTTTTCTTTTTTAGAGGAATAAAATAAACGTAGTACTTCTTCATTCGAATTTACAGATATTCCAGCTAATCTGTGCAAAGATTTGAGTAGTAGTGTCGCTGGAAATTTTTTCTTTCGGTCAATCTTTGCTACAAGAATCCCCTTATTATCAATTTCAAATTCTAACCATGATCCCCTATAAGGTATTACTCTAGCAGAGAAAGTTCCTTTCATTTGATCAAATGCGAAGAATATACCAGGAGATCTATGAAGCTGGCTTACAACCACCCTTTCTGCTCCATTGATGATAAATGTTCCCTGTTCAGTCATTATAGGGATATCTCCCATATAGACCACTTGCTCTCTAATTTCACCTGTTTCTTTAATTATTAATCGTATCACTGCTTTCAATGGAAGAGCAAAAGTTGAGTCAGTATCTTTACATTCCTGCTGGTCTTTTCTATTTTCTCCCAATAGATAATGGCTATACTCCATTATCACATCTCCATTTGGGCTCTCAATTGGAAATGTCTCTTGGAATACAGCTTCTAGACCTTGGTTGTTTCTTTTTGTTGGATCTTTTGTGTCTGATTGTATAAACCAATCAAATGATTTCTTTTGGATTTGGATTAAATTTGGTAAGAATTCTAAATTTGTAATTCTACCAAAATTTACTCTCTTTCTTTCTGTATGGCTGCTCATAAGATAATACTCCTATCTGATATCACTTGTGATGATTGTGTAAGGTTTTAACACATAAAAAAAATTAGAAATGTTGAGTGAGAAGTTATTTTGAAAACTTTGAAAGAGACAATAGAATTGATGAAACCTTGCTGATCCTGCAGAAGTTTCCGGTAAAAATAATTTTACTAAAACCAATCTCTACACGTCTCCCTGTGGGTTTCGAAGGTCACTATTGTTCATAAGTGTTGAAAGAGTCTTCGAGTTTTAAGTATCATATCACATAAGCAAACTAATAAGTTTTGTGATAAGAGTAATATAGTTTCAGAAGAAGTTACTCTATGTGAAACTATTTTTCCAAGCATCTATCCAATAAAGGCATTGGTTTAGCAATGCCCTTGTTTAAAATAGAGTAATTACTTGATTTCTATTTGAGCACCAACTGCTTCTAGTTTTGCTTTGATAGCGTTTGCTTCATCTTTGGAAATTCCTTCTTTAACAGGTTTTCCACCAGCTTCTACTAAATCTTTAGCTTCTTTAAGGCCTAAACCAGTAATCTCTCTAACTACTTTGATGACATCAATTTTTTTCTCACCATGTGCTTTGAGAATTACATTTACTTCTGCAGGCTCTTCAGCTGCTGCAGCTACAGGAGCTCCACCTACAGCAACTGCTACAGGCGCTGCTGCTGAAATTCCAAATTTTGTTTCCATTGCTTTTACAAGTTCAGCAGCCTGGATGAGTGTTAAATTGCCTATTTGCTCTAATAAGCTATCAGTAGTTGACATAATTTTCCTTCCTATTTTAATCGTTTGGTTTTATTTTTAATATTATTTTCCATTTTTTTCAGCTACAGCATTTATAGCTCTAGCTAGACTAGCAATGATTTGGTTCATTCCACTAGCTATTTGAGTAGCAGGTGTATTGATTCCTCTTGCAATCACTGAAAGTAGTTCTTCGCGTGTAGGTAGACCAGCAATTGAATCAACAGCGCTAGGACTCAATACTTCTCCCGAGAAGTAACCACCTTTTACTATAAATGAATCATTGGTTTTTTTAAATTCTTTGCATACCTTTGCAATAGTTGGAAGATTTTCATCTCCAAAAATAGCTGCCAATGGACCTTTGTATTCTGTTTTTCCATAGATATCTGGTTTAGAATGAGCAGAAGATTCATTGATTGCTATTAAAAAAAGATTATTTTTAATAACTTTTAATGTAGAATTCTCTTGGCGGAGCTTACTTCTAAGATCTTCCATAGCTTTTACAGACAAACCACTGTATGAAACCAAGATAAAGTTATTCTTTGATTCTAAACTTTTTTTTAATTCTGAAATAACTTCTACTTTTTCAGTTTGGTGAGGTTTTGTTCGATTGAATTTTACCATTTTGTGTATCCAGCCCCTTAGATCACCGAATTGATTATTTCTTTAGAGTCAATTTTTACACCAACTCCCATTGTAGCTGAAACTGCTAGATTTTTTAGGTAATCACCCTTTGCATCTGATGGTTTATCTTTCATTAAAGCTGTGACTACTGCTCTCACATTTTCGACTAATTTCACTTTATCAAAGGATATTTTCCCAACTCCCAAATGTATCACTCCACCCTTATCAGGCCTATATTCCACTCTACCACTTTTTAATTCATTGATTGCCCTTGCTACATCTGTTGTAACCGTTCCAGCCTTTGGTTTGGGCATAAGCCCTTTACGACCTAGAACAGGACCCAATTTACCTACATCCTTCATCATATCAGGTGTAGCCACACAAGCATCAAAATCAGTCCATCCCCCGGCAACTTTTTCAATTAAATCTGTGTCACCAACAAAATCTGCACCTGCATTTTTAGCTTCTGTTTGCTTGTCACCTTTGCAGAATACCAAAACTCTAATTTTTTTTCCTGTTCCATGGGGAAGAGAAATTGTACCCCGAACGTTTTGCAAACTCTTATAATTGACTTGTGTTGCTATTTCAAGAGTCCCATCAAACTTAGAATAAGATGTTTCTTTTGCCAATGTAATGGCATCTTCTAAATTGTACAATTTGGTTCTATCAACTTTTGGATAAAGAGCTTTGTATTTTTTACCGCGTTTCATATTTGACTCACTTTAGATTTCTACATTCACACCCATCGAACGACAGGTTCCTGCAATAATTTTTACTGCTGCATCCAGATCATTTGCATTGAGATCTGCCATTTTCGTTTTAGCAATTTCTTCTAGCTGCTTCCTGGAGATAGTGCCCACCTTGTTTATATGAGGTGTACTGGATCCCGATTCAATATTTATTGACTTTTTAACCAAAAGAGCAGCAGGGGGTGATTTGGTAATGAATGTAAAACTTTTGTCTGAAAATGCAGTGATCACAACTGGAAGCTTCATTCCAATTTGAGATTTTGTTCTTTCATTGAATTGCTTACAAAATTCCATGATGTTTAATCCTGCTTGACCTAGTGCAGGACCTACAGGAGGTGCAGGGTTTGCTTTTCCTGCCTCTACCTGAAGTTTTATTTGTTTTACTACTTTTTTTGCAGCCATTTTCCAGTTCCCTTATCTAATCTTACGGTTTACCAACTTGTAAAAAATCCAACTCTACAGGTGTAGATCTCCCAAAGATCTCTACCTTAACTCTAAGCCTACCCTTTTCAGGATAGATCTCATCTACCACTCCGCTAAAATTAGCAAATGGACCATCGATGATTTTTAGTGACTCTCCAACTTTATAGAGAAGCCTTGGTTTAGATTGCGTTTCATCTGTTTTAACATCACCCATTTCATTGAAGAGGTTTTTGACTTCTTCCAATGTTAGCGGATCGGGTTTTGATTTAGATCCTACGAATGTTGAAACTGATGGTAGATTTTGAACGAGATATTGGGTATCATCATTCATATCCATTTCAATCAAAAGATATCCTGGCATGAGCCTTTTTCTGGTAATTTTTTTCTTACCATTTTTCATCTCGGCAACATCCATTGTTGGAATCTTGATTTGCGTTATTTTATCCTGCAAATTATGCTGTCCAATTAATTTTTCAATATTGGACTTAACCTTATTTTCGTGACCGGAGTACACTTGCAGAACATACCATTTAACTGACATAAATCGACCCGGATAAACCTATCCTGCTAGCTCCCAGAATTTTTTCAGGAGCCATACAAATAACGAATCTGTTATAAATATAAATAATGAAAATACAAACACTGTAACCAATACCACACCAGTAGATTTCACAACCTCGTCTTTTGTAGGCCAACTTACTTTTTCAAGCTCTGCCTTACACTCTTTTAAAAATATCATTGCATTCATAATTTCGTAACTGTCTCTTTATGGCAGGCCCGGAGAGAATCGAACTCCCACCAAGGACTTTGGAGATCCTAGTTCTACCATTAAACTACAGGCCTTGGTTTTAGTAAGCTCTCAGCCCTCTACCAGATTTGAACTGGTGACCCCTTCCTTACCATGGAAGTGCTCTACCAACTGAGCTAAAAGGGCAACTTCACATATAATCGGCTTGAAAATATCATCATTTTGGATGCATGGTTACCGTCAAGGTAAATTCATCTTTTTTTCTCTCATCTCAATTTTATTTCTAAGGACTTTTATCCGAGAATATAAATTAAAAGGTAATAGTTTTTCTTCTTGTAGCTGCTCCAATTGTTTTAAAATAATCCAGGCTCTTCGGAAATTTCCAACGGCTGTATATGATCTTGTCAAATGAATTAAATTTTTCCAATCCATACCATCCCTCACTCTAAGCCGCTCTGCTGTTTCAATCGCTTCCACATAATTTCCCAATTTAAAATGCAAGTATCCACAATAGAGTAAAATCTTTGTGTCAGAGGGAATCATTTCACAATACTTTTCTAAGCATAGAATTGATTTTAAAAAATCTCTCTTTCTTAAAAATGTTATACCCATGTATTTCCATTCATATGGATTTGTGATTTCACCACCTAAAAACCTTTCCCACTTGCCATGGGTAATTACTTTCTCTTCTTCCGAGAAGGTTACATTCTCCCACTCTTCCTCGGGTGATTTTTTATTTTCTGGGATTTGGATGCTCAACAAGGAAATATCATCGGTTAGTTTGTAATTTGCTTTTATGATTTCCAGTATTTTATGAATATCTCCTCTACCTACTTTTACAATTTCTAAGAATAAATCCTTATCATAGTTCATGGACTCATTTTCACCGTTCTGGAGAAGTAAGTCATCTCTACCATCCGAACCACAGATAAATATATCCCCCTTTTTTAATTGGAAACAAGTAAACTGAAGAGGTTGGTCTCCTACATGAGCCCCCAGCTTTCGGTGGGATTTTTCTGGTACTAAAAAAGATGGTAGATCATCTCTATATAAGACAGGATCAGGATGTTCTGCATCAATGTAGTAAAGAAATCCTGTGTCATTCTCTACCAAGCCAAGAACAACTGAAGTTAGCATAGTCCCATCAAAACTTTCAAAAACCTTGTGGAGTTCAATAAAGGCTTTTTTTAACCACCTTTCGGGATAATAGTTTTTAAAACTTTCTTCTAGCCTTGTTCTTTCAATCAATGAATCAAAAACAGCCCCTAACACCAGAGCTCCTCCAGCCCCTTGGATAGATTTTCCCATTGCATCAGCACTTAAAAATACAGTTGCATTTCTTCCTCTCAGTTTTACGGTATCAGCCCTACAAAGATCTCCTCCAATTTCAGAATTCCACTTTTGAAACTGGAATTTTTTATACTGTTCTGTGATATAATCAACTTTAACATCTAAGGGGAGGGACATATTCAAACCAAGGGGACGTAGAAGCAAGGATGTTAGATAATAATCTCCATCCTGTTGTTTTTTTAACTTAGTAAGAATTTCTAATGAATTGGAGAGCTCCTGGGTTCTCTCTTCAACTTTTAATTCCAATTCTGCATTTAATTCTTTGATTTGGCCATACAATCTTCTGAGAGATTTGGTCACTGTTCCAATTAGGAATCCCTGATGACCAAATTCATCTGTGGAATAAACAGAACTTTCTTCTCTAAACTCACCCTTAGCAATTTTCATCAAAGCCTCATTATTGTATTGCAAGGATGATCTGAGAGATGTAGCAAAAGTAGTACTAACTACAATCATGGATAAAAAAGCCCAAAATGAAAGAACAGAGATATGAAATACAGGATTTTGAATTTTAAGTTCATCTGTTATTATAAAAAATAATATAAAACTAAATATTGAAGTGGGAATGATTGCTACCGATGAAATTGCTAAAAAAATTCGTTTGTATGCACCTAAGTATCTAACTTTTCTAATTGGTATATGAATTGAAGAAAGGATTGGAAGACGAAGGAGCTCAATGACTTTTTGTTCTGTTGTATATAAATACATTATAAAAGAAATTGGCACCACAAATAATAGTCCATAGACTGTTGTATAAAAGATGACAGATGGCAAGCTACCTGATAGAATATAAAACATGGATAGCGAACCTAAAATACCAATCAACCATCGTACGATTATTATCTGTGCTTCAAATAAAGGATAATTTAATATTCTAAGTTTTAACTCTTTTTGATCATGTGTGCTAATTTTTCTCAATTCAAGGCGGCGAAGTTCATTAAAAAAATAAGTTATTTTTTTATTTCTCAAATAAACTCCCATTACTACAGTTAAAAATCCAAAGCTAAAACCACTGACTGTAATATGAATCATGTCTAGATTGTTTCCCCTGCCTCCAAAAACTGAGATAAAATAAATTAAAGTTGGGAGGGGAATTAGACTGGTAAATAGTTCTAATCGTAAGGTGAGTTTATGGATAAAGGATTGCCTATCTGGCATAAGAGAATTATTTTATATAAAATTATACTGTAAAGAAAAAAAATGTAAAAAAACTTTTGTTTGATAAACTTTATGTAGATGATCTTCTAAAAATTCAAATTATGCAATATTAAGTACTTTCAAATAATATTTTAAAATTATTGGTGTCAGGATTGATCTAATATTTGTAGTATAATTCCAGTGAAATTATCATTGCAATCTGTGCTAAGCATAGCCTTCAATAAATCTTCAACTCTCTCGGATAATGGTTTATCTGTTTTAAAAATTGATTCAATTTCTTTGTCTGATAGCTCTCCATATACACCGTCTGTTAGAAATAAAAATTGATCTCCAGAAATTGTTTGAAATGTAGACGTATCGGGTTGAATTTCCTTATCAAATCCCAATGACTTTAACACCATATTTCTCATAGGATGCTTCTTAGCATCTTCTAAACTTAACTTTTTGTTTTTTATTAAATTCGCTATGTAAGTATGATCCTCCGTTAAACAACTTAATTTGCCATCTCTAAGCAGATAAATTCTAGTATCACCAATATGCGATACATAAAGATTAGAATTTATAAACATTCCTGAACTTACAACTGCACCCATATCTTTATACTTATTAACTTTTTTTACATTTAATAAAAAATCATTAGCTTTTGATAACAATAAATCAAATGCACTTACAAATTCTCCTTTAACTATTGAAGAAATATTTGTTTGCAAACTCTGCAGAATAACATCCCTAGCTATATCTCCATCCCCCATCCCACCCATACCATCAATGACAAACGCCAAAATTGTATCAGCACTTATAGTTTCTGATTTATAGATGGTAGATTCATTGTAGATTTCTGATGAAATAAAAATGGAATTAGAACCATCAATATACACAATAAAACCATCTTCATTATTTTTTCTTACTTTGCCATTCATCGAAAATGCAATTGTTGTTAATTTCACATTTCATTCCTCAAGAGAAACCTAGTCGGAAATATATAATTAATTGAATGATAGTAAAATATTCAATTAAAATATCCCTCAAATTATGTATTTTGGATATTAAAAATTATTGTTTATTATTTTTCAATTGCTTTTAACTAGCTTGAAAGTTCTCTACTAACCTTTATTATTAGAACTACAAAAGGAGATATGTGGTACAATAGATCAAAAATATCCAAAGGCTTTTTTAATGTTCCATTTTTGAGCATAGAAAGCTTTTCATAAATATGTGGCCTAGGAAAAAAAGGTGCAAATCCCAAAAGAAAAGTCATTGGTAAGAGTACAGAATAAGAAATGTTATCAATAAATTCCATATTATTCATCCTTTCATGTTTAATATCATCTATGCAAATTAATCATCATCTTAAT
Organism: Leptospira interrogans serovar Manilae; assembly: GCA_945887855.1. Classification (GTDB taxonomy): domain Bacteria; phylum Spirochaetota; class Leptospiria; order Leptospirales; family Leptospiraceae; genus JACKPB01. The sequence goes on along the minus strand of CAMCZP010000003.1, from coordinate 65,716 downwards.
CATACCTTCTCTCGCCATAATGAGATATTTCTGAAAGAAGATCGCAAATTTAGTTTTCAATGAATTTACTTTTTCAAATTTTTTTAAAAGTCCAAATAAAACCATCATTATATTATACTGTGTATGGTATATATATTTTCAATCATTTTACTTGAAAGTCTTTTTTTTGTAGAATCATTGCATAATTAAAAAAACGGGTATAAAAAAAATCTTAGATTTAATTATATTTACTCTGATTGACGAATTGTAGCATCTTAAAATCGTTGATCTAATACACTGGAGAAAAATTATTAAATGGCAAATCTACGCTCTACAAAAAAAGATATTCGAAGATCAGAAAAAAGAAGGGAAAGAAATTCCCAACAAAAAGCTACTATTAGAACTTATGCAAAGAATATTTTAAAATCAATCAAAGCAGGTAAAAAAGATGAAGCTACCACGTTGTTTGGTAACTACGCATCTTTGGTTGACAAAGCAGCCAAAAAGAATATCATTCACAAAAAAAATGCTGATAGAAAAAAAAGTCGTATGGCATTGAAAATAGCAACTTTAAAAGTTTGAAGATTTTTAATTTAAAAAGAGTAGACAATATAATAATAAAAAAACTTTAGTATAAAACCGAAGGGCGATTAGCTCAGCTGGGAGAGCAGCTGCCTTACAAGCAGCGGGTCGGCAGTTCAATCCTGTCATCGCCCATATCCTTCAAACCAATCATGAATCCCTCCATAAAACCTAATAATCTAATGATTTCGGTTTCCGGAATTAGGGGAAAAATCCCTGAAGGTCTTACATTAGATGCAATTTCACTTTATACAAATGCTTTCATTGAAACTCTATATCCACGAAAGGTAGTTTTAGGAAGAGATTCCAGACCTTCTGGTATTTTTATGGAAATGATCATCACTGGAATCCTTCTAGCAAAAGGAATTGATGTTATATCCTTAGGAATAGTCCCTACTCCAACCCTCAAAGCAGTTGTTAAATCCTCAAATGCCTCTGGTGGAATCATGATCTCTGCCTCTCACAATCCAATTGAATGGAATGCTTTTAAATTCGTTGGGAAAAATGGATTTTTCTTTAACAATGCTCAAATCCAAAATTTACTATCCCATGCTCAAAAAAAGGATTTTAGAGAAATAAAATTTCTCCCAAAATCAAAAATAGATTCAAACTCCAAAGACTTTATCCAGACTCATATAGATTCAGTTTTAAAACGTGTAGATGTTCAAAAGATCAAAAAAAAGAAATACAAAGTATTATTAGACGCTGTCAATGGTGCAGGAAGTGTGGTAGTTCCAAAACTTTTAGATGCTCTTGGATGTAAGATAGAAAGACTTTATTGCGATCCATCTAAGCCATTTCCTAGAGAGCCGGAACCTACACCCTCTGCCCTCCAAAAAACATCTAGACTCATGAAGAAAACAGATGCTGAAATAGGTTTTGCCTTAGATCCAGATGCAGACAGACTGGTCGTTCTATCTCCAAATCTTGGTGCAATCTCTGAGGAGTATACATTACCATTGAGTATGGAATCCGTTTTGCCCAATAAAAAACAAAATTTAGTGATCAATCTCTCTACTAGTTTTATAAACGAAGAAATTGCAGATAGATATAACAAAACTGTTATTCGCTCCATGGTGGGCGAAGCTAACGTCGTGGGTGATATGCTCCAATCAAATGCCTTTTTTGGGGGCGAGGGAAATGGCGGAGTCATTGATCCAGAAGTTATATCTTATGGGAGAGATAGCCTCTCTGGAATTGCACATATATTGAATGTACTTACAATAAAAAATAAAACCATCGATAGTATCCTTGAAGAATATCCTGAAATTTACATGAAAAAAGAAACAATTCCAATCAAAGGTAAAGATTTAAACTCCATAAAAAATAAACTTCAGGATTCTTATTTTTACAACATAATGGACGAAAGAGATGGTTTACGTATTACATTGGAAAACTCATGGTTTCATGTTAGAGCATCAAATACCGAACCTATTTTAAGAGTAATTGCTGAAGCAAAATCAGCTACCGACCTCGATACACTGCTAAAAAAAGTTAATAATATCATAAAAAGTGCTTAGTTTTGAAAGTTTCTAGAATTTTAATCAGAGAAATATTTTCAAAGTACGAATTAGGAACTCCGTATAGAATTTTTTCATTTTCAGAAATTAGAAATGGATTATTTAATTTATTAGAAAGGATAAAACTGAAGGATGATAACTCGGTTATATATTATGAAAATCCAGATAAGTTATTTCATACTGCATTTTTAAATAGAAATGAGAAAATAAAAGCTTATAACAATGAACCAATAGATAATATTATTGAAAATACTGAATGCATGCCATGGGATTTAATCTCAGACCTCTCCTCCAAAATAAATGATGATATTGAAGTATTTGTTAAAAAAGTAAAATGGGTTAACAAATTTAAAATTAAATCAAAATCAATTGAAATCATTGGAAAGTCAAAAAACCTTTATATTCACCAAGATTCAAGTATATACCCACAAGTAGTTTTTGATGTAAGTTCAGGTCCCATCATTGTTGATAAAAATGTGAAAATCTCTCCATTTTCATTCCTAGAAGGTCCTCTATATATTGGACCAAATACACAAATAGACAATGCACGCATCACAGGGGGTTGTATTATAGGCACTAACTGTAGAATAGGTGGTGAAATTGAAAATTCTATTATTTGTGACTTTTCAAACAAACATCATGAAGGATTTCTGGGGCATTCCTTTGTAGGACATTGGGTAAACATTGGTGCATTGGCAACAACTAGCGATCTTAAAAATAATTATGGTTTAGTAAAATTAAATATAAATGATTCCCCGATAAACACAGGTACTATAAAATTTGGTTCAATTCTAGGTGATTTTGTAAAAGTTGGGATTGGTTCTATGCTCAATACAGGAACCGTTATTGATATTGGGTCAAATATTGTAAATAGTCGTATAAGTGGATATATAAAACCATTTACATGGGCAGATGGAATTTCAAGGTATAGATTAGATAAATTTATAAATGATACCAAAAAAATTATGGCTCGTAGAAATCAAAATTTATCTACTTCAATGGAAGATATCATAAAAAATATTTATGAGCAATAAAAAAGGTTCATAATGAGTGAGTTTTTAAATAATCACCAACATTCAGGTAAATATATTAATATAAATGGATTGAATATTTTCACAAGGGATGAAGGAATTGGTGAAACAATTGTACTAATTCATGGTTTATTTTCAACATCTTATTCGTATAGAAAAATAATTCCTATACTTTCTAAATCCTACAGAGTTGTAGCTCTAGACCTTCCCGGGATTGGATTTTCAGAAAAATCAGAAGAAAAATTTAGTCATAGAATGTTAGCAAATTTTTTGTACTTGTTTTTAAATGAAATTTCTGATAGTAGAGTTCATTTAGTCACTTATGATTACGGTTCTGCTATTGCATTTCTTTTGTTAAATGAGCATCCTGAAAAAATAAAAAGTATTACGGTAATATCTCCATTTACACATCTAGATAGAATATGGAAGTATATTCCTCTTTTTCTTCTTAATCAAAAATGGTTAGGTAATCCTATCTCAAGAGTAATAGGTAAAAAATTTGTAAGGTTCATTTATAATCATTTTCTATTGGATAAGACTGGGAGTTTGACAGAAGAAGAAGCAGATGACTACCATTTTTTGTTATTTAGAAGAGAAAGTAGAAAAAATTTTTTAAAATTAGCACAAAATATTGATAGAAGTATTTATGCAAGAAAAGATATGGAAAGCGGAATGCATAAAATGATTGGTGGTCGTCAAATAGTATTAGGTGATTGTGATACATCAATTTCTTTTAAAGAAACCGAAAATATTAAACAATATTTTAGAACTAGTTTTGCACAAATCATTCCTGGAGGAAGAATGTTAATAGAAAATTCACCTCAAGAATGTGCTACGAAAATTGATAATTTAGTTAAGGTTTTTTCTAAAAAATAGTATGTCGTACCCAATAATTCTTTCAAAAATTAAAAAAGATAACAATTCATATATAGAAAATTTTCAATATATGGAGCAATTGACTAAAATAATAAAAAATAAAATTTATAAAAACTCCTTCGGGGGTGGTGAAAAAAATATTGAACGACATACAAGTAAAGGTAAATTATTTGTATTGGATAGAATTAAAAATTTAATAGATATTAATTCTTTTTTTTTAGAACTATCCCCTCTTGCAGCAGAAGGTGTATATGAAGATGATGTCCCTAAGGCAGGGATAATAACTGGTATAGGATTAATTTCAAATATTCCTTGTATGATCGTTGCTAATGATGCAACAGTCAAAGGGGGAACTTATTATCCTTTAACAGTAAAAAAACACCTAAGGGCGCAAGAAATTGCATTAGAGAATAGATTACCATGTATCTATTTAGTAGATTCTGGTGGTGCATTTTTACCAATGCAAGATGAGGTTTTCCCGGATAGAGATCATTTTGGAAGGATTTTTTTTAACGAAGCAAACCTATCCGCCAAAGGAATTTCTCAAATAGCTGTTGTAATGGGAAGTTGTACTGCAGGTGGAGCATATATCCCTGCAATGAGTGATGAGTCCATAATCGTTCAAGGAACGGGTACTATTTTTTTAGGTGGTCCACCCCTTGTCAAAGCAGCTACCGGTGAAATTGTAACACCAGAAGAATTGGGTGGAGGAGAAGTTCATACTAAAATATCGGGTGTATGTGATCACTTAGCAAAAGATGATAATCATGCATTACAAATAACTAGAAATATTATAACTTCTCTTAATATTTCACCACCAAAAGAAATTACTTATGAGGAACCTATATATCCAATTGAAGAAATATATGGAGTTGTAGAAAAAGATATTAAAAAAGCTTATGATGTAAGAGAAATAATTGCTAGACTTGTAGATGGTTCGAAATTTCTAGAATTCAAAAAGAATTATGCTGGGACTGTTATTACAGGATTTTCCAAAATATATGGACATCCAGTTGGAATTATCGCAAACAATGGAGTATTGTTTTCTGAAAGTGCATTGAAGGTTACTCATTTTATAGAATTGTGTAATTCAAGAAATATACCTATTCTTTTTCTTCAAAATATTACTGGCTTTATGGTTGGAAAAAAATATGAAAATGGTGGAATTGCAAAAGATGGAGCTAAAATGGTTATGGCAGTTTCAACTTGCAAAGTTCCTAAGCTTACAGTTATTATAGGAGGATCTTATGGAGCAGGTAACTATGGTATGTGCGGGAGAGCATTTTCACCTAGATTTCTTTGGATGTGGCCAAACGCACGAATTTCTGTAATGGGTGGTGAACAAGCCGCAAATGTTCTATATACAGTAAAAAAGGATCAAATGGAACGAGAAGGCAAATCAATGTCAGACGAAGAAGCTATCGCATTTAAAAATCCTATCTTACATGACTATGAAACTAAGTCTTCCTCTATATATAGTTCAGCAAGGCTATGGGATGATGGGATTATTGATCCAATTGACACACGAAAGATTCTTGGTATCACTCTCCAAATTGTCCACTCAGAAGAGACCAATTCCAATTCTTTTGGAATTTTTAGAATGTAGTACATTTTTAAATAATTAATCCTTTGTATACTAAAGAATTTATTAGAAAATCTCAAAAAGAAAAGATTAAGAACCTTTCAGATAAAACAGAGAAGGATTTAAAGATTGTAAATTATTTAAAAAAATTTATTTATCCCAAAAAAAATATTCTTATCTACAACCCACTCAATGATGAACCAAATATTTCAATTCTATTGGAATTGTTCTCTGATGTAACTTTTTTATTGCCTAAAATAACCTCACCCGAAAGACGAGAACTCAGTTTTATAGAAAGTACCTTTTTTACAAATGGAGAGTTGCATCCAAACAAATCCATTCCAATAGAACTGGTAGATATATTTATTCTTCCAGCTCTGGGATTTACTAAAAATGGTTTTAGATTAGGTCGGGGGGGAGGATATTTTGATCGTTCACTTAGAAATATTGATAAAAATAGAATCTTTGGAGTGAGCTATCATGAGGTATATCCAATAGATTTTCCTGTGGAGAGCCATGATCTCCAAGTGGGTACTGTTGTTACGGATAGAGAATGTTTTTTTATGTTGGACGTTTTCTGTAGTCCCGATACTATTTAAAGGATTCTCATTTACAAAAATATATGGGAAGGAATCCTCTTACTATATTTTATATAATATAGAAGGGATTTTAAAAAAGTAGGTAGATTATGCAGGTTACAGAATCAAATGATACTTCTGAAAGCACAGGTCAAAGTGATGAAATCATTCAATTTTTATCTTTTGCTGTCTCAAATGAAATCTTTGGGATAGATCTTATCCATGTACATGAAATACTTAGACCTGTATTTATCACTAGAATTCCAAATGTTGAAGAACATGTTCTAGGAGTGATCAATTTGAGAGGAGAAATCATTCCTATTATAGACTTAAAAAAGAAATTCGAACAAGGTTTTACAGAAATAACTAAAATATCAAGAATTATTGTATTGGAATTCAATTCAAAAAGATTTGGATTGGTTGTAGAAGAAGTGAAACAAGTTATAAAAATAAAAAAGAGTTCTATTAGTTTTATCAATAATCAATTATCTATGGATTTTAACCATATGATTGACAATGTAGGTAGGTCGGGCGATCTTATTGTCCTTCTTATTGATATAAACAAATTGATATCTCTAAAATAGCAGGAGTGGAATTTTGGCTGGAATCCTAGGAGAATACACAGAAATATTCTTAGAAGAATCGGAAGATCAAATTGAAGAATTAAATGGAAATCTTTTAAAATTAGAATCTGATCATTCAAACCCTGAAATAATAAACGATATATTTCGAGCTGCTCACTCATTAAAAAGCTCCGCTGCATTTGTGGGATTGCTAAATCTTTCAGATTTAGCCCATAAAATGGAAAACCTTCTCCAAAAAATTAGAGAAGATAAGCTAACCGTAAATGTTACATTAGTAAATCTATTATTTGAATGCTTTGATCTAATTAAGGTAGTCATAGATGCCGTTGGACAGGGAGAAAAAATAGATACTCCTTTCACGGAAATGATCACAAAGCTCCAGAATTATGAAAAAGAGGAAGGTGCTGCAGGTTCTACTCCTCCTCCTAAACCTACAACTAGCCCCTCTCCTGTAACATCAGCCCCTGTTTCTGCTCCTAAACCCAGTTCAAAACCAGTTATATCTGAAGGACTCCTTCACTTAGATGAGTTGGAAATCCTAGACCTCGACGAGGAAATGAGGATTAGAAATGCAAGTGCTATTGATATCAAGGTCGTACTAAAGGAAAACACCCAAATGAAGGGTTCTAGATATGCATTGATGCTAGAACTTTTAAAACCATCTGGAGTTATCTTTAAAACACAACCAGAAGAAGATGATCTTCTCAAAGGTGGAGAAATCAATGAGCTACTTTTGGTTTATATCACACAACTAGACGAAGAAGAAATCAATCGAATTGTGCATTCGGATTTGGTTGAAGAAATAAAAATTGAAACTAGGTCTATATCTAACACTTCCGCATCTGAATTTATTCCTCTAACTTTAGACCAAGATGAGTTAGCAGAACTTGATGAAGAGTTTAAATCCAGAAAGGGCAATCTCTTTGATATACGTGTAGTTTTAAAATCTGATACCCCTATGAAAGGGCTTCGATTTACACTTATCTTACAAAATATAAAACAAAACTCTGTTATTTATAAATCTAACCCAGATATTGAAATTTTAGAGCGTGGTACTGAGCTAAATTCTCTTACATTTATCCTGTTGACTGATATGTCTTTAGAGGATGTAAAAAAAACAATTTCTGTGGATATGGTGGATTATATCAATGTAGAACCACGCAATTTAACCAATACCGCCAAACCACTCTCAGCACACGAGACATCTTCTCCCGCTCAACATGAAAATGAAACCTCAGCTAAACCATCTAATGCTCCCTCGCCTCCTAAAAAAGAAAAACCACAAGCAGTTGCAGCTGATAAGGATGACTCCAAATTAACAAAAAGTATAAAGGTTTCCTCTGAAAAATTAGACCAGCTTATGAACAATGTGGGTGAGTTAGTCATAACCAACTCGGGTTTCCAAAAGATTTATGATGATCTGGTTAGAACCTTTGGAGATGATACAACGCTTACAGAACTAAAGAGTAAAATTGACCAAATCAATCGAATCTCTAAGGATCTCCAATCAGGAATCATGAATACAAGAATGGTACCCATTGGAAGTGTATTCAATCGGTTCTCCAGATTGGTTAGAGATCTTTCTATGGAAACCCACAAAAAAGTTCAACTTATACTCTTGGGAGAAAACACGGAACTTGATAAAAAAGTAGTAGATATGATCGGTGAGCCCCTCCTCCACTTGATTCGAAATTCTATTGATCATGGTTTAGAAACACCAGAGGAACGGATGAAAACGGGCAAGTCTGATATGGGAACCGTGGAACTCAATGCCTACCAGGGTGGAAATAACATCATGGTAGAAATCAAAGATGATGGAAGGGGTTTAAACAAAGGAAGGATTTTAAAAAAAGCAATAGAAAATGGTCTCGTTTCCCAAGCGGATGCCCAAAATCTTTCCGATAACGATGTCTTCCAATTTATCTTTGCAGCAGGTTTTTCAACAGCTGCTGAAGTCACTGATATTTCTGGTCGGGGTGTGGGGATGAACGTAGTCAATAAGCTCGTTCAAGATTTCAAAGGTAAAATATTGATTAACTCAGTTGAGGGACAGGGGGCAACCTTTACTCTCTGCTTTCCCCAGGCTCTTGCAATCATTCCATCCATCCTTGTTTCTATGGAAGAAGAGATATATGCATTCCCACTTTCTGAAGTATTTGAAACCATTCGTGTAAAGAAAGAACAAATCAATACACTTGAAGGTCATGAAATCTTCAATTTGAGAGGAGAGGTTCTACCAATCTATAGGCTAAATAAGATCATAGGTCTCTCAGATAAAAAAGACTTAGAAGAGTTTCCTGTTGTGATCGTGAACTTCAACTCTAGAAAGCTTGGATTTATTGTAGATGATATGATTGGTAAACATGAGACAGTCATTAAAACTCTTGAAAAAAATTTCCGCAACATTCCCGGGCTTACAGGTGCTTCCATTATGGGTGATGGAACAATTATTCTGGTATTAGATATACCCGGTTTGATTGAACTTACAAATGTAATCAATGTTGATGACACTTTGGAAGGAGTTGAAATGCTACGATTAAATTCCAGCAGATCCTCAGATAATACCGTCACAGAAAAAATATATAAGACCATCACATCTACCAATCTTTATAATTCTAAGTTACTAGAAATGGTTTTAAGTGATAAATCTAGAAGGAAAAAAGACAAATCAACTGAGCGAAAAAAACCTATAGTGATAGTCCACGAAAAAGAAACTGAGGAAGAAGAAGTTCAGGAAGAAATCACTATTGAATCTAGTATCGTAGAACATGATTCTTCCGATACTTCAAATACAATAGAAACAGAAATTCCCCAATCTGAAGAATCCATTGAGGAAGTAGGAACCGCTACAATGCAGGAAGAACCTGAAAATTCCTCAGAAGAGGATGATGGAAGAAACCAAGCAAAGGAAATGTTGAAATCATTTTCTGAACAAACTAAACAGAGAGTTGAGGCGATGATCGATCGTCCAATAGATCAACTTTTATCCAACCAAGAGATTAGAAAATTGGAAACTGTAGTTAACACTGGTACCATGAATGCGGGGCTTGTGCTCTCACAACTAGTGGGATCCAATGTGGATTTATTTATGCCTGAAATTGCACTTACAGATAAAGATATCCTAGTTGATCTAATTCGAGATCCTTATGAGCATTTTTTTGGTTTAAAAATTAGAATGAATGGTGATTTAAATGGAAATTTACTTATGATTTTCTCTGAAGAGAAAGGAAATGAGCTTTCCAATAAATTATTAAAATCTAATGAAAATTCAACATTAGCGAAAAAGTTATCAGATGACAACCTCTCTGTTTTATCAGAAATCTCTAATATAGTGTGTGCAAGCATCATCAATTCACTCTCGAATAAAGCTAAGGTTCAAATAATGCCATCTGTTCCAGAGTTAGTTTCTGGAACATTTAGGGAAGTGTTAGATGCCGTAAAACCTGAAAAAACTAAATTTTTAAGTATGAATACAGAATTTGTTTATGATGGGGATAATTTAATCGGTAACTTAATTTTCTTACCTGATTTTGATGAACTAGTTCAGCTTATAGCCAAATTGAGTTGAGTCTTGATTTTTATATTGAGAAAAATCTAAAATTGAAACCTGAAACCCAAACTACTTCAAATGCCTCGAGGAAAATAAGAGCTGTTATCATTGATGACTCAGCTCTTGTTCGTACAATCGTAGCAGACCTTCTCCAGTCAGATGGAAGAATTGATGTGGTTGCTACAGGGAAAACTGGAGTAGATTGTATAAATCTTGTGGAGCAGTTAAAACCAGATATAATTACACTTGATGTTGAAATGCCAGTTATGGATGGGCTAACTGCATTGAGAGAACTTTCTAAAAAAGGAATTAAAGTTGCAGTTATAATGCTATCAGTACTTACACAACATGGAGCAAAAGCTACCTTCCAAGCGTTAGAGCTAGGTGCAATTGACTTTGTTCCCAAACCTTCTAGTGCTATCAAAATGGATACAGATGAAATTGGAACCCTTTTGAGAACGAAGATTGCTGACTATTTTGAGCATAACATTGAAATCACTGGAATAAAATCTAGAGTAAAAGTTAAGGTTGGAAATTTTCAGGAAAATAGAAAACAAGTAATCCGAGCTGTTGGAATTGGAACCTCTACTGGAGGACCAAATGCCTTACATAGTCTTTTTAAACAAATTCCAGAATCTTTTGAACTTCCCATTTTTGTTGTTCAACATATGCCTGCTGGATTTACCAAGGCGTTTGCAGAGAGGTTAGATGAGATTTCTTCCATCAAGGTCAAAGAAGCTGAGCATGGAGAAATTGTAAAATCAGGTACAGCCTACATTGCTCCTGGAAACTACCATATGAAAATTCATAGAAAAGATTTGAATATTTCTATTGAACTGGAACAAGGGCAACTTGTTAATGGACACAGGCCATCTATAGATGTTACATTTGATAGTCTAAATGTTTGTTATGGTGCTAGTTTACTCGCTGTAATTATGACCGGGATGGGGAAAGATGGAGCTGAATCTATTAAAAAGTTAAAAGAAATAGGTTCACCGACTATTGCACAGGATGAAAAAACATCAGTAGTATTTGGAATGAACCGACAAGCAATAGATATGGGAGGAATAGATCACGTTGTTCCTCTAAATGATATAGTACCACAAATGATTCGTATAATAAAGGAAAGAGGGAGTTATGGCCAGAATATTGGTAGTTGATGACGCAAAGTTTATGCGTACACTTGTGAAAGATGCCTTAACGGCTGTTGGGCATACAATTGTTGGAGAAGCAGAAAACGGAAATATTGCCGTTGAGCAGTACAAACTTCTCAAACCGGATTTAGTTACAATGGATATTACCATGCGCGAAAAAGATGGAATTGTTGCTACAAGTGAGATTATTAAGATGGATCCAAAGGCAAAGGTTATCATGGTAACAGCATTGGGTCAGGAAGACTTACTCGCAAAAGCAATCAAAATGGGAGTAAAAGATTTTGTTGTAAAACCGTTCCCACCAGAACGACTCCAGCAGGCTGCGGCAAAAGCTCTTGGTAACTAATGCTTTTTTGAATGGAAACTGTTGATCCTTCGAATGAAAATATTCAATTTCTTGTCAAATGGAGCACAAATGAAGGAGGGTGGACTGAGGGCCCCCTTTCCGTACTATGGACCTTAATAGAAAGTTATAAAATTGATATATTTGAAGTATCCCTCTCTCGAATTACCGAAGATTTTATACAATTTTTAAGATTAGCAAAAAACCTACCTATAGAATTAAGTTCAGAATTCACTAAAATGGCGGCAAGTCTTGTCTATTTAAAATCCAAGGCTCTGCTTCCCAATCCTGGCTTTGAAGAACCCGACACTGAACCTACACTTCCCAGAGAGCTTGTAGATAAACTCATAGAGCATAAAAAATACCAGATTGCAGGGCAAAAGTTAGCCCAATTAGACTTAATACGTTCCTCTGTATTTCCCAGAGAAACCAACCAAATTTTAATACATTTTCCAGATGATGAAAATTGGTTAGATGTAGATTTATTAGATTTAATTGCTGCATTCAATGGTATTTTATCCAAAGAAGCAATCCAAGATGAAATTCCAAAGCTTCTCATAGCCGATTCCACATATTCTATCTCTGAAAAGTTAAGAGATATTGAGACTTTGCTCTCCTCTAAAAGAGAAATCTATTTTTCAGAAATCTTTACTTCAAATGATCCCGAAACTCTTGATATTGTTTATAGCTTTTTAGCTGTTTTAGAAATTGTTAAACTTGGTAAAATACAAATCAAACAAAATAAAATGTTTGGTAATATAAAAATTTTTTTGGTAGATTGATTTGGAAACTTCAACAGATAAAACAAGAGAGTACTACAAAGGATTACTAGAAGCTTTAATTTTTTTATCTTCAGAACCCCTTAAAATTAGTTCTATTTCTAGCTCGGCCGGTATTGATAAATCACTTACAAGAGAATTATTAGATGAATTATCTTTGGAGTTTGAAGAACGAAACGGTGGATTTATTTTAAAAGAAATTGCCGGCGCATATCAATTTTATACTAATGAAGTTTATTTTCAAATATTAGGTACTATTTTTAAAGAAAAAAGAAGGGAAACTCTCTCAAAGAGCACTTTAGATACTCTAGCTATCATTGCATATAAGCAACCTATCACATTGCCTGAAGTTGATGAAATTAGAGGTGTCTCTTCCAGGGCAATGGTTACTACACTGGTAGCAAAAAAATTAATCAAACCAATTGGTCAAAAAGAAGTACCTGGCAGACCAACTTTGTATGGAACAACTTCTGAATTTTTAATTCATTTTGGTTTGAATAAATTATCAGATCTCCCACCTCCAAATGAAGTCAAAGAGTTAAAATTTGAAGATCTTGGTGATTTGCAATTTGGTGAATTTGAAGATAAAGAATTTCAGTTCAGAAAAGAAATGGAACAAGAAGAAGAAATCCCACTTCCAGAAGATGATGTAGAGAAAGAAGAATTAGAAGCTGAGATATCAGAATCTAACCCGATATCGGAATCTACTATTCCCAGTTTAAATATCCCACCACAGGAAGAAATATGACATCAAACCAAGATCTCACTGAAATTAGAAAGCAGATAGATTCCCTTGATATAGAAATTGTAAGATTGATTCAGGATAGAGCAAAGCTTGCAGCAACTATTGGTGAAATTAAAAAAGCTAAGGGAGAACCAATTTACAGACCTGATAGGGAAAAAGAAGTCTATGAAAAGATTAAAAAAATAAACCAAGGACCCCTCTCTGATTCAGCTATCACATCTGTATATAGAGAAATCATGAGTGCAACGATTGCATTTGAAAAAGGAATCAACATTGCTTATTTAGGACCGGAAGGATCTTTTTCTCACCAAGCAGTAATCTCAAGATTTGGAACATCCATCCAGTCACAACAACACAATACGATTCCCGAAGTATTTCGATCTGTGGAAACAGGAAAATGTGATTATGGTGTAGTACCAATAGAAAATTCAAGTGAAGGTTTAGTAAACTCCACTTTAGACATGTTAGTTACTTCCGACCTCCAAATTTATTCAGAAACATACATTAAAATATCCCTCTATCTCTTGGGTTTTGATAGTGATATTTCAAATATTAAAAAACTATATGGAATAAAAATAGCCAATTCACAATGTAAAAATTGGATAGCAGCAAACTTACCGAATTGCGAAATTATTGAAACGTCCTCTACAGCGAAAGCAGCAATGCTCGTTGCAGAAAACCGCGAAGGGGCTGCAATAGCCTCTAAAATTGCTGGTGATATTTATGGTTTAAATATGATAAGAGAAAATATTGAAGATTTACCTAACAATTCAACACGATTTTTAATCATTGGAAAATCACAATGTTTACCAACAGGTAAAGATAAAACATCCATGGTATTTTCATTGTCAGACAAACCAGGATCTCTTTTTTTAACTCTTAAACCTTTTTATGAAAATAATATAAATCTATGTAAAATAGAATCTAGACCTACGAGGAGAAATTCCTGGCAGTATAACTTTTTTGTTGATTTCAATGGGCATGAGAAAGATCCCCATATAAAAGAAATTATTGACGAAATAAAAGAGAGAGCTACTTTTTTTAAGATTCTAGGATCATACCCAGCATCGGAGCCCCTGCTCTAATGATTGGTTTTAATAATATTTTAATTTATGGATTGGGGTTAATGGGAGGATCTCTTTCCCTTGCTATTAAGAAAACTGGCTTAAAAATAAAAACAACAGGGGTTCTGAGATCCCAAAAAAGTTATGATGAAATAATTAATAAAAATTTAACAGACTATTTATTGATTGAAGAAGATTTTTTGAGAAATAATAGATGGAATGAATATGATTTGATAATTTTTAGTCTTCCTGTTGATTTAACATGTGATAAGATAAATTTAATTCCTGAAGACTACCAAGGATTCATAACAGATTTAGGATCAACAAAATCAGAAATCATCAAAGCAGTAAAAAATAAATTTAAAAGTAAACACAATTACTATTCATCACATCCCATGACTGGTTCAGAGTTATCGGGAGCATTACACTCAAAAGAAGATCTTTACTTTGGAAAATTATGCATTCTCACGAGAGAAGATAATACAAGTGAGGAATCTGTATCAAAAATAGAAAATCTATGGAAGTACATCGGTTCTTCTACAATTGAAATACCTGCACAAGACCATGATGAGATTTTATCCTATCTTTCTCATGCACCACATATTTTATCATCTTTATTAGTAAACTGGGCTAATAACTCTGATATAGTAAAAAAATATACTAATATTTCTCCCCTTCCTTTATCTGGTGGTGGTTTTAGAGATATGAGTAGAATTGCAGGTTCAAATCCAGAAATGTGGGAAGCGATCATTTCAACAAATAAAGAAGCAATCTTAACTTGTCTTTTGGCATATAAAAATCAACTGACTGACCTTATAGAAATTTTAAAACAGGAACCCCCTCACCAAAAAGGAATTTGGAAAAAATATTTTGAATCATCAAAAAACTCAAGGAATCAAATCCTAAAAATTTAATTTTTTTTATGTCAAAACTATTTAGATTTACAAATGTCAATTAAATATATAATTAACACTGTTTTAAGATAGAAATGCTAGTTACGAAGAAAATTCAAATTCCAAATAAGCTATCATGCTTGCATCATGTAAGACGTGGAGCCCGTATTTTTTTGTACAATCATGTAAATGAAAAATGGCAATTTCGACTTGTATTGGCATTAGATGAAGCTATTTCAAATATCATTGAGCATGGATTTCCCACTCCTAAAAAATCTAAAATAGAGCTAGAATTTATCCGGTCAGAGGATGGATTTACTTTTATTATCACAGATTCTGCAGTTCATTTTAATCCCTTACAAAGAATAAAAAATCACCAAGAACTTAGTTCTAAAATGAAAACTGAAGGATTTGGACTTTTATTGTTGAATTCTATTCTGAAGATTTCTTACAAAAAAGGTGAAAACCAAGAAAATATTTTAGTTTTAGAAAAGTTATTTTCTGAGATGATTTAATCATAGCCAATTATTTATTTATGACGTTCCTGCAAAAAGTCAGTTTTTGCAAATTAATTCGCAACAATCCTAGGCTCTTTTCCGCCTACCGGCGGATAAAGATAGTTATTGTAGTTGCGTCATTTATTATTTTTTTTAATTATTCTTTAATACTATAGTATATAATAATTTTATATATTATTTTAATCCATAATAACTTATCTATACAAATCCAATCTTCTTCTTTTAATTACAAATACATAGAATTACTCTGATCTGTTGGTAATTTTTTGAGACATAATATTCAAATTATACAAAATAGATTTCTTTAATTTAAATAAAAAAATAATCAAAAAACAAACAACAAAATGAATCATAATTTTATTTATTAAAAAATATTTAATTCAATATCAGGGGTACATAAGTTCGTTAATAGTATTATGTAAATATAAATCCTTTAATTATTAGGATTTATATTATTACCCCAGGATTTGATTAATTGGATAAGTTTTTAAAAATTATAAAAGTTATTTGTACTTCTAATAGTGTTATTTTTAATCTATTTATAGCTATAATTTTAGTTAATATATCAATAACTATTCCTGTAACTGCAGATATTGTGAATCCTGATCCCAAAGAAAACCCCGTAGCAATTTTTAAGGATTCTGAAACTAATAAATCCTCTAAAAATCAATCTTTAAATGAAATAGATAAAATTTCAGTTCCAAAAACAGAAAAATCCCTTCATACTTTATCTAAACCTTTTGGAGATAAGACTGTAATTAAAAAATCATTTTCAAAAGATCCTAACAATCCTCACAAAGGCGTTCTACTGACTGGTGGCTCACCTTCTGTATATCCTAGTTATGAAGGAAAAATTATTGCAGTAGATAAATTAGAAGGGTATGAAACTGTTATTGTGATTGAACATGGGGATAATATTTACAGTGTTTATGGAAATTTACTTGAGGTGTTTGTATCAGAGGGAGACACTATTTCAAAAGGCACAATCCTTGGTACCACATCAAAAGTATCTGGTCTTTATTTCCAGGTCAACCAAGGGAGTAAAAGTATAAATCCTCAATCATTTTTTAAATAATATATTTAAACTAAGCCTCAATTCTACTTTCTCAAAACATTTTTTATTTAAATGAAATTAGCTCTTTAGAATTATTTCTTCATATTTTTTTTCATTTATAAGTTTTTCCTATTGTAATAGATGAATTTTCTCTCGAAAATGGTTACAGTAGCATATATAAATACCACTATACTTTAGCCAGGAAACGAATTTGCCAGGACCAATTATAAGAACCTATAAAAATGGTTCTATTATATATTTTGAAAATGAGAAGAGTGAGCATATTTATGTTCTCCAAAAAGGAAGAGTTGCTCTAAATTCCAAATCATTTGATGGAAAAGAGGAAATAAAAGAAGATGCAAAATTAGGTGAATTCTTTGGTGTTCGTTCTGCACTTGGTCGATTTCCAAGAGAAGAAACTGCACAGGTGATAGGGGGAGCATCCCTCTTAGTCTTTAGAGTTCAAGAATTTGAAGCCTTTGCTATCTACAAACCAAATCTAATGATGAAAATGATGAAGGTTTTCTCAAACCAACTCCGTCAGTATCATTATAAGGTCAGAGAACAGCTTGGGCAGCATGGAGATACCAAATCTCCTTCCTTTGAATTGATGAATGTTGGAGAAGTTTACCACAAGCTTGGGGAGAAAGAACATGCATGGTATGCTTATCAAAAATACGTAGAACATTATCCAGAGGGTGCATACTTAGAAAGAGCCAAACAACTATTGGATCTTGCCCAAAATGGTGGGGACTACCCAGAAGATATGGAACCATTGCAATATGAATCAGACCGCAAGTCTAAATCTTCTTCCGGGGGCGGAAATTCTAAAAAAATAAAAGAAAATTATGAAAAAGCTGAAAAACTCAGAAATGAAGAAAATTTGGCTGATGCACTCCCCCTCTACAAAAGTATTTCTGAGGTGAAGAACTCTGGAGATATGGAAGAGGAAAAAATGATTGAAGCTTCCATTTTTTATGCAGGTGAGATTTCTGAAGGGTTAGATAAGAAAGAAGAAGCAATTCAATTTTACTCTACGTTTGCAACCAGATTCCCCTCGTCACCTAAATTGAAAGAATCTATCTATAGAGTGGCAGAGCTTTCTAATAAGTTAGGAAATAAGGAAAAAGCTATATCTTTGTATAAGAAAGTTGCTAGTCTTCCCCCTGAAGATGAATTAACAGAAAAAGCTCAACATAAATCTGCCGAGTTAGAAGGATAAAATGAATCTTGAATTGATGTTTGATAAATTTGGAAGAATTTTTGATCCGGATCAAATTATATTTTGCGAATATGAACCTGGTGATGATTTTTATATGATCTTAAATGGTCAGGTAAAAATACTAAAAACGGTCGGAAATTCTATTAAAACAATGGATATCTTAGATTCAGGAGATATATTTGGGGAAATGAGTTTGCTTGAGGGTCAGCCTAGGTCAGCTACCGTGGTGGCTGTAACAGAAGTTCGTACGTTAAATTTCAATAGAGAAAACTTTGATTATTTAATGAATAAAACACCCCAAATAGCTTTTAAACTTTTAACACTTTTTTCTACAAGAATTTATGACCAAAAAAGAAGATTGCAAATCCTTATGTTTGATGATGTTGCGGGTAAGGTTGCAGATGTTCTTTTGATGTTATCCCAAAAACAAAACGTCCCAGAAAATGGGAAAAATGTAGTAATACAAGTTACCCAAGAAGATATAGCATCTTGGTGTGGGCAACCCTTAGTAGAGGTACAAAAAGCTGTAGCTGTTCTTTCTAAAGGTGGAAAAATAGATTTTCAACCGGATAAGGTTATTATACACAGTATGCAAGATATAATCAGAACGGTATTACAAAAGCGAAAAGAGAAAAAGTAAACAGGAGCTCCCGTAGCTCAGGTGGATAGAGCATTTGTTTCCTAAACAAAGGGTCGCAGGTTCGAATCCTGTCGGGGGCAGAGAGTGTATGTGAATTTTTTATCCACATACACTTTTCTATCTTAATTTTTTAGTGCTTCTTCCAACAATCCTTTTGCAATCACACGCAAAGCCATTACTTCCTCAGCACCTTCAAAAATAGAAAATACCCTGGAGTCTACAAAGTATCTAGATACCGCATACTCTTCCGCATACCCCATACCACCATGAATTTGCATAGCTTCCCGACAAACCCACTCGGATATTTTAGATGCATAGAATTTTATCAATGTTGCTTCCATCTGTCCTTTGTGTTCATCCAACAGTTTCCCAACATAATTGGTATATTGACGTGATGCTTGTATGATCATTCCCATTCTTGCTAGTTTGTATTTAGTTAATGTATAATCATAGATTGGCTTTTTAAATACCTGTCTTTCGTTAGAGTACCTGAACGCAGCCTCAAATGCTGCCTGCATAACTCCATTTGCTCTTGCTGCAGTTTGGATTCGACCCCCAGCAAAACCTTCCATTTGGAGGTAAAAACCCTTTCCTCTTCCAGCTTCCCCACCAATTAGATTTTCATCGGGAACGAAAAAATCCTGGAAAGATACTTCAAAAGAATGCATACCGCGATACCCAATTGTATCAATTGCCTTTCCTTCTATTCTACCACCACCCGGTTGTGAATAATCAAAACTATGCTCCCTGGTGCGCGGTTTTTCTGCCAATAAAATGGAGAGACCTTTGTGTTTAAGCGAAGGATCGCTTTCTGTCCTACAAAGTACAAGTAGAACATCAGCATAACCTGCAAAAGTGCACCATGTTTTTACTCCATTGATTTTCCAACCACCATCAACTTTAACTGCTGGAACGGAGATACCAGCAACATCCGAACCATAATTGGGCTCTGTAACTGCAATTGCAGCCATAATCTTGCCCTCTGCGATAGAACCTAACCACTTCTCTTTCTGAGCCTCTGTACCACCCTTTAAAATAGCCTTAGAGACTATCTCTGGTCTGGTTATAAGAGATCCTGCAATACCTATCCCTCCCCTAGAAAGCTCTTCCGTTACAACTAACATAGAGATATTATCTGGTTTATCAGAAGGTTGGATACCACCATAGGTTTCAGGGATACAAAGTCCAAAACATCCCATATCCCGTAAACCCTGGATTATTTCTTCAGGGATGGTCTCATCCTCCCTATGAACATGCTCTGCATGTGGCATAACAATTTCTTCTGCAAATTTTTTGAATGTTTCTCGAAAGCTATCGTGATCCTCTGAAAGACCATAAGGTCCAATGTGTCCATTTTTTTGGATAAGATCAGCAATTTCAGAATATTTTTCTATTTTAATTGAATCAGAAACAAATGAACTAACTTCTGGATTGAATAATATTTCATGAACATGTGATGCTGTGGTTGCAAATTCTTCAGGTTTACTTATAATTTCTGATCGGATATGTGAGATAGTTTCAGCGGCAAATGTAATTGCCATTTTCTTTTCCATGTCAGAGGTACCAAGGGATGGATTCCAAGCATAATCAATATAGGATTCCGCAACGTTTAGCTCGGAAGTTATCCAAGATAATTGATAAAATACCAATTGGTTTTGGTCCATTTTTTCTATTGAAATGGAATTTTTTTCAGAACATTTTTCTGCAAGTCCTTTTGTAATATCTTTAACAAGTAGACCCGTAGCTCCTAAAACTTTGGTTACTAAGGATTTATCCATTTTAAGCCTCTATTTAAGTAGTATTGAGAATTTTATAATTAATAAAAAAAATGAAGTACTATAAAATTTACCCTTATTCACCAAAAAGTATATTAGGAAAATTCTGTCATTTTTAATTCATAAAATAATGTCTAACCTTCTTTAATACAATTACTTAAATATTTTTACAATATTAGATAAAGCCTTTGTCAATTTATCTTTTTCTTCGGGTGAAATTTTTAATTTTCCGGCTTCTGCTAACTGGATCAACTTTTCAGTTTTGTCAATAAATTTAATTGCTTCATCCTTGATTGCTGAATTCTTATTTTGTTTAGTTTTCATTTCCTTGAGGGAAGCCATTACTCTCTCTAATTCTGAATTTAGATTAATAATTTCTAAATCTAATGATTCTAATTTTTTGTTAGATTTCATTGGTATAAAATATCTATATATTTTTTCTTAGCATCTAAATGTTCTTTATGCGTTTTAGAAAAATAATGTGATCCGTCAGGCTTAACCAAAAAAAATAAATTATCTGATTCAATTGGAATAAAGGCAGCTTTAATTGCCGGTAAGCCCGGATTAGATATGGGACCTGGTGGGTACCCCTTGTGAAGATATGTATTATATTCTGATTCAATGAGTAAATCTTTTTCTAATAATCTTTTTTTTGGTTTTTCAAAAAGATATTGAACTGTAGCACAACTTTCAAATGGCATATTGATTTTAAATCTTTTTTCGAATACACCTGCCATCAATGGTTGTTCCTCTTTTTTCTTTGCTTCCCTTTCAACAATTGAAGCCATAATAACTTTCTTATGCAACTCCTCAGGAGATAAATCTTTTGATTCTTCAATAGATGATAAGTTTTTATAAAATCGTTTTATCATCATCTCTATAATTTTTTCTGTACTATATTCTAAAGGAATTGTGTATGTCTCTGGAAATAAATATCCTTCTATTGTATTAGCGGGTATGTTATATTTTTTCAACAATGCTGAATCAGAAGCTATTTCGAAGAACTTTTCTTTTGATTCTATAAGTTTTTTTGTATATAATAATTCAGCTATCTGTCTATTATGAAATCCTTCAGGTATTGTAAAATTAACCATTTTTACTTTTCCTGAGACTAAAATATCCATAATTTGATTGGCTGTCATACCATCATTAATCTCATAAATTCCGTGTTTAACTTTATTTGTATTGCTATTTATTTTCAATAGAATTTGGAAAAAACGAATGGAGTGAATCATTTTACTATTTTTTAATTCTTTTGAAACATGATAAGATCCCTGCCCTTCTTCAATAAATAATTCAAATTTATTTTGCCCGGTACCCACTGGCTTGGAATATTTAGCATAAAAAGAAAATATAATCAGTGCTGCTATAAAAAAAGTTAGAGTTATAGATATGATAAGTATTTTAAAATTAGTAAACTCTTTTATCTTTTCTAAGATTTGATTCATATAGTTATCCTCTATTTTTAATTAGTTTATTATAATGTATATATTTTCCCATCTATTACCTTTCTAAAAAAACATGAGTATGATCCAGTATGACATGCATTTGAAATTTGTTCCACACTATAAACATAAAATTTAAAGTCATTATTATAAAAAATTGAATTAACCTTCTGAAGATGCCCACTTTCTTCTCCTTTTTTCCAAAGTCGATTTCTTGATCTACTAAAATAATGTGCATATCCAGTATTTAGAGATAAATTCAATGCCTCCTTATTAAGATAAGCTTGCATTAAAATTATCCCTTCAGCATCTTGAGTAACAACTGGATACAATTCTTTAGTAAAGATATTATTATTATTATCTAAAATCATAAGATTGTTTTGTGGATAATCCCCCTGGAGTAAAAATGAATCTTCATCACAATCTAAAAAATATGGTTCAGAAGGAATTGTCTCAGAATGTTCAATTTTATAAATTATATTATTATTTTTATTTTGGTAAATTATTGCCGGCAAAACTTATTAACCTCAAATCATTTTAGTTAGACAAATTAGTGATAAGTCATCCGATATTTCAGCTTCTTCTCGAAATGCTTCTACGTCTTTTACAATAAGTTTAACCATTTCTTCGCTTTCAAGATTATAATTATTCTTTATGAATTCCAATAATCTTTTTTCTCCGTATACTTCTTCGGCAGAATTAAATGTTTCAGTAACTCCATCTGAGTATAAAAATAGTCTATCTTTTCTAGAAAACTGAATTTTTTCTGGTGTAAAAATAGTTGGCATTACTCCCAGTAGTCTATCCCCACCCCTCAATTTAAACTGATGATTGGCACCTCTAAATAATACCGGGGAGAGATGACCAGCATTGATATATTCAAAAATTGTAGATTTAGGATCATAAATTCCTGCAAAAAGGCTCATAAACTCATTTCCTGAATATCTTTCTAAAAGAAATTTATTTATATTAGAAAATATTTTTTGAATATCCAATCCCAAATCAATCTGATCTTGAACTAAAGCTTTGATTGCACTTACTAAGAAACCACTCCCAACTCCATGACCACTTACGTCTCCTAAAAATACCCAAAGCCTACTATCTCTGGTTTTTATAAAATCCATGTAGTCTCCTGAAATACCAAGTGCAGGAATAGAAACATAACCAAACTCAAAATCCTCTATTCTCTCTGTTTCAAATACCATTGGATTTACTGTCTTCTGCATAATTTGAACGGTTAATAAATCTCTTTCCATTTTCTTTTTCTCAACCTCAGAAAGTAGAAGTAAATAGTTTTGAATCAAAAGATCTGCTAATCTAGTTATTTCTTTGATAAATTTCAGTTCACCCAAAGAAAAATTTTTGTGATTTCTTTTTTCGCCAAATAAGAAAACAGATGAAACTTTTTTGCCACTATCGGTTCCCAACATGGGGTAGGCAATTTGAATGTTCATATCTCTTAAAAATTTATGAGTATCCTCTCTATTTCCAGACCCATAAATTAAATAGGATGTGATAGTAATGTCCTTATTTTGAGAAAAATATTTCCAAACTGGTGAAGACTCAACAATTTTCATGACTGATATATCTTTAAATTCAACATCAGGAAATCTCTCTGCCGGTACTAGAACTACCACTCTGTCTACATCTAGCACTTCGTTTACTCTTAAAAATAAGTGTTTTGCTGTGCTTTTAAGGGTCATTGGGGAGGCAATGGTAGCAGCCATTTCTTCAAGTGCACTCGTAAGCTTTTCATTTCTATCAAAAGTATAATATTCAATCATTTCATTGATTAAATTCTTGATTGTAGAAGAATATATTAGGCATATACTCAAAAATAATCCGTTGATAATATCTAAAAAGTTATTTGAAGGCATATTTATATAGTACAATATTTTATAAACAGATATATAAATACTTACTAAAAATATCGATAAGAAAAATAAAGTAAGAGTAGAATTGAAGTATAACTGCTGCTTAATAAAAGAGTATCTCATTGAGCCATAAGCAAAAAAAATAGGAAAAGTTATAAAAATAAAAAATAGTAGATATTGGATTATATAATTATCTTTTAATAAATTAAATTCAAAAGTAATTACCGGTAAAAATATAATCATAAAAATAGCAAATGCAAGAGTTGATTTTTTAATCAAATGATTTGAAGTAATTTTCCTATACTTAAAAATATCATAAATTACAACGCCAATTATTCCTAATGCAGAGAGGGAAAATAAAATTCTTCCTACATATATTAGCTTTTCAAAGATCATAATATCATCGTGACCATAATATCCAACATAGGTTAGTATTCCTAAAACAGCAAGTTCCGGTACTAACCATTTAGATGTCAGATCTTTTCCTTTTAATCTAAAGCTTAAATGCATTATAATAAAAGGTAGAGCAAAAAAACTAAAATAAAATAGATAAAAATTCGAATCAAATCCAAGTATAAAAACTAGGGAAACAAAAAGTATGGAGAGTGTTAAAAAAAATGTGCTTATTAAAATATCACCAATCATTAAAAAAAACCAAATAGAAGCAAAAAAATAAACTATCGAAATACATATATAAATATAAAAGTCGTACAATACTCTGAAAATTGAATAAAATTCAGATTCAATTTTTAAATCTATTGATTCTTCTAATTCTAAACTCATTTCAGGTAGTTTTTCTTCTGAGAAAAGTATATTATATCCTAAAAGGTGTGTATTTTGGTTATCTGAATTAACTACAAATCCATTTGGAAATTGATAAAGGAATCTTCTTGCTTTTGAAGAATCTATAAAAGAAATTATGAGTGCAAAAAAAATAAAATATATTAAAAAAGTAGTAATAAGTAATATTATATTTTTCATTTGATTTCTTCTTTTTTTTGTTTAACTATTACAGTTTCTTGATCTTCTAATTTTTTGCTAATTGATAATATTTTCTCTCTTTTAAAATATATAAAAAGGTTTTCTGATTTAATATCTAATGTATATTTCCATCCTACTGATATTAGATTATCCAATTTTTCATCAGAATCTGTAATTCTAAAGTTTAAGCCTACCTGTGTAAATGTAATTCGAGTTGAATTTTCTTTAAAACTTCCAATGATCATTTCAAATCCTTCATTCCACATAAGATCATTTAGACATTTTTCTGTATAAACTTTAATAGTTTTATGATTATGTTTTTTTCTAATTAAGCTTTGAGAATAATACTTTCCTAATAAATGAGATGAAACCAAACCAGAACTAAATCTATTTTTTCCACTCAAAGCAATTAAAGCAAATACATGACCTTCTTCATCATTTTTAAAAAATTCTAATACTAAATTTGGATCTTTTTGGAATGATTTAAATTCAATGCCACTAAACTCAGGTACTTTAATAGAAAAAATTTTATCTTCTATCCTAGATGCAACCTCAAATTCATGCTTATATTTTTTATGTATTGCAATTTGTGATGATAGAATATGATTATAAATTGATATAGCTGATTTACTGGAAATTATTCTCATAGTTTTCAATGATTGCTCATCGGGTACGTCAGTAAGTGCTAAAAAACCAAATAGCTTTTCTCTAAATATAAACGGTAGGATAAATGTAGCTTTTAATAAAGCAAAATCTTCATTAATATCAGGACGGTCTAGTGTTTCAGAGATTGATACACCATCTTTTTTACTCACAAGATAAATCATCAACCTCTTGTTTACTAAAAAACTTTGATTCTTAATCTTTCTCCTTCTACCTTTTGTAAAAGTATATGCTTCAAAATAACTAAACTGATTTAATATAGCTAATCTTCCCATATTACTTCCAGAAGCTCTTACCATATCTGGAAATACATTTCTGATTAAGTCGTACACTTCAAATCTTTTATGAGCAAATCTTAATGTTAATGGATCATCAAATAAATATTCCGAGAGTATTTTTTTTTTGAGATAGATTTCAACATATTCTTGAATAGGAAGAAAAAAAATAATTGAAATTATAATAGCAGCAATTTCAGCAATCATTAGCTTATTACTATAAACACCTGATAATAAATAATCAATGCTGTTATATATAACTAATCCAATTGAAATAAAAATTATTCTAGTAAATAATAGAATTAAAATGGACTTAACTTTAAATCCAGATATAATAAAATTTGATATATATTTTTCAAAAAATAATTTCATTAGGTTGTATAATATGCATTTTCTTTAATATAGCCTTCCGTTAAATCACAACCCCAAAACATAGAATTTACATTTCCTGTACCTAATGATATATTTATTTGTATTTCAGAATTTTCTTTTAGATACATTGACATCTTTTTTTTAACTATATCTGTGGCATTTTTTACATCAATACCCCCTATCTTAAGGGATAAAGTTTCATAATCTATTACTTCATCAAATACTTTACCAATAGCCATTACAAAACGCCCCCAATTGGGGTCACCACCGTAGATTGCAGTTTTTACTAAAGGTGAGTTTAACACAGATTTACCTATTTTTTTAGCCTGATCTAAGTTTAAAGCATCTGAAATATAAAGCTCTATAAGCTTAGTGGCACCTTCCCCATCTCTTGCGATTTTTTTTGTCAAATCAGTACAGATATCAAGAAGTACATTTTCAAATTCATTTTCTTCAACTTCAATAGAAAGTTCATTTGATAAAAGTACTAATGTATCACTAGTAGAAGTATCCGTGTCTATACTTAAGCAGTTAAAAGTTTTATCAGCAACTCTTTTTAAAATACTTTGAAGGTTATTAGTCTTAATTTTCATATCAGTTAAAATAAAACAAAGCATGGTAGCCATATTAGGCTCAATCATTCCAGCTCCTTTTGCAATAGCATATATTATTCCATTGCCTTCTGGTTTATTTATATTTCTTATTGATATTTTCTTTTGCTTATCTGTTGTCATGATAGCTGTGGCAACTTCTTCTAAGGCATCTTCTCGTAAATCTTCTTTTGCGGTCTTACATGCATTTAATATTTTTTCAATTGGCAAAGGCACACCAATCACACCTGTGCTAGATGGTAAGACATCTTCCACTTTTATTCCTAAGGAAACTGATATTGCCTTGCATGTATTCAAAGCATCCTGAAGGCCTTTTTCTCCTGTGGCAACATTAGAATTTTTAGAGTTTATGACGATAGCCTGGAGAACTCCATTTTTAATATGATCACGTCCTATTACTATAGGAGCTCCAGGGAAATTATTTTGAGTGAATACAGCAGCAGCCCTGCATGGTACGTTTGAATAAATAACTGCAAAATCTTTTGTATTATCTTTTATGCCAATGTTCTTTCCAAATGAAAGAAAACCCTTAGGTAACATAGTCTAAAATTATTCAGGGGCAATTAGAATGTCAATCGGTAAATTTACTATAAATGTAGATCCTTTTCCAGGTATGGAGGAAACTGTTATCCATCCAGAATGCAATTTAACTATATGTTTGACTATGGATAAACCCAGGCCGGTTCCACCCCTACTTCTGGATCTATCCATATCAACTCGATAAAAACGTTCAAATATTCTTTCAAGCTCCTTCTCTTCGATTCCAATTCCCTGATCCCAAACCAAAATACGGATAACTTTCTCTAAGCGTTCTGCTGAAACTCCAATTTTGGAATTATCTGGAGAATACGTTGAGGCATTTTGAATTAAATTTAAAATAACATGCTCTAGCTGAACTAAATCTGCTTTTATCATAAAATTTTCAGGGATTTCATTTATAAATTTCTGTCCCCTTGGGTTCATAAATCCAAAAACAGTTAATTCAATATTTTTAACTAAATCATTCAATGAAAATAGTTCTGGTTGAAATACCATATTAGAAGTTTCTAATTTAGAAATTGTCAACATATCCTCAACAATTCTAATCATTCGATCTGTATTACGTAAAATAGCATCTAAAAATTTCTTTTCATTTGATTCTGAATTTAATTTTAATTTTGTTTCTAATGTTTCAGCATATCCTTTAATTGAAGTTATAGGAGTTTTTAGTTCATGAGATGCACTTTGCACAAATTGTTCGCGGAGTAATTGCCTTTCTCTATCTTCAGTCTTATCTAAAACTACACCAATATAAAGATATGTTTTATCATCTCTCTTTAATGTATATAATCTTATACTATAAAATTTTTTATTAATTTCAATAATAATTTTACCCTCCGTTTCATTTATAATATGTTGATTAAGAAATTGTAAAATTTTTTTTTCTTTGATAACAGTATCTATATTTCTAGATTGGGATCCCTCAGGAATTAAGAGCTTAGGAATACTTTTATTTTGGAATAATATTCTTTTTTCTTTATCTATAGCAAAGACTCCTTCTTTTAAATTCTCCAGTAGAAAATTAAATTTTTCTTTTTCAATATTTAAATCCGAAAATTGAAGTTGGAGCCTTTCTGACATTGCGTTTATAGATGTAGATAACTCATAAAGTTCTATGATATTAGTCATGATCGAAGCGGAATTAAATTCACCAGCATTGATCAGTCTAGTTCGCTCTTGTAGAGTTCGTAGTTGCTCAGTTACATTTGCTGCTATTCGATAAGAGATATGAAACGCAACATAGAGAGAAAAGACTAAATAAGAAATAAACAAAATAACATAATAGGTACTACTAATTACAGTAGTTAGAAACAGAACAAAGGTAGCAGTGATCAGTAAAACCACCAAGAATAACCAATTGCTTATAAGTATTCTAGAAAAGAAGCTACGCATTGTTAAAGCGATATCCAATACCTCTCACAGTTTCAAGTCGATTTTTTTCCTCTCCCAATTTATCTCTTAACCTTTTTATATTCACATCTACCGCCCTATCTGTAACATATATATCATGTCCCCAAATTTTATCTAAAAGTTTTTCCCTTGTGAGTGCTACCCCTGGATTAGACATAAATAAAAATAAAATTTTATATTCCAGAAGAGTTAATTCAACCTCTAAATTATTTACATATACTTTATGAGCTACACCATTTAGAAAAACCTTACCAATTGTAATACTAGTAGATTTTTCTTCATCTTGAACTCCAGAATATCTTCTCATTACTGATCGAACCCTTGCCATCAATTCCCTTGGACTAAAAGGTTTTCTTACATAATCATCTGCTCCAAATTCCAATCCCAAAACAGCATCTGTTTCACCAGTTTTAGCCGTTACCATAATGATAGGTATTGAATACTTATCTTTGATTTTTTTACAGAGGTCAATTCCACCTATACCCGGTAACATAACATCTAGTATCACAAGATGTGGTGAATTTTTTTCAATTTTAGGAAGAACTTCTAATCCGTTCTTACAAGTTGAAACTATAAAGCCCTCTTCTTCTAGATTAAATTTTATCAGCTCTAGAATATCTTCCTCATCATCTACCACTAAAACATTTATTCCATTTTGAGATATATTCATCGCTTCTCCAGTTAAAAGATAGGTTACTACCTATTCTTTGAATGTTACTAGATTGTAATATTTTAAATTACAATACGATTACAGTACAATTAAATTCGAGTGATAAGTAAGAAGGAGATAGAAAATTTTATTCTTTGGTAATAGAATAAAATTTTAAAAAAAATAAAAATGATAAAAGGTAAGAAATTAGGGAGATTGTACGAATCTCCCTTTAATAATTTATTTTACAAATATAATTATAAACTAGAGGGATGGAATAATATCCAACTAAAGCTTATAAATAATACCGATATAGCTGACGCAAATGCCAATCCATAGCTACTTGGAATAGATTCTAGTGTTGCTGAACCTTTTTCTTCTGTCATAAAGGCACTTACAGTTACTCTTAGATAATAATAAATAGCTATGGCAGAATTTACCACACCAGCAATCAACAATACCCTATTGAGGGGATTTTCAGACACAGATATCTTTTGGAATAGGAATACTTTTGTCCAAAAGCCACCCAATGGTGGTATACCACCCAATGAAAAAAATACTAAAAGTAAACCCACAGCTGTAAATGGCTTTTGTAAAACCAGTGCTTTTAGGGATGAATACGTAATTACATGCTTTCCATTTTCCAAAAATGCAATGAGAGAGAAGCTTGCAATGTTCATAAAAGCATACATGATGAGATAATAAAGAACTTCATTTTTTGCACCACAAGCTATCCCCGCAACAATATAACCAGCATGGGATATTGATGAATATGCAAGAACTCTTTTTAGGTTTTCTTGTTTGAGCGCTAGTATATTTCCAAAAGTCATAGAGAGAATTGCTAGGATTCCTACCAACTCTGACCAAATTCCATTCGTATCTACTTCAGGAATATAAGAATAGATGACTAAAAGCAAACCCATGGCAGCAGCTTTGGGTCCGGATGCCATAAACCCAGTCATTGTAGTGAGAGCACCCTCATAGACATCTGGAGTCCAGGAATGAAAAGGAAAGAGGGCAATTTTAAAGAAAACACCCACAAAGAAGAAACCCAGCCCCATTCTGGAAAATAAGCTCACTCCATTGTTGACTTCATGAATAAAGATAGGTTTGAGAGCTTCTTCTACATTGGTAGACCCACTTCCTCCAAAGAGCAAAGCAATGCCCATCAGCATAAATCCCGATGAAAAAGCTCCCAAAAGGAAATATTTCATTGTAGCTTCTAAACTAGATATTTCATTTCTCGCCATACCAATCAAAATATATAATGAGATAGAAAGAATTTCCAATCCAATAAAGATCACAACAAAATCACCACCGGTGGTCATAAAAAACATACCGGCAACAGAAAATAAAATCAACGAGTAAAACTCTGGAAAGGTGATCCCATGTTGGCTGAGTATTCTGGGAGATGCAATGATTGTAAGGAAAGCAGTTCCTATGTAGATGGAATTTAAATAAAAAGTGATATCAGATAATTTAATCTGTCCTGAAAAGTACACACCAAAGCCGGGAGTAGTTTTAGATTCTACATTGCAATAAAAAGCAACAAATAATAAAATACCGGTTAAAAACCGTAAAACTCTGTGGTCATTGGATTGGAAAAAAAACTGAATCACTAAGAAAAATATTGCCCCTCCCAATAATACCAAAGCAGGAAGTATAGAAGTAAAATCTGTAAGTTGTGGAATTTGCATTATTTTGTCTCCTCTGGAGAGTCAGAATGATCATTTGGATGATCACCCTCTTCATGGGATGGATGGGTTTGGTCATGAGAATCATGTTCTTTCTTGGGTTCAGCATCGGCTCCCAAAAGAATTGCATAGGAGTTTGTGTATCCCTTGAGCCTGGATTCAAAGGAAGGCAGAGGTGCACCCAATGAGTTATAATCAATAGTTAAGGTTTTTTTAGGGGAAATAGTCTCACCAGATTCTGATTTAGACTGGGTTCTCTCTGCAATTGCCTGGGAAGATGCAGAATTTAAATACACTCGAATAGATGGCTCTAAATACTTAAAGAAGGTCTTAGGATAAACACCAAACCAAATGATAAGCACAACTAAGGGAAGCAAGATAGCGATTTCCCTAGCATTTAGATCTTTAAGTTCTTCGTTGTGTTTATTGGTAATAGACCCGAATAAAAATCGTTTTGTGAGCCAGAGGAGATAACATGCAGCCCATACTACTCCGGATCCAGCTAGAATTCCCAATGGAACGTTTATTTTTATTGCTCCCAGTAGAACTAAGAATTCTCCCACAAATCCATTTGTACCCGGAAGACCAACACTGGAAAGCATAGCAATCATAAAGAAAATAGCGAATGTGGGAATAATTTTTGCAATTCCACCATAGTCTGCAATCATCCTTGTATGGGTTCTTTCATAGATCATACCAATCATCAAGAAGAGCATCCCAGTGGAGACACCATGGTTAATCATTTGGATCATGCCACCCATGACTCCCTCTTCTGTAAAGGTCATTAGACCAAGCATACAAAAACCAAGATGTGATACAGAGCTATAAGCAACCAATTTTTTAGCATCTTTTTGAACCATAGCTACCAAAGCTCCATAAATGATCCCTATCACACTGAGAACCATAAAAAGCTCTTTGTATTGCAAAGATATGGCTGGAAAAAATGGAATACAAAATCGAATAAAACCATAAGTTCCCATTTTCAACATTACGCCTGCTAAAATTACAGAGCCAGCTGTTGGGGCTTCTGTGTGTGCATCGGGTAACCAGGTGTGAAGGGGAAAAATTGGAATTTTTATGGCAAAACTCAAAGCAAATGCAAAAAAGAGAAAAGTTTGCATTTCAACTGAAAAAATATCAATGTTCATAACCGAGAGCTGTTCGATAGACACTGTATTTGTTTTGTAGTACAGAATCAAAACAGCTGCTAACATCAAAACAGAACCAGCCATGGTATAAATAAAGAACTTTATAGCAGCATAGAGTCGATTATCCCCACCCCATACTCCTATTAAAAGTGCCATTGGTATGAGCATCAGCTCCCAAAAAACATAGAATAAAACTAAATTTCCAGAAGCAAATACTCCAAGTACACCAATTTCTAACAATAACAAAGAAATATGAAATTCTTTAACTCTCTTGTGAATGTATGTCCAAGAAGCTGCACTGGACAGAAAAAATAAAAAAGAGGTGAGAAAAAAGAGCAAAAGTGCTACCCCATCCAAACCAAAATGATAGTCAACGGAGAAGGTTTCGCTAATTTTTATCCAATTTTTAATTAAATGCACAAATTGAAGCCCTGTATTAGAAGGATCAAAACCAAGAAAAACTGGAATGCTGATAACAAATGTTAGCAAAGTAACAAACAAACTAATCCATTTGATTGCTGAGTCACTTTTGAGTAGGGGAATAAGAATCAGTCCCAGGATTGGTGAAAAAATAATGATTGATAGAATAGAATCTGGCATTACCTATCAAGCCCCCTTAAAAAAAACATAAAATAAAATAAAAATTGTTCCAAGTACTATAAAGAGGGCATAATCACCCACAACCCCAGACTGCAATCGACGGAATCCATCGGAGAATGTTAAAAATAACTTACCCACACCCACAACAGCTCCATCTATATAGCGTTTGTCCCAATCTGCAAATCCATCAGAGATCTCAATCAGTGGAGTGATAATGTATGCTTCATACATTTCATCTATGTAATATTTTGCATAGATAACTTTTGGTAATCCACTGAATCCTTCATCCGCAGGTGGAACTGCTCCTTTTCCTATAAATATCACCCTGGCTAGTACAATTCCAGTAAGAGCTATTCCAACAGATAATACCATCAATAGTATTTCTGTAGATTCGCTCATATGGTGGGGTTCTTTTGCAATTCCCCACGCAGTTATAACAGATTCTCCTTGGGAAAAAATAGGCTTGAAAAAATCATCTAAGATATGGACTCCCCCAAACAATACATGGGGAACTTGCAACAGACCTGCAAATGCTGCCCCAATTGCGAGAACCATCAAAGGAAAAGTAATTGTAAAAGGAGATTCATGGAGATGCTCTTTTACATGATGATCGATCCTTTCTTTACCATAAAATGTAAGGAAAACAAGTCGAAACATATAGAAAGCAGTGGTGAGTGCTCCTGCAAATCCAAGTACCCACAGTAATTTTCCAATACCATGATGGCCAAAAGCTTTTTCTAATATTAAATCTTTGGAGAAAAATCCACTAAAAGGAGGAATACCAGCAATGGCAAGAGTTCCTATCATGAAAGTCAACCAGGTGATTTTCATATAGTTTTTTACATTACCCATATTGCGCATATCCTGCTCATGGTGCATAGCATGGATCACGGAGCCGGAGCCCAAGAACATGAGTGCCTTAAAAAATGCATGTGTCATCAAGTGAAACATACCGGCTGTATAAGCCCCCACACCCATAGCTAAAAACATATACCCTAGCTGAGAAACGGTAGAATATGCTAAAACTTTTTTGATATCTGTTTGGTAAAGTCCAATTGTAGCTGCAAAGAGAGCAGTGACAGCACCAGTGATTGCAATATAATCACTAGTAATTTCAGCAGCCATAAAGATTGGATTTAACCTAGCTATCATAAAAACACCTGCTGTAACCATAGTCGCCGCGTGGATCAGTGCTGATACCGGAGTTGGGCCCGCCATAGCATCCGGAAGCCATACATAGAGGGGAATTTGTGCAGATTTTCCAATTGCCCCAATAAAAAAAGCCAATGCAACCCAATTTATGATTTCTTTAAATGGCAATGCAGTGGGTAGTGCTTGGATGATTTCCGTATAAACTACACTGCCAGTGTACCAGTATGTTAAAAAGATTCCAACAGCAAAACCAACATCCCCTATCCTATTAACAATAAATGCTTTCATACCGGCATTGGCTGCTGAAGATTTTTCGTAGTAAAATCCAATGAGTAAGTAGGAACAAACCCCTACTCCTTCCCATCCCAGAAACATCAGGACGAGGTTGTCACCCAAAACAAGGTTTAGCATGGAAAATATAAAGAGATTTAAATATACAAAAAATCGGTTAAAACCTTCTTCTCCATGCATATATCCCATGCTGTAGATATGAATCAATGAACCAATTCCTGTGATGATTAAAGTCATATAGAGGGAGAGTTGGTCAATTTGGTAACCAAAGTTTACTTTAAAATTTCCAGCATGTATCCACTCTAAGAGAGTAAATGAATATGGTTTGGTTGCATGCATGGGATCATATTGAAAAAGTGATCCCAAAGCAATAAAAAAGGGAATAGCAACAGCTAAGATTCCTAAAACTGCTGCTAGAGTGTGGGGCATTTTTCTATATAAGAGACCATTTATCAAAAAACCAATAAATGGGAGCAAAATTACGAGATAAAATAAGTCTAACATAGTACCATTACCACTTCAGAAGGTTGATTTCATCGACAAAAACTGTTTTTTTATGCCGATGGATTGCTA
The DNA here is from genome assembly GCA_945887855.1 of Leptospira interrogans serovar Manilae. Lineage (GTDB taxonomy): Bacteria > Spirochaetota > Leptospiria > Leptospirales > Leptospiraceae > JACKPB01. The sequence goes on along the minus strand of CAMCZP010000003.1, from coordinate 30,969 downwards.
CTAAAATAGCAAGTCCCACAGCGGCTTCCGCAGCTGCTATTGCCATTACAAAAAATACGATTACTTCTCCACCAATGATACCCATTGATTTAGAAAATGCAATAAAGACTAGATTGACAGCATTTAACATCAACTCTACAGACATAAAAATAACAACGGCATTTCTTCGCAATAAGACGCCTAAGACACCAATTGCAAACATACCAGCGGCTAAGCTTAAGTAGTACGTCAATGGAACGCCTGATATAAGTGTATTCAAGTTTATTCCCTCTCTTTTTATTAGGATTGATTCAATTTATCGCGTTTTGCGATGACTACTGCACCAATCACCGCTACTGTGAGTAGGATTGAGACCAGTTCAAATGGAAGTAGATAATTTAGAAAGGTGGATGCTCCTACGCTTGCAGTGTTACCCTTTACCTCTACACCAGAATTTTGTCCGTTTTGAATAAGAAATTTATAAGATTCCATTGGATCCCCGTTCCCTATTTCCGGATTAAAATTCATTGCTGCTACTAATAGTCCACCAAAGATACATACTACGAATACAATTGCAATTTGCTTAATTGGATTCCGCCAAATTTCTAGATTCGTTTCCTCCCGTAATGAGAGGAGCATGATGACGAATATCACCAGAACCATGATAGCACCGGTGTAGACAATAACCTGCATGGTTGCAATGAAGATTGCATTCATAACGGCATAAATCCCTGCTAGGGCGAAAAAAGAAAGTACGAGAGAAACTGCAGAGATCACCGGATTTTTATGAAGGACAACTGCTAGAGATGAACCAATGCAAACTCCAGATAAGATAAGAAATAAAATTGATTGTGGTTGAAGTTCTTCTGGCATTACCCTACCGATCCTTTCCAATAAACTACATACATAGCAGCTATGACAATATTAATCAATGCCCATGGGATTAGCTTTTTCCAACCTATATTCATCAATGTATCATAGCGAAATCTAGGAAGTGTCCAACGAACCCACATAAAGGAAAAAGCAAAGAATACTACTTTGAGCAAGAAAAAGAGAATACCCGCTAAGGCATTGTAACTACTCCCCTCCAGGATTCCAAAGGGAACATTGTATCCACCAAAAAATAGAAGGGTAACTACACAGCTCATTGTTATCATATTCATATATTCAGCAATAAAGAAAAGAGCAAACTTAAATGCTCCATATTCCGTGTGAAATCCCACAACTAGTTCAGATTCCGCCTCCGCAAGGTCAAAGGGAAGTCTGTTAGTTTCTGCAAACATGGCAACAGTAAATATTAGAAATGCCATAAACCCGGGGAGAGTGAACACAAACCAAATTCCCTTTTGTGCATCATTGATTTCAGAGAGCTTCAAAGAACCTGCCATTAAAATCACTGCTGTAAGAGATAGACCTAGAGGCAATTCATAGCTGATCATTTGAGCAGTAGACCTGATTGCTCCCATGAGAGAGTACTTATTGTTAGAACTCCAACCTGCTAAGATAATCCCATATACGGAGAGTGAAGAGATAGCCAAAAGAAATAGAATTCCAGTATCAGGGTTTGCAACTTGGAGGTTTAACTCTTTGAAACCAACTAGCTCCGCAATGGAATTGTGGAGTGGGATAGTTCCCCCAAAGGGAATAATAGACCAAGACATAATGGCACAACTCACAGAAATTGCAGGCGCAATGAGATACATGGCTTTATTCACCTGTGTAGGAAAAACCTCTTCTTTTGTAAGAAATTTTATTCCATCTGCAAGAGGCTGGAACAATCCAAATGGACCTGCTCTATTTGGCCCTCTTCTATCTTGAATAAAAGCTGCAACAACTCTCTCTGCCAGAGTGTAATAGGCGCAGGCTGTGATGATAATGAAAAATAATAACCCACTTTTCAAAGCCCAAACTAAAATTAAATTCCAATCCATGAGTTCCCTTATGCTACGTGTTTATTTTCTTTGATTAGTCTTGATTCAAATTCATCGCGGTACTTTAGTATTGTGGGACGAACAGCTCCCACGCATGCATCCGCAAGTGGACAAATTGTAGTGCCACCTTCCATATTCAAAGAAAGGGATAAGATTAGATCTAAATCTTTTTTAGTTCCATGACCATCTTTGATTTTATGCAAGAGTCCTGCGACCCAATGTGTGCCCTCTCTACAGGGAGTGCATTGACCACATGATTCATGTGCATAGAATTCAGCTAAACGAAAAGTAGTTTCTACAATATCTGTATCTTCCGCCAAAACAATAACTGCTCCACTTCCCAACATGGTTTTGTGATCAGCCATAGATTCAAAGTCCATATTTGCAGTTTCACACTCTTTCGAAGTGAGGATAGGTACGGATGAACCTCCGGGGATAATTCCTCTGAGCTTTTTGCCATCTTTCATACCACCACAAATCTCGTTGATAAGTGTCATCAATGGCATTCCCAAAGTAATTTCGTAGACTCCCGGTTTCTTTACAGGGCCGCTCACACTAAATAATCTGGTTCCTGTAGATTTAGGAGTACCCATTTTAGAATACCACTCAGAACCATTTTGGATGATATGTGTAACAGCGGAAAATGTTTCAACGTTGTTTACAACTGTTGGACATCCATAAAGACCTTCCACAGCTGGAAAAGGAGGTTTTAATCTAGGATGACCCCTTCTCCCTTCTAATGAATTGATAAGTGCTGTTTCTTCTCCACAAATATACGCACCAGCTCCTTCGTACAAAGCCATTTCAAGGTCATATCCTGAACCCAAGATATTTTTCCCCAAAAGACCTGCTGCATAGGCTTCATCCACAGCAGCTTGTACGCGGTTGATTGATTCGGTGTATTCACCTCGTATGTAAATGTAAGCTTGGTGTGAGTCTATTGCTTTTGCGGCAATGATCATTCCCTCAACCATTTGGTGAGGAAGTTCTTCTAATAAAATACGATCTTTAAAAGTTCCTGGTTCCCCTTCATCTGCATTGCAGACTAAGTATTTTGGTTTGGGGTTTTTCTTATCTATAAAACTCCATTTCATTCCAGTTGGAAACCCTGCTCCACCCCTTCCTCTCAATCCCGATTTCTTAATTTCATCTATGAGCTGGTCGGAGGTCATGGAAGTGAGGGCTTTTTTAGCTGCTTCATACCCACCTGTAGATTTGTAATGTGCGATTGTATGAGCATCTTTCTCACCGCGATGCTTTGTAAGAACTTTTGTTTCTGGCATAGTTTTACTCCAATGAGTTTATTATTTTATCTACTTCTTCAAGTGTTAAATTCTCGTAGTACTTTTCATTGATCTGCATCATTGGGGCATACCCACATGCTCCCAAACACTGAACCCCTGTGACAGTAAATTTCTTATCCTTAGTGGTTTCCCCTTTTTGGATTCCAAATTTTTTACAGAGATGGTTTGTGATTTGATCATTTCCCATAATATAACATGAAATATTTTCACATATTTGGACATGAAACTTTCCTACTGCCTTTTTGTTGTACATTGTATAAAAAGTGGCTACACCATATACATGTGAAAGTTCAATGGGAGATCCAATTCTAGATGCAATGTATTCCATACTGGCTGTGTCTACAACCCCTGTATCTCGTTGGGCAAGGTACAAACAGGGCAGAATCAAGGAACGTTTATCAGGAAACATGGTTTGGAGTTTTTGAAAACGTTTTTCGGAGATTTCAGAAAATTTATAACTCATTAACAGTCAAGCTCCCCTGCTATCACATTTAATGAACTCATGGTTGCCACAGAATCTGCAAGCAATCCACCTTTTACTAGATCTGTAAATGATTGGTAAAACCAGAAACATGGTCTTCTGACATGTACTCTCCATGGAGATTTTTCGCCTTCAGATACAATGTAAAAACCCAATTCTCCATTGGCTGCTTCGGTGGCAAAATAGTATTCACCGGGAGGAACTTTTACACCGTGCATAATGATTTTGAAGTGGTAGATGAGTTCTTCCATGCTTGTGTATACTTTTTGTTTGTCGGGTAAAAAGGAGTGAGGAAGGTCTGCATGGTATCTTCCAGTAGGAATGTTATCTACCAATTGCTCTATGATACGAATGGACTGGTACATCTCTTCCATTCGAACGAGTGCTCTATGCAGAACGGAACCATCCTCTCCAATTGGAATATCAAAATCAACTTTGTCGTAAAGCATGTAAGGAGTATCTTTTCTAACATCGTGATCAACACCAGTGGCTCTTAGGTTAGGTCCGGAGTAGCCATATGCTATTGCCTCTTCCGCAGAAATTCCACCAATTCCAGCAGTTCTCTCGTTGAAAATTTTATTTCGCAATAAAAGGTCTTTGAATTCATCCATTGCAGGTCGGAGACCTTTGATGACCTGGTTTACTTCTTGGGAGAACTCGGGATAGATATCTCTCTCCAAACCACCCACCCTACAAAAAGTTGTGGTTAGCCTTGCCCCTGTCAGTTTTTCAATGATTGTATAGATATTTTCACGATGATGGAACATGTGTAGCATCCCCGAAAAAGCACCTAGATCCACGCCTAAAATACCTTGACAGATGATGTGATCCATGATTCTAGAGAGTTCTGAAATGATCATTCGAACATAGGTCACTCTCTCGGGGATCTCAATTTGCATAAGGTGCTCAACTGTTAAGATCCATCCTATATTGTTGAGGGGGGTAGATACATAGTTCATTCTATCTGTACATACTAGAAATTGGTTATAATCGTAGCGTTCTCCCAATTTTTCAAAGCATCTGTGTACGTAGCCAATGATTGCTTCTGCATCTACTATTCTTTCTCCATCCAATTGGATGATATTCTGTAAGATCCCATGTGTAGCGGGATGGGAAGGACCCAAGTTTACCAGAATATGGCCTTCGGGAAGATTTTCAAATTTACCTCGAAATCGAGTTTCTGTTTTATCGTAGATAGCCAATGGTCAATCCTCCTGGTGAATGTGCAAAAGATTGGAAATGAGATAGTCCTGGCCAAAGCCCTCGAGAGGAAAATCCTTACGTAGGGGATGACCCTGGAAATTGTCGGGTAGGATGAGCCTATCCATTCGGGGGTGGTTGATGAATTCGATTCCAAATAAATCATAAACTTCTCTTTCAGGCCAGTTTGCACCTTTAAATATAGAAAGAATACTGGGAACGCCTTCCCCATCTTCCACAGGAACTTTTAGCATGATTCGAAAGTGCTTGTTTTTAGGACTTTTGAGAAGATAACAAATTTCAAATCTAGGATCTTTCTTACCTAACCAATCTATGGCGGTTAGGTCATTTAAGAAATCAAACTTTAAGTCAGGATCTTCCTTAAGGGCTTTGACTACGGGTACGATTCCCTCAGATTTAATGAAATAAGTGGGAATATTAGAAGTAACTGTTTCATTTTTAAAAATATAATTCGACAGTTTTGATTGGAGGAAACTTTCAACTTTCTCTTTCATCTTACGATCAGAGGCCTGTTCCTCTCGTTGATTTCTTCTATTTTTCTTTTGATTTCTGCTCTTCTTTCTTCTAATCCTTGGGTTTTTACCTTTTCTTGGAGTTTTATAAGAGCATCCATGATTGCTTCTGGTCTAGGAGGACAGCCGGGGATATAAATATCTACAGGAAGGAATCTATCAATTCCTTGGACCACGCCATAGGTATCAAACATTCCTCCAGAAGAGGCGCATGCTCCCACACTTATGATATACTTAGGTTCAGAGAGTTGGTCGTAGATATCACGTAAAACAGGAGCCATTTTATAAGTAATTGTACCTAATACCAAAATCATATCCGCTTGGCGTGGAGAAAAGGAAGGCCTTTCAGCTCCAAACCTTGCTATATCATTGTCCGAGCATGCAGTTCCCATAAATTCAATCCCGCAACAAGCTGTTGCAAAAGGATAGGGCCAGAGAGAATAGCTTTGTCCCCAGTTTACCACTGCATCAAGATTTGTAACCTGAACCATGTCACCAAGTGCCTGACCTGGCTTTTGAAGAATATCTGTTAGTCCCATTCCAAAGCTCCTTTTTTCCAAATATAGTACAAACCTACTACTAAAACTCCAATAAACGAAAACATTTCAAGAAGCAAAAACGTACCCAAACCAGCCTCTTTGAATTTTCCCAAAGATACAGCCCAAGGATACAAAAAAACTGCTTCTATATCAAATAGGATAAAAATAACTGCAACTAAATAGAATTTAATATTGAAAATACCCCTAGCATCCCCATATGTGGGAACACCACACTCAAATGCATCGTGGGGTTTGCTTTTTTTACGTGGACTTATGAGAAGTGCCACAGAGAGAATGACTGTGGAAAATCCAAGTGCCAACAAAAGCTGAATTAAAATCGGTCCCAATCCTTCCGGTGCTATACCCATTCAATTTTCCTCCAAAATCAGAGTTTTTGAGTTTAAAACCGTATGTCAACTAAATAACATTCAACTAAATAAAAAAAAGATATGAAATGTATTTATATTGAAATTTTCTAAGGTTTATTATCAATGTTTACTAATATCGGAAAGTAATAATGAAACCTACAATCTTACTTGTGGATGACCAACCCCAAATCTCTAAAATACTAAATGACGTACTTTCAAAAAAAGGATATACCATTGCCCTGGCGTTCAATGGCGAGATTGCTTACCAAAAGGCTTTAGAGATCAAACCCTCACTTATTATAATGGATATTATGATGCCCGTTCTCTCCGGTTTTGAAGCTGCTCGTAAGATAAAGTCTCATGAGGAATTGAGAGAGATACCGATAATTTTTTTAACTGCAAAAGGTCAGGATTCTGACAAAGAAGAGGCTCTTGCTATAGGGGCTGTGGGATTTGTAACAAAACCTTTTTCTCCTAAATTTTTACTCAATTTAGTAGAAGAAATACTTTCAAAAAAATAGGTTCAAATTAAAAGGGATACAATAATGGAAAGTATACTATATAAGATAATAACATATCCTCAAAACTCATATATTATTTTAGAAGGTGAAAAAAAAGCCCAACAATTTTATATAATCAAAGAAGGAAGAGTAAAATTAAAAAAAGATTTTCCTGTGGCAGGTGAAAAACCTAGCGAGATAATAGGTCCCGGTGATTTTTTTGGAGTGGTTGCCTCGATGAGCCAACTCCCTCAAATTGAGACTGCAGTATCACTAACACCCGTAGTATTGATTGGAGTGAGTTTTACTAAATTTGGAGAATTGATTCAAAAAAATTCTCCTTTGGCTTTAAAAATAATTAGATATTTTTCAAAACGTCTGCGTCAGTTTGACAGTCGGGACACAGGAATAAAAGCATCCACTTCCTCTTCTTCACCTGATAATTTAAACATTCTGCTCAACTTAGCTGATTACTATACAAACGCTGATCAAAAACAGGTAGCCATCTATATGCTTCAGAGTTACCTAAAAAATCTTCCCAATGGAGAGATGGCGAGTTCTGCAAAAGAAAAACTTTCAGCATTAGGTGCGTCCGAAACTATGGAAGAGTCCACAGGAACAAATCGGATTTTTCAGGATGGCCAAGTTGTATTTTGTGAAAATGAACCTGGAAATGATTTATATATCCTGCAGAGAGGTAAGGTTCGTATTACAAAGTTTATCAAAGGCAATGATGTTCAATTGAATGTTATGAAGCCTGGTGATATTTTTGGAGAGATGGCACTTCTTGAAAACAAACCAAGGTCAGCATCTGCAACTGCAATAGAAGAAACAGAGTTACTTGTAATCAACAAACAAAATTTTGAAATCATGACTGTAAAACAACCCCAACTGATGACTAGGATAATTACAATTCTTTCTGAAAGGATTTGGAATGCATATAGAAAAATCCTCAATTCCAATTTGCCAGATATGAATGCTCGAATATTAGATATGCTCATGATTATTCTTGAAAAAAGTAAATCCAAAATAGGAAATAATATTGGCTTTGATTTTAATGTAACGTTTCCTGAACTCCTAAAACAATTGGGAATCAGTGATGACCCAGAAAAAGTATCAAATAAATTTCTAACTATGTATAAGTTTATAAAGCTGGAAGATGGAATTCTTGTTTGCACTGACACATCGGTATTAGAACGACAGGTCTCTACTTTGCGAGAAAAATTAAAAGAAATCAAAATACTTATGTAAACTAAACTTGGCCTGGAAAATCTCCAGGTTTGGTTCTCCATCTACGATGTACCCAAAAATATTGTTCTGGATACAAACGAACATCTTCTTCTAAAGCCTTTGTCCATTTTTCGGTATAATGCCGAACGGCTAAATCCCTACTCTCAAACTCTTTTTTTTGGATACTTCCTAGGTCTGTAACACGAACGATGACTTTTCCTTTTTCCCCACAGATTACGGAATACAAAAATAATTTTGCTCCAGTGAGATACGCCATGAGTGCGGGACCCTGGAAAGTAGATGCTTTCCGATGGAAAAAATCTACAAATATACCAGCTTTTCCCGCATTCTGATCAGAGCCAAATCCTACCCAATAGCCCGATTTTAACATTTTTACAACCCTTGCTGAGTCTTCCATGGCTACTAAGCTAATCCCATTGTTCTCCCGAAGTCTACGAAGCCATTTGTCAACATATGGATTACGAATTTTTTTATAGATTCCCCCACCTTTCATCCGAACTCCCATAAATTGGACTAAGATTTCCCAGGTACCCAGGTGACCGGAAACTAGTACTACACCAATTCCTTCAGCTATAGTCTCTTTTTCTAATTTCAAGGATTTTTCATCATAGACTAAATATTCATCCATCCATTCTTTTGTAAGACGAGGTGCCCAAAGTGAACCGGCAAGAAGATTCCCTAAATGAAGAAAACTTTTTTTTAATAGGTTTTTTTTCTGCTCTTCCGTATACTCAGGAAATGCATAAGATATATTTTCATAGGCTATCTTCTTGTGCTTTTTAGCAAATGGATAGAGAAGTAGTACAAGGAATCTTCCATAGCCGAGACACCACCTATAAGGTAAGAATCGAAATGGAAGATAGAATAAGTAAGCAATTGTAAAACTAATTATATATCCGATATTTTTCAAAATAATAGCTCTCCTTGAAAAGTACTAATAAACTTTAAGATCATAAATATAATTAGAAGTACGAAAAATCATTTCCTTAATTCAAGCAACTTCCCTAGTTGGGGACACCCAAAAACCATAGTTTACAAACTCTAGCAGTTTGAAAATCGGTAGTGGCGTCCCCGATAAAGATGCACATAAGGTTATTTAAATTGAAAGGAAGATGAATTGACATTTTACTTAGAATTTATATATTTTTGAATCAATGCTTTCCACCATTTCTCAAAAATATTTTCTTCCGATAAAACTATCATTTGTCCAATTTTAGGTGTCATCAAATTTATATTTCTTAACTTAGACTGTTTTTCTAACTCTTCAATTGGCTCAAACCAATCATGCAATGACAAAGCAAACATTCCCCAGTGAACAGGCACTAAATTTTTACCTTTTAGATCTAGAAATGCCTGAGCAGTTTCTTCGGGTAAGACATGCACATCCCTCCACATTTTGTTGTATTGTCCATTTTCAATAAACGCTATATCAAATGGACCATATTTATCTCCTATAGCTTTGAAGTGAGTGTCATACCCTGAGTCCCCACTAAAAAATATAGAATTTTTTTTATTTTTTACTATCCATGAAGACCAGAGTGTTTTGTTGCTATTTGATCCTGTTCTACCTGAAAAGTGTTGGGCTGGAGTGCAAATAAATTGCAGACCATCTATATCCAAAGATTGCCACCAATCTAATTCAGTAAGACGATTTTCCTCTATTCCCCAACCTTTGATATGAGATGATACACCTAATGGAGTGATAAACTTAGTTTTTTTAGATTTGAAATACACAATTGTATCCATATCTAAATGATCATAATGATCATGGGATATGACTATATAATCTATTTCAGGTAATTCTTCTAGTTTTAAAACAGGTTCTTGGAATCGTTTTACAAAATTACGAACTGGAGATGCATAGCCTGAAAAGATAGGATCAAAGAGTAAAATCTTACCACCAAAATTTAAGATAAATGTTGAATGCCCAAACCAAATAAATGATACACTTTCTTTATTGCTTAAAAACTTTGATATATTAGGTTTTAATTCCGGTAATTTTTGAGTTGGAACTCTCTCTTCTTTTCCAAAAAAGTATGCATTTATCAATTTCCAGTAGCTTAAGTTATTTCTCATTTCTTGAGTGAGATTTGCTCTTCGATTTACAAACATTTCTTTATTTATGTCGTACTGAGACGATTTTTTTATTTTCTCCAGATGATCACCAGAAGGATTTGTTCCTAAAGCAGAACATGATATATTTAAAAATATTATAAATATAAATAAATTAATTTTACTTTCTTTCATTTTTTTTCTCCCATTCTATCCATCTATACAAACCATTTTTAAAATTTTCATTTGATTCCCCAAATCCAACTCTTATATAACCCTCTCTTTCAAAATTTATACCAGGTAAAACAAAAATATCACAGTTTTTTTTGAGCTCGTCAGCATATAATTCAGATGTAGCACCTTTTTTTAGTTTAGGAAAACATACAAGCCCACCTAATGGCTCTATATAATCCTCCAAGCTCTTTAACTCCTTAAATGCAAGGTCAAAAGTTTTAATATTGTCTTTAACTCTAGAAATAATTGCAGGTAAAATTTGATCTTTCTTTTTTAAAATATGTAGTGCTAAAAATTCACTGATAGGATTCACAGTATGAGTGATATAGTCCTTATATGATCTAATCTTTTTTAGTAAAATAGGATCCCCAATTATCCAACCAATCCGTAATCCCGTAACTCCAAAACTTTTAGTTATTGAACCAGTCGCATAAATTTGCCCTTCCCTATCCATTCCTGATTGGAAGGGAAGATCTTTGTAGTTCAAAAATTGATAGTGTTCGTCGAACAATAAAGTTCTATTGTATTTTTGATTCCAATAATCAATCTCTTTCCAATCCTCCGGACTAAAAGAAATTCCTGTGGGGTTATGGGGATGATTTAAAATGACTAAATCAGAATTTTTAAATAGAGTTTCGAAATTTTTTCCAGTTAGAATATCTACGGGTGATAAAGAAGCTCCACAGAGAAGTGGAATTTCATAAAGGGCCTGGAATGCAGGAGAAAAATATCCCACCCTTGTTTTTTTATTTAAAATAGTTTTAAAAAATAAGTAGAGTGCTTCTGAAGTTCCTGTTGTGATAAGTATAGAGTTGGGATCAATTGAATTGTACAAGGATGAAATTTCTGTTCTAAGTGCCAAACTACCATTGTTGGGAGAATCTTTAAGGCTCAGTGAGTATAACTCATCAATTTGGATATTACAAAGAGAGATCACTTCTCCAAATGTAAAATTTTGTAAACCGCTCTCACCTAAATTGCATGATGTTACGTTTCGAAATTTTTCAAGCCTTTCTTCAATTAAAAATTCTCTCGGAAGCGTCATCTTTATTACTCAGGTAATAAAAAAATAATAAGCCTTATATGCTACAACTAATTAATACTTGTTTTTATGATCCTTGCCTACAACTTAGAAAGTATACTGGAGGATACCATGAAAAACCAAAAACCTGAGATCTCAAAAGAAAATCTCATTCGGGCATGGACAGAAAATCCCTTTTCGGAAGAAGTTAGAAAAGAAGCAAATCAAGTTCTAGAGGCCTTTTTAAAAGGCAATCATTTTAAAGAAATAGAAGCATATACCATCCCACTTGAATTCGGCACAGGGGGAATCAGAGGAATTCTAGGAAATGGCATAGGTATGATGAATGATTATACTGTGGGTAGAGCAGCTCATGGACTCTGTAAATTTATATCCACAAAACATAAAAAATCTACATTAGTAATTGCTTATGATTCCAGAAGAAAATCTAAAGAATTTGCAAATATTACAGCTGGAATTGCTGCAGGTTATGGTATTTTTGTAAAAATTTTTAATATCCCAACTCCCACTCCATTGTTATCATACGCAGTACGATTTTTCAAAGCACAGGGAGGCGTAGTAATTACTGCATCACACAACCCAAAAGATTACAACGGATTTAAAGCTTATCTCGAAGATGGTGGACAGTTGGTACCACCTGACGATGCAAAAATTATAGCTGCGATACAAAATATTTCAGATTGGAATGATGTTAGTTTTACACCTACCAAATCATCCACATATAAGAAATATGTTTCCTCAATAGGAAAAGATGTATTTGATTCTTACAAAAAGAAGGTTTTTAGTTCCCCTGCCTTCAATGGAAAAAAATTCGATTCGGATCGAAAAAAATTGAAAGTTGTATACTCTCCTCTTCATGGAACGGGTGGGGTTTATATGAAGGATTTATTAAATGCAGCTGGTTATAAAAATGTTTTTCTTGTACCAGAGCAAGAAAAACCCAATGGAGAATTTCCAACTGTAAAATATCCCAATCCAGAAGAGAAAGATGCTCTCATCTTATCAGAAGCATTTTCAAAAAAGAAAAAGGCAAATATATTTATAGCAACCGATCCAGATGCTGATCGATTAGGAATTGGAGTGTTGAATAACAATGGAGACTATGTACTACTAAATGGGAATCAGATTGGAAGTATTCTCTGTGCATACCTTTCCGAAAAAATAAGTATCTCAAAACCTAAATTTCAGTATCACATTTTTAAAACTATTGTTACCACTGATCTTCAGCTAATCATTGCCAAAAAAAATAAAATAAAAATAAAAGATGTTCTAACAGGTTTTAAATATATCGCCAATGAAATGAATAAAATTTCTATAAATAAGAATAATAAATTTCTTTTTGGTGGGGAAGAATCCTATGGTTATCTACCAGTTGATTTTGTAAGAGATAAGGACTCACTCTCCTCAGCTCTCTTGCTTCTAGAAATTATCACGGAAAAAAAAGATCTTTTAGAGTATCTTGATGAAATCTATCTAAAGTATGGTTTGTATTTAGAATCCTTAAAAAGTATTAATCTCGAAGGACAGGCAGGAAAAGAAAAAATCAAACAGAGCCTTGATAGATTACGTACTACAAACCTAGTTGGAATGGATATTGGGGGGAGAAAAATTATTTCTGTTTTAGATTTCAAAAATAAGAAAATTTCAGGTACTGCAAAGTCTTCTGTGTTTTCAGGTCTACCACCCGCAGATGTGATTCAATTGCTCTTGTCTAATAATGCAAAGCTAACAATTCGACCTTCAGGAACAGAGCCAAAGGTAAAGCTCTACTCATCGTTCCAATCTATCTTATCACCTAAAACAAGAGACGAGATAGAGCCCATCCAAAAAGAGCTTTTATCTGAAATAAAAAATGCAGAATCAATTTTTGTTAAAATGGCGGGATTAGATGACTGAACTACAAACAACTTCAAAGTTTACAAGTATCAAAGAGAAATCTGACAAATATATATTGGGAAATTATGGAAGGTTTGATGTTGCCTTTGAGTATGGGGCGGGTGAATATTTATTTGATTCAGAAGGAAAACAATATTTAGATTTTATGAGTGGGATAGCCGTGACTAATTTAGGTCACTCCGAAGCTGATATCATTGATTCCTTAAGAGAACAGGCAGATAAAGTATTTCATACATCAAACTATTTTTATTCCAAAGAACAGGCAGATCTAGCAGAAGTACTTATAGTTAATAGTTTTCCTGGAAAAGTTTTCTTTTGCAACTCAGGAACGGAAGCTAATGAAGGAGCCCTTAAAATAGCCAGAAGACATGGTGTGAATAAAAACATAAAAGATCCTATCATCCTAACTATGAAGGGTAGTTTTCATGGTCGTACTACGGGTGCTATGAGTATGACAGGACAACAAAAAATTCGTGATGGTTTTGGAGACCTATTGCCAGGCTTTGATTATATTGAAGAAAACAACAATAACCATTTAGAAGAAATGTTTGCGAAATACAAAGGGCGAATAGCAGCAGTCTTAACCGAGCCCATCCTTGGGGAATTTGGTGTACTACCACTCAAAGATGATTTCCTTATTAAGCTCAGAAAATTAACTGCCGAAAATGGAGCATTGTTGATTTTTGATGAAATCCAAACGGGTGTAGGGAGAACTGGTAAACTTTTTTGCTACCAACACTTTCCCTTTACTCCAGATGTAATGACCCTTGCTAAAGCACTTGGATCAGGATTTCCAATAGGTGCTGTGATCATAGGGGAAAAACATACAGAACTCTTAAAACCAGGAATGCACGGGTCAACCTTTGGTGGCAATCATCTGGCATCTAGAGTTGCGTATGAAACACTCCGCATTATTTTATCTAGAGAGGTTTTGCCGCAGGTTGAAGCACTCTCCGAATTTTTCTTCCGAAGGCTTCGAATGCTCCAAGAAACATATCCCAACCTAATCTCAGAAGTGAGGGGAAAAGGATTGCATATTGGAGTGGTACTTACCATTCCTTCTAAGGAAATTGTAGCCGAGTGTCTACAAAGGGGTTTGATTCTTAACTCTACCAATGAAAAAGTGGTGAGAATTATGCCTCCTTTAAATATTAGTATTGAAAGGATAGAAGAAGCTATGACAATATTTGAATCGGTTCTATCCGGAGTAAAAGTATGAATAAAAAAATTGCAGTTTTAGCCGGGGATGGAATTGGGCCCGAAGTCATGAAAGTTGCCATTCGGGTTATCAAAAAAGCTCTCCGAGAAAAAGCTTCCGATTTCCATTTCCAGGAAGCACTGGTAGGTGGAGCTGCTCTAGATGCCACAGGAGTTCCCCTTCCCAAAGAGACCCTTGAAATCTGTGAATCTTCTGGGGCTATTTTATTTGGTTCGGTGGGTGGTCCAAAATGGGAATCACTCCCCCCCCACCTCCAACCTGAAAGGGGCGCTCTACTTCCTCTCAGAAAGCACTTTGATCTGTTTGCAAATCTGCGTCCCGCTATCATCTACAATGAGCTCATCAATGCATCTCCCATTAAAAAAGAAATCATTGGAAATGGATTGGATATTCTTATCCTAAGGGAATTGACAAGTGGTATTTACTTTGGCCAACCCAAAGGGAGAGAAGGATCTGGCGAAGAGGAATTTGCATTTGATACCATGAGATATTCCAGAAGGGAGATTGATCGAATTGCAAGAGTTGCCTTTGAATCCGCACGCAAAAGAAATAAAAAAGTAACTTCCATTGATAAGGCAAATGTTCTTACAACTTCTGTTCTTTGGAGAGAAGTTGTCATAGCTCTCCATAAAAAAGAATACTCTGATATCACCCTCGAACATCTCTACGTAGACAATGCTGCTATGCAATTGATAGTACGCCCCACTCAATTTGATGTAGTTTTATGTGAAAATATGTTTGGAGATATTCTTTCTGATGAAGCATCTGTTATCACAGGTTCCATAGGAATGCTTCCTTCAGCCTCCCTCAATGCCAGTGGATTTGGTCTCTATGAACCATCGGGTGGCTCTGCTCCCGACATTGCTGGAAAGGGAATTGCAAACCCTATAGCACAGGTCCTTTCGGGTGCCCTAATGCTTCGGTACAGCTTTTCTATGGAAACAGAAGCCAAACGGATTGAAGATGCCGTTCGGGAAGTCATAAAAAATGGTTTACGAACTAGGGACATAGCAGAACAAGATTCTAGTGTAGTGGGAACAGATGAGATGGGTTCCAAAATTGAAACTACAATAGAGAGGTTGTAAATGGCACAGTACCAACCACAGGGAATCTCCCCGAATGGAAGACCCTATACAGTCTTAGTTGCAGAGCCATCCAAATTCCAGGCAAAACAGCTCCAGCAAATCCTTGAATCAGAAGGATACAAGATACTTGCCATGACAGAAGACGGTAAAGAGCTTCGCAACCAATACGAACAAAATAGGAATGTGGATTTAATTATCATGGAAGTATGTATGCCAGTTATAGATGGATATGCTGCTTTTTGGGATTTGATTGAAGCATCCCCCATTCTTCCTAAAATATTTTTTATTTCTGAAGAAAACTCACCCGGTGTGGTTAAAAGTTTATTGGACAATGGTGCTGTGGACTTCTATATTAAGCCAATCAAACGCGAAAAAATCTTAGAAAAAATAAAGCACGCTATCGACAAAGTAAACCCTACTTTTAAATAGGGTTTCCGGCTCAACATAACCATAACAATGATAACTTTTCTTATCAGCACAGTACTCCAAGTGATAGTGGTTCTTGTATTATTTCCCCTCATCAATCCCGAATTCAAAGTATCAAAATCCATAGGTGATGCTTTTTTTATTGTGTTAGCATTCATTGCGCTCAATTTTGTTTTCAGGAAGCTATTTTTGATTTTTACTTTGGGCCTTGCAGGAATTTTTTATTACCTATCGCTTGGATTAGTAGGACTGTTTTTAAATGCACTTGTGCTCATCCTAATAGGTAAATTTTTTCCAGATAAAATCCAAATACCCGGATTTTACCCAGCCCTCGTGGGCGGATTTTTATTGGCTTTAGCAAATTTTTTAAGCTCTTAAACTAGAAAGACCAGTCTGTATTATATATGGAGGGATTATGCCAGTATTTGAATACCAATGTGAAAAATGTGGAAAGAGAATGGAAGCATTCCAGCACAATCGAAATTCACTCAAATCATGCAACGAGGTTATCCCAGGTTGTACTGAAAATGGAGAAATCCATCGATTGATCTCCGCTTTTTCTATCAAAGGAGATAGCACAAGCGCAGACTCCTTTTTAGAGAAATCTACCCCCAGTGGGCATACCCATTCGGGTGGTTGTGGTTGTTTTGGAACTTCCTCCTGTCCCTCCGGGGAAATCAAATCCAAGTATGGGATTACATAACATCCTATTTTAAAATTTCAAGCTCAAAGGGTTTGAGTCCAACGCTCAGTGGAGTGGGAGTTAGTAGTACAGGAGGATTCTGGTTTGTATCATAAACAGATACTCCCGGGTTGCTAAATCCAGAATCACCCAAAAAAAGTTTCCCCGAACTAGAGAGTGCCATTCCAGAAATATTCCCTGCAGAAGAAGTGTATGTAGCAATTGTAGATGTTTTTTTTCCGGTGGATGGATTGAAGCGGACAACAGTTTTGTTAAACCCTTTGTCTAACACAAAGGCATATCCATCAGTTTCTGATTTTAAAATCATATCCAACACATCACCACCCACCTCTGACTCCAAAAGCAAAAAGGATTCTCTGAATTCTCCTTTTACCAAATTGTAAGCTCCTATTCCCCCATCCAACTCACTCAGATATCCCAATTTCCCAGGCAGACAAACTATGAGATGGGGATCCTGCCCTATATTAAAAATTTGCATCTTTCCAAATGGATTTCTGGCTGGAGTTTTGATTACTCCCAGTATTTGGTCCGTAACTGTATCAATTCGTAGAAGGTAGGAATCTTCCCCTGGATATGGAAATCCCGATGGATGGTTTCTATCAAGTCTCTGGAGTTGTATATAAAGAATAGAGTTATAGAGTGCCATACGGGACATTTCCGGAAAACCATCAATTCCCGTACTTCCACTCGAAGAAGTCTCAGAATATGCTGACAAATCAATTCTATTCAGTATTACACCACTTGATGGATTTACAACAAGGATATATTTTCTGTTGTACAAAGAGATATATGCTTTGGAACTATTTATATATGCTATATCCTGAGGGTTACTTCCCTGTTCTACAGAAAACTCCTGTTGGGGCAAAAAAGCTAAACTTGGATCTAAAACTAAGATACTATCTCTATTCAAACGGTTGATGATATACACCTTTCCATTTGCATATCTGAGTACAGCATCTGAATGTATGTTCGACAGAGAAGGGAGAGGTAACAAAGAGGCTGTATCGATTATATTAAACCTACCTCCCGATGAAAAATCACTGCTTACAACTCCCAATTTCTCACTCTCTACACCATTTACAGGAAAAAATAAACTAATAATGGAAGGTCTTTGGATATCATTTTTGCAACTTATAAGTAATAATAATATAAAAATATTTAATTTAAACCTTATGATAAACAAGAGCATAAAATTAGTAACCCTTAAATATCCGTTTGTATATGCTCATGCCCTCATCCGACAAAGAAAATTCTAGATCTAAATCGCGATTGTCCTGCGTGTTTTGTGGAAGGTATTTTCTGAGTCCTTTCGTACTTTTTGATGGGTCTAAAGAAAGAATACTGTTTCTCCAATAAATTATGATTTGTTTATCCTTTTTATCTGCTTCTGGAATTTCTGAGATAAATGAAATTAACTCAGAATAATTTTCTAATTCGTAATACGATTTTATTAAATTTAAATAATAATCTTTATTTCTATATTTTTCTTTTCTGAGAATTTTTCCATATAAAATTGCATTTTGCCAGTTTTCCTCATAAACAGAAATAGTTACCAATGCATCCAAAGCTTTTAAATCATATGAATAGGAATTGAGTATTTTTTCAAAATAAATTTTTGCATTTGCATAGTCTCCCGATTGGAAAAAGTATTCGCCCAACTCCAGATTGGCTTTTTTTTCAAAAGTTGAAAATTCGGATAAAACCCCAATATAAATTGTATTTTCTTCAACTCTTCCAAATTGCTTTAGTAGATTTGAAATAGAATTTAATTGATCAATATTTGAAATATTTTTTGTAAAGTATTCCCTTAGAAATATTCTCAGCCCATCATAGTCATCGACTAAATATTTTAATCTTATATAATTAAGTAAATAAGAAGAATTGTTGTATTTATCTATAAGGGACACCCACTCTTTTTCAGCATCCTCAATTAAAGAATTTCTAGTGCTATAGAGAGCGTAAAAATTTCTTTCAGATTCCCCGGTCGTCTTTTTATAAAGTCTTAGGTTTAAATCAAAGTTTTCAGCTTTGTCATCCAAAAAAAAATTACCATTTGTAAGCAGGAAGAGTTTATCTTTTTCAAGTGCATCCACAATTTCAGAATTAGTTAGATAATTAGGTCTAAGAAGTCCAAAGCAATGAACTACATTTAAAATAATAAATAAAAATATACTAATTTTACTTAATATAAGAGGAAGTATATTTATAATTACTTTCCTATGTAGCCATTTGGATTCTCTCTTTGACTTGTCTTGCATACACTAAATACTTTGCAGAGTTACGTATATCTCCATACAAAAGAAAAAGGATGCTCAAGTCAACTGCTAGTCGGGGATCTGGAGATGAGGCAAGTGAATTTAATAACATCTTTTTTTTCTTTATAAGTATTTTTTTTATTTTTTCTTTCAAGAGAAGAAGGTTAGGATTGGACACAAGTTTTGAAGTTTTCTCATCTTCTTTTAAGCAGATTGCAAGATACTCAAATGCTGAATTGAATTTATTCATTTTCATCAATAGTTCCACCAAAAGAATTTTCATACTTACAGAATTTGGGTAAGCACTCAAATATTTTTGGCAGAGAGAGACCGCATCTTCAAACCGAAATGTTTGGCTATAGATGGTGATCAACTCTTCCATCACCAATTCATTGTTTTCATCCAACATGAGGGCATTTTTTAAAAAGATCTCTTTCATAAATTGGTTACCCGTATTTCCATACAGAGTAGCAAGTGCCAAATGAGATTCCAACTGCTGAGGATTGGATTGGATTGACATTCTAAAAGCTTCTACAGCCTGAATAGAATGCCCTTCCTGGTAGAGTGCCTCACCCAATAAAAAATAGTTATATGGGCTTGGATCAAAAAGTACTACTTTTGAATAGTTCAACTTGGCTTTTGCCCATTGCCCGGAAGATGCATAAATTTCTCCCAATCCAAGATAAGATCTTGATAAATTGGGATTTTCGAGGATGTCAGCCTCAAATTCTAAAATGGCTGAGGATAGGTTTCCATCTTCTAGAAATTGAATTGCTTGATTGTACCTATCGCTTTGTGACATATTTTATTTTCTCTTAAAAGTTTTGTTTTGACCTTTAGGGAAATTACCGAATATTCGTACAGGGTGCAACAACATATTTTCGACTTCTAAGAGTTGAAAATTAAATTTTTAATGCCCAGGGATGAATTAAAATGAAAATACATCTTTTAAAATACTTCACAGGGAAAATTGTGCAAACTAATTTACAGGTGTTATTCTTACTATTTTCATCAGTTCTACTTATCAATTGTGCAACTCAAACTCCTAAAGAGACCAGATCCTTTCAAACACTAGTTAAAGAAGCAAACGAAGGTCCTGCAGAAGACAAAGCAGAGATAGAATATGATGAAACAGGATATGTATCCTGGTATGGTGAACAATTTCAAAACAAACCTACAGCCAGTGGAGAAATATTTGATAAAAATAAAATGACCGGTGCTCATAGGAGTCTCCCCTTCGGGTCAGAAATAAAAGTAATCAATCTAGAAAACCAAAAAGAAGCTGTAATACGAATCAACGATAGGGGACCTTTCAACAAAGCAAGAATTGTAGATGTAACGGAAAAAGTAGCGGAGATTTTGGATTTTAAAAACTCAGGATTGGCAAAAATTGGAATCATGCTAATCCAAAAATCCAATGCAAAAGTCGTCAAAGATGATGACTTCAATCTTGATGACGACGACGATGATGACGATGAGGTAATTGCCACCAAACCTCCTAAAAAAGAAGAACCTCAAAAAAAAGGAAGAGAAGTTCCTCCACCCCTCTCCAAAAAACCTACAGTGATTCCCCCCAACACAAAAGAAGTTAAAGACAACAAAGAAGGGAAAGAACCAAAAGAAACAAAAGAACCTTCTAAATCTTCCAGTTCTACTGCGTCGGTTATGGATATCCAACCCAAGGGATTTTGCGTTCAAATCGGAGTTTTTAAAGAGAAAAAAAGAGCAGACTCTTTGAAGACCGAGTTAAAAAACATTGTCACAGAACCAATTTTTCTCTTTATGAGAGAAACTACTTTTGTAATGCAAATAGGTGATTTTAACAACAGAGAAGACGCTGTGGCATTGCGTGATAAGCTCAAGCTCAAAGGATATTTTAGTTTCATCCCAGCCAAGTAAAAGTATGACAAATTCCTTCCAATTACATCCTGATCTCGAAGAACTCATGAATGGATGGGTGGGAGAGTTTATTTTTCGATATTTCAACAGAGTGAAAATATTTGGAATTGAAAACATTCCAAAAGGGGGCGCAATTCTCGCCCCTAACCATCCCAGTATTTTAGATCCGGCTATGCTCATGCTTTCAACCTACAGAAGCTGTAATAGATTTATTCAATTTATAGCATGGGCTGGACTATTAGAAAAAGATGCTTATAAGTCAACTCTACAAAAAGCCAATGTAATACCTATCAATCCACCGGGAGCCACTGGTTCAGAAGAAATAAAAAAAGCATACCCTCTTTCCAAAACAAATAAAATGGTCAACGATGCCTTAAAATCTGGAAGACTTGTGGGACTTTTTCCTGAAGGCACCAATCACCTGTTTTGGGATGGAAACACCCTCTATCCCATCCAAAAGGGTGTACTACTATGGGCAGCAATGTCAGGATGTCCTATCATTCCGGTCGGTATTCGAAATACTCATTTGATCTGTCCTTTGGTAGCGAATATAGATCTCCAAAAATTCAATTTTCAAACTTGGATTTTCGCTCCTATTCTCTTTCCTGCTACTGTTGAGATTCATTATGGAGAACCAATTTATATTTCAAAAGAAGAATTAAAAGATGATTCAAAATCAAATGAAAAATTAAGAGAACTAATTTCTTCTATCAAAGAGCTTGGCAATCTCTCTTAAATCGTTGAATTTTCTTGACTATCACATAAGATCTAAAAATCTGATCTTAAAAAGATATGATAGAAGTAAACAATCTTACAAAATACTATAACCAAATCCCAGCTATCCGAAATCTCAGCTTTAAGCTCCACAAAGGAGAAATTGTAGGCCTATTGGGTCTAAACGGTTCGGGAAAAACAACTACCCTTAGAATACTAACAGGATTTTTAATTCCTTCGGAAGGGGATATTTTAATTGGAAATACCAGTCATTTTTCTGATCCAATCGAAGCAAAGAGAATGATTGGCTACCTTCCTGAAACTCCCCCTCTCTATGAAGATTTACGAATTGAAGACTACCTTATCTATGTTGCCCATTTAAAGGGAATCCCTGAATCAGAGATCCCCGGTGAAGTAAATCGGGTATTAGAAAAGACTAATCTACTTGAAAAACGTAATGTACTCATCGGACATATCTCTTTGGGCTATAGAAAGAGAACAGGTATTGCACAGGCACTTCTGGGGAACCCACCTATTGTTGTCATGGACGAACCAATCTCAGGGCTTGATCCCAAACAGATCTTAGATATGAGAAATTTAATCAAAGGGCTCAAAGGTGAACATACAGTTTTTATATCCAGTCATATCCTCGCCGAACTACATAAGACATGCGATCGTTTTCTTTTTTTGCACCAAGGTGAACTAAAATTCGATCTGACCAGGGATGCTCTTGATGCAGAACTAAGTAAGTTTTCCCTTCTAGAAATTAACCTGGAAGGAAAGTCAAAAGAGGCTATCTCTACCTATCTAAAATCCCTGGATTCTAAATTAGAAATCAAATCAGCTGAGGAAGATTCTATGGGTTTTACTTTCACCCTCAGGTCTAGCTCTGAAAAAGAATTTCGAAATAAACTTATAGAAACAATAAATAAAGAGGGACTGATGCTGAATACACTTAAGCGTCAAGAAGTTACCCTTGAACAAATGTTTCTTACAAATATGTAATACAAATTAGGTACAACATGCAAAATATAAAATGGATCTATTTCAAAGAATTAAAAGTATTTTTTCAAACTTTTATGGCTCCCCTGATTTTGGGCGGTACGGCGTTTCTAAATGCTCTGTTTGTATTGATCTCTAATTTTAATGAACGGGCAACACATGAAGATGCTACCATAATAACATTTATCTCATTTATGAGCACTATAATTGTAGCAATGATGATTTTATCTATGGGATCAATAGTGGAAGAAAAAACAAAAGGCACAATGGAACTATTGTATACTAGCCCGATCACAGATTTAGAAATTGTTATGGGAAAATTTTTATTTGGTATTACAATATGCTTAATCATAACTATTTTTATAAATGGATTATTTCCAATTCTACTCTACACATACTGGAAGGCTCCTTTTTATTTGGTTGCTTCGGGCTCTATTGGTGTATTTTTACTCGGGAGCTTCACATACTCTGTGGGGATGTTTGGATCAAGTGTAGGAAAAAACCAAATGATATCTTTACTAATTAGCGTTTTGATAGTCATGACACTTTGGGTGTTAGGATTTTTTTCGCACCTCTTTGATTCTAAAACTAGGTCAATTTTATTTCATCTACATATTTTCTCACATTTCTTCTCTTTCTCGAAAGGTGTACTACCCTTTAAATCAATAGTATTTTTTCTCTCCGGAATATTTACATTCCTTTTCTTAACTATTAAAAGTCTAGAATCCAGGAGGTGGATTGGATGAATTTTTCTCCTAAAATAGTCATTCCCTACGCCAGTATAATATCCTTATATTTATACTTTTTAACTTATGATATGGTGTTGAATCCTTCTTTTAAAGTGGGAAGGGATTTTGTATTTTTTCTTTTGGTTTCCATTCATACTGGATTTGTTCTTTTTGAAAAACAAAAAAAATCTAATTATTTTGAAGGGCATCTGAGTATAGGCATATCCACCATCATATCCTTCTTAAGTTTTGTACTACGATCCTACCTGGATGTTCCCACTCGTGCAGGAGTTTCCCTAGAAGCTAGCCCCATACCTAAAATTCGAGATTTTCTGCTCATTCCTATTGTAGTTTGTGCACTCTTTTCCTTAATTTATCAAATCTTTATTACACTTAGCAAAGTGTCCATAGCTGCACAATCCAGCTCAAGTGAAAATAAAAGATCACTCCTTCAAAAATCAGCATATAATTTTTTACTTCTCTTTCCTATTTTAATTGTAATTAATTATTTTGCAACTGCTAAGAATTATAATTTTGATTTGAGTTCCATTGGAAAATTTTCTTATTCGGAAACATCCAGAAGCATAATTAAGCAGTTAGATAAAAAAGTCACTGTAACTGCATTTTATCCCCGACCTCTGGAGTCATCCGGTAAAGAGGAATCCTGGATTTTGAGTGCTGTCAGAATGGAACTTGCCATCTATTTAGAACAACTAAGCGCTATCAATCCAAGAATTGAAGTTAAATTTATCAACGCCGATGTGGAAAAAGATCTTCTAGGTGAATTTGATCAGGTCTCGAATGGAACGATCGTGATCCGAACTTTAAAAACAGGTAATTTTTCAGGATCCCCTTATATCGAAGAGAAGATCATTGTCCAAAATAAAACTGATTTAGAAAACCTGGAGAGAAAGATTGTTCAAGCTATGAATAATTTATCCTTACCCTCCAAAACAATCTACTTCACTGCATCGAATGGAGAGAGATATAGTGAAAAATATTCAAATTTTCCAGATTCCAAACTAACTAGATTTATCAATTCCCTAACTTTTTTTAATTATACTACCAAAGAATTAGGATTCAAAGAAACCTGGCCGGCAAAGATTCCAGAAGATGCAGACATGGTTGCAATCATTGGGGCTGATGTAGAGTTTTCAAAAGAAGCACAAGAATCTTTGATGAATTACATTTTCCAGAGAAATGGAAAAGTTTTTATCACAATCAATCCAAATTCAAAGGAACAGTTTAAATGGTTAACAGAAAAATCTGCTATTTCCTTTGAAGTAGGAAGACTGAGACAGGTTCAGGGAAGACCCGAAATCATCGCAAACAATTTTCCAGATCATCCTATATCATCACTTTTTATAAAGAAAGAAATAGGTTCAGTATTTCCTAACTCTGGTTACTTTGAGATTTTGAAATCAAGAACTAATTTAGAATTCAAAGAAATTCCCATTCTAGAAACTGGATTTACAACATTTATAGATACAAATGGAAATGAAAAGCTAGATCAGGATGAAAAACAAAATAACTTTCTTCTTGGTGTAGTACTTATTCCTGAGAATACAGGAGAAGACAAATCCAAAGAAACAGGTAAAGTAATACTCTACTCTGGAACAGACTGGATTTCGGATAAGTATATTATTTATAATTTAAATCCTGCACTTGCATCGAATTCTATCAATTGGATATTCCAAAAACAAATTGTAGATTCCATTGTTTCCAAAAAAGAAGATACACCCGTCATAACACTCACCCAAAACCAAAAATTATTTATTTGGAGTGTAGGTCTTTTTGGATACCCCTTATCGCTAATTCTTGGATTGTCAATCTATGTTATCTCAAAGAGGAAATCAAAAGAATGAATCTTAAAAGACTCCTTTTGATTTTATCTATCTTTGGTACTACCCTCCTTGTTTTCATTTACACTGACTCGAAAAAAGAAGAATCTTCAGATGTAAACTTTTGGAATTATGATTTCAATGAAGTGAAGTACACTCCTCCTCTTGAGGGATTTATTGATAAAGATCAATATATATTAAACCCATTTATTTTAAAAAGGTATTACACCGGACTAAAATCTCACCCTTTTTTTGAAGTATCGGGGGTAGATGTAGATTCTAATATAGAGTATAAATACGAGGGTGGATACCCTGTAAAAAATGTGTTTATAGATTTTTCAGTTCTAAAAACTAGAACTTTGTCACAAGAAGATCCCAGTTCGCTCCCAACATTTTCTATTTCTCCCAATTCTCCAAAGATTGAATTAGGAAATGATGGAGTTTACGAAAAAATTCTTTTGATTGGGGAGAGGACTAAAGATAAGTCCTCTAGGTATGTAGTGACAGAAAATTTCTTAATTGCATTACAAAATTATGTTATAGATAAATTTACAAATAAACTAAGTAGCCTTAGACATAGACAATTATTGAGCATTGGAGATGATACACTAATTGAAATAAAAGTCAAAGGAGAAAGTAATTCCTACCAATTTGAAGACCATGGCAAAGGGATCTGGTTAAAATTCAAAGGTAAACTAGAACCAGTAGATTCTGCACTCTTTTCTCAATTGGAATCATCAGTTAAACCCCTCTCCTATGATCTATATCCTGATGATGAAATTGCAGATGGATTTGCCGTAGCAACCAAACTCACATCGGGTGCTCCCCTATGGACTTTAGAATTTAAAACAGATCAAAACCAAATCACAACTTTACTTATCTTTGAAAGTATTAGTTTTAAAGGGACTCATTACAAACCTGTAATACGCAAAGTCAACCAATGGACGGAGTCCCCCGCATATATAAAAGAGGATATTTTTTTACACATCCTCCAATTGACAAAAGAAATTTATGACCAACCAAGTAGCGACACCACACAGAGGAAATAAACATGGGAAAAATATTTGATAAAGGCGACACTCCATTGGTCTTTCCTCAATTTGAAAATGAAGATAAGATGACAGAGTCTGAAATTTGTTTAAAGTGCACGGGTTGTTGTAGATACATCACCGTAGAAATTGACAAACCCAGATCAAAAGAAAAAGTCCAACTGTATACATGGTATCTTCTACATAAAAATGTTCAAATCTATATAGACAATGAGGGTTCATGGAACTTACTTTTTATCACACCTTGCTCTGAACTCCAAATGGATGGGAAATGTGGGATCTATGCTACAAGGCCTCAGATTTGTAAAGACTACTCCCCAAAATCCTGTTCTAGAACGGGGAAGGATCATACACATCTTTTTATGACTCCCGATGCTATGATAGATTATATAGAAGAAGAAAAAAGAAAAAAGCAAATCAAGAAAGCCAAGAAAAAAGTATAGGCTGTTCTGCAGCCAGCAACTACACTTTTTTTAATTCCTTTAGCTTTTTTTTACTCAAGTTTCGGGTTTTTACCGAAATTCAGAAGGATGGAAAAAATTGACAGTTTTTGCCGAAATGAAATCCTTGTATCAGAAGTAAAGTTTGATAGTGAACAGGGAAAAAAAGGTAAAAAAATGCGAAAAAATTTAGTAATCTCTACTCTCCTACTCTTAGCATTTTGGTTAAGAGCTACTACCTTAGATAGCTCTACTAAACAAGCAATCTTAATCGACAATGATAGAATCCATTCCTATGGGGAACGTTTAGGAAAATGGGTTATTTTAGCAGAAAGTCCAGTTTCATTGAACAATCTTTTAAAAGAGTATGAAACCAGTGAGGAAGAACTCAAAGAAGTAAATTCTCTAAAACAAAATGAAATTGTTCCTGTACGAAAGCCAATTTTTATTCCATATAGTGAAAGCTACATCCAAAATCTCTCGAACAAAGGACAGGGAAGGGATATAGTATTATCTGACTATAGAGATTTTGTTTGGCCAGTTGGTACTGTTAACGCTAAAATATCTTCCAAACTTGGTTTGAGAAGGCATTCCATGCACACAGGGATAGATATAGCCTGTCCACATAGATCTCCAATTTTAGCAGCAGGGGACGGTGTCGTAACTTCAGCTGCATACAATGGAAACTATGGTCTTGCAGTTTTTATCCAGCATGATATTAACCAAATCCAAACACTCTATGCCCACAATTCATACCTTCTTGTAAAAGAGGGAGAAAGAGTTCAAAAAGGTCAAATCATAGCATTTTCAGGCTCTACGGGCCACTCTACAGGTCCCCATCTTCACTTTGAAGTTAGGTACCAAAACATAGTATTAAATCCAGAACACTATATCCAAGTCCAACCAATGATAGAGCCTAAGGTAGCCATTGTAAAGGACTCTACACCGTAATCTTATGGAGTTCTTTCGCTGGGAACCCACTCATTTTTCTCGGTTATCCCAACAGATTTCCATGTTTCCCGGGATTGCCTGTTTTGATTTTGATAACACTTTAATTTCTGGTGATTTCGGAGAAACCATGATGATGCAACTCGTAAAAGAGGGATTGCAGCATGTGAAAGACCTAGAGAGTATTTTACCCGAAGCAAGTTCAGCAAAGAACAACCCAAATTTGCTCTCTGATCTTATTTGGAAAAAATACAATTCTATCCTAGAAACAGCAGGAACCGAATTTGCATACAGATGGAGTAGCTTTTTGTTTTCAGGATGGACACCTTCTGATTTGCATAGCAAAGCTCTAGAAGTCTGGAAAGATGCTCTCCAAAAAAAGACACTTTCTCCATTTCCAGAAATGGAATCTATTATATCCATGCTTTTGAAGTACAATTGGAAGATTTTTATTGTCACATCTTCTCCCACTTATATCATCCAACCCATAGCTCCCCTTTTCCAAATTTCTGAAGATTCTGTTTTGGGGATGAATTTAGTAGTTGAAAACAATCTCACAACTGCCTTGATCCATGAACCTTTCACCTATGGGGAAGGCAAGGTAAGAGCTATAGAAAATACAATTGGAACTGGAATTGACCTTGCATTCGGGGACTCCAAAAATGATTTTCCCATGTTGAAACGGGCAAAAATGGGAGTATTATTGCACAGGGGCAATGAAGAGCTTTTGAGCGACTCTCTACACGCTGACATACTTATCCAAACCATCCAAAAATGAATCCCACTCTCTATCTTACCTCTGTTCCCATTGGGAATGGTGGTGATTTGAGTCCAAGGTGTCTGGAAACAATCCAAACTGCGAATCTTATCATTGGTGAAGAATTCAAAACAACATCTAAACTTTTAAAACATTGCTCCACACAAAACAAAGACTTTGAACTCCTCAATGAGCATACCGATCCACAGAGCCTGGAAGCTCTTTTACAAAAAGTTAAATCAAATGAAAAAACATGCCTATTTTCTGATTCAGGAACCCCGTTGCTTGCAGATCCAGGGCAAGATTTGGTTAAGCGAGCAATCCAAGAAGGAATTTCTATCAAAGTGATTCCCGGACCCTCAGCTTTTTTAGTTGCTCTCCTACTCTCGGGTCTCCCGACCTCTCCATTTACATTTATTGGATTTCTACCCAGGGAATCTGTAGATCGCTTAAAAACTATAAAAAAATATATGTCATTTGGTCATACACTTGTGTTGTATGAAACCCCCTATAGGTATAAAAAATCCTTTCGGGAAATTTTAGAAATTTTTCCTAAAAATACAAAGGTGTTTTTGGGATTGGATTTAACGTGTGAAGAAGAAATTCAGTTTAGAGGTACAAAAGAGGAATTTTTACAAAGAATAGAAGGTTTTCCAAAAGGAAATCCAGTTCTTGTGATCTCAGTTTAACAATAATGTAGTAAATTTAAATTCGTTTCGCAATAGGAAATCATATCGTGCTTACAAGCAGTGCATGTCTCAGAGACATCTAATTGCTTTGCAACTTCTAGAAATGACGCTGACTCCTGCTTGGCTATTTCAACTATCTTCTCAAACCTTACACCCGAACAATGACACTTTTCCATATATAGACAATAATATTGAGACTGATTATCAATGTCAAACTTTTTTATAAAAAAATTTCTTGCGATAGCAATGAAGTAATGAAGCATACTCTAGAATCTTGTGAGATAGCTGCACTTCCCGGGCAACCGGGTGTGAGGAAAGTCCGGACACCAAGAAATCACTGAACCGGGTAATTCCCGGAACAAAATTATGAAAGTAATTTTGGATGGAAAGTGCAACAGAAAAGAAACCGCCCGAATACGGGTAAGGGTGAAATGGCGGTGTAAGAGACCACCGCTTTCTCTGCGAAGAGGAAGGCATTGTAAACCCTTCAGGGTGCAATCTCAAGTATGCAGTTGTTGATAGATTTCAGGAGACTGCGGGTGGGGAGCAAAGACTGTAATGGTAACTTTACAGCAAGATAAATAGCTATTGCCTGGAAACAGGAACAGAATCCGGCTTATGATCAAGATTTTTTCTTAAAACCCTCTGCTATCAGCAGGGGGTCTTAGAAGATGAATTTAATAAAAACTGAAAGTTAAATTTATATTTTTTTTCAGGTTCTAAATAATTTAGAAAGTAACAATAAATATTTTATGGACAATCTACGATTATAAATTTATATAGTGTGTATGCTAAATATTTTTTCCATTGAGGAGAAATCAAATGAAAATCTACCTAAGTCTATTAATAATGGCGGTGCTATTCTTTTCCTGTAATAAGGGAGCAGCAGGCCAACCCCCATTTTTTGTCATTCCTTCAACCCCCAGTGCAAACACTGGAGTGGATACCGTTGTCTCTGAAGGTGCAAAAATTAAAAATATCCAAATTGAGGCTGTTCGTACCTCTATCCTACCCGATCAGCATACAGAACTTTCTGCCTGGGCTATCTACTCGGACGGGAATAAAGTCAATGTAACCGATCTTGCCACATGGGAACTAAAAGATCCAAGTCTTCTCCAGTTTGAAGAGGATATTTCCACTAATAGCTCTAAATCCTTTAGAAAAACCAATTCTAATGGGGACAATGAAAGTGGTTATATGAAAAAAAGATACAAAGGATTATCACCCGGAACTACTAAAGTAAAAGCTACTGTGGAATCCATAACAGGAGAATGTGAGCTTTCTATAGATGGGTATCCAATTGATCATATTGAGGTTTCTAGTATCCCTTTTGTACCAATTGGTTTTAGTGATCAATTCAAAGCTCTAGCAATTGTTCGCAATGGTTCCATCTTAGAAAAAAAAGATATAACAACCTCTGTCAATTGGTCTGTTAGCAACAGCAATGGTACAATAGACAAAAGTGGGTACTTCACTGCTTTGAGCCCCGGAAACATTGAAATATTTGCGAAGTTTAGTGGTTTAATAGGCTCTACTACCACCAATCTATCCAAAACTAAAATAATAAATTTATCGATAAGTGGTAACAAAGAAATTGTTAAAGGCACAATCTCTCAGTTACAAGTAACTGCAATTTATGAAGATAAAACATACCTAGACGTAACTAACCAGGTTACATTTGTTACGGGGAATGAAAAAGAAACTATAAAACTAAATTATAGAGGGATTCCCGGCATGATTCTTGGCTCAGTTGAGGGTGATGAAACTGTGGTTGCCTCTCTTCAAGGTATCACAACTGAAGTTCGAGTAACAATCACTGCCCCGGTTATTGCTTCTTTGTCTATAAATCCAAAAGTTAGCTCTCCAAAAGGTATTGGATACCAATTTATTGCAATTGCTACATT
>CAMCZP010000002.1 GCA_945887855.1 Leptospira interrogans serovar Manilae | reverse complement strand
GTGATTGTATTTTTTTTATTTCCAAAAATTTGGAACCAGATTGGACGCTCTAGGGGTTTGAACTTAAATAGGTCAATTGTCTTCTGTATACCCCGACTGATCCCATCTGTAGAAACAAATTCTGTATAGGAAAAAGCTGATCCCATTTTTCGGGTGATTTGCCGGGTGGGACTATCGGACACTCCTGCCATTGGAGCCAGAGCAACCTTTCCTTCTAGTTTAACGGTTCCAATTTCTAACATGTGATTCCACTCTCTTCAAAGAAATGGAGAACACCCATCTGGTCAACTAACTAAGAAGAAAAACTCCACTCTATAATTCTAGAGCCATTTAACTTGAGGTAAATCTCATATCCTAGACCGAGTTGTTTATCAAACGCGTTCATTATTTCTAGGGCTTCTTTTTCAGAGGAAGTTTTTATATAGAGACCATATTGTGTAGATTTATATGAATATGGAAACCGATCCCCAAGAATCAGCACAACCCGGCAATGGTCTGTTCTTGGATCTATGAGTAAGTGACTGACATTTTTCCTATGTATTACGCGTTTGTTTATAGGGAGATTCCAAGGATTTAACTCTTCTGCAAATCCCTCTGAAAAGTAGGGATTTAAAAATTGAAAAACAAAAAATAAAAGAAAAACTAAATTCCTCATATCTATTAGTATCGATCCATACTGAAATATTACTTTAATAAAGAAACCTTCGAAAATTAATTTATTCTATTCTAGTATATATTAGAAAAATATAATGAATTAAAAAACTTGACCTTTTCTTTTCATCTGATAAGGTATGAAGAGAATGAAAATTATTATAGAGCTTTTCTCGAAAACCTCCAATCCTAAATATTCAAAGATTTTTTATAGGAATTTTACATTTTCTTTGAAGGTTTTAATCATCCTTCTATTTTTTTTATCAAATTATATTTCCTCTGAGGAAACCCAAAACTCTGCCTCTCAAATAAAAAAATGGGGATATGTAAACTCTAATTCATTTGAAAAATTTCCTCCACAGTACATTTCGCGTATTCAAAGGGACTATGATATTATTTGTATTACTGGACTACTTTTACGTGGTACGGGTCAGTTGAGATTTGAAAATGAGTTGATGAATAAAATCACCAAGTCAAAAATATCAAAAGATCCAGAGAAACCTATCATCTATCCTATGGTTGGGATCTCCTCGGTGAAAGATGGTATAACACTTCTTTCCTCAGAGAATTCTCGTTTAAAATCTATTGAAAGTATAATTAAATTTTTAAATACCTACAATTTCAAAGGAGTGCATTTAGATTTTGAAGGTCTCCCCGACGACTACTCCCGTCCATACGGAGCCTACCTCAAAGAATTAAAAACACAACTCAGTGCGCAAAATATTCATCTATCCATAGCTATTTTTCCTCCATTAGATTTTTCTGATATTAATAAAGATTTTCATAATCCAGAATATTTATCACCTTATGTAGATTCAGTTGTGCTCATGGCTTATGATTACCACAATCCAAAAACAGATC
Organism: Leptospira interrogans serovar Manilae; assembly: GCA_945887855.1. Classification (GTDB taxonomy): domain Bacteria; phylum Spirochaetota; class Leptospiria; order Leptospirales; family Leptospiraceae; genus JACKPB01. Next base: position 95,586 of record CAMCZP010000002.1, on the reverse strand, counting down.
CAGGATGTATTACGGGAGAAAAGTGGGCAGAAAATAATATTGAAGAATTAAAAAAATTTTTAAAACCCGAACAGATTTGGCTAGGAATTCCTTCCTATGGTTATGAGTGGTCAAAAACACAAAAAACAGCTAGAGTGGTAAGTGCAAGAGAGGCTCAGCTATTAAAGGCTGGAAATCCTCACCAACGTGAGACTTTAGGGTGTACACAAATAACTCGTAAAGATGGAAATAAAGAAAGTATTATCTTTTACTCTGACTTGGAGCTCAGAGAGAAGCTATTAAAAATAGCCGAAAAGCATAATTTAATAGGAACAGCTCTCTGGAGACTCGGACTAGAAGATGAATAGTTATTTATGCAGATTTTTTAATATCCCTTGCACTCACTTGGTAAGAATTATTTTTTAATTGTCCAATAGTCGATCCATATTGGATTCTATCTTCTTTGTTGAATTGCGTTAAATCAATCATGTCTTTTTGAAAAATAAGTATTACAGTAGATCCCATTTCAAATCTACCCAGTTCTGATCCCTTATTAATCATTATATTTACATTATTATATTCATGTTCTTTAGGAATTCTAATCCATGTATTTGTTACAATCTTATCATCATATGTAACTCGGATCTTTCCAACATTAGAAGCTCCTACTTTTACAACTGCTATCTTGCCAAAATCTGTCTGTAAAAATGTAATCAATCGTTCATTCTTAGGAAAAAGACTTTTTATACCACCCACAGCAGCATCGTTTACAGGGAATAATTTACCAGGAGCATAGTAATACCCCAATATTTTTCCATGAAATGGGGAATGAATTCTATGATAATCCTGAGGAGAAAGGTAAAATGTTATAAATTTCCCACTTTCAAAATCTTTCCAATACTTTTCGGAACCTATTAGCTCTCGCAAACTAAAATCAAAGCCTTTTGCTTGGATTAGAGTAGATTCATTTATATCTCCAAAATTAGTAATACGTGCATCTACTGGACTTACTGCTGCATCCTTATCACTATCAATTATACGAGCCCCTGCCTTTAGTGCCCTTGTAAAAAATTGATTCAAAGAATTGTACTCTGAAATGTTTAATTCGGCTTCATTTACGTTAATTTTATAAATATTAGCAAATGCTCTTAAGATTGGTATCATCATAAATCTTGGAAGCTTTACATAAGTAAACATCCCAAGTAATTTAGAAATAAGATTTTTTGGTAAAATAGTCAAAAGTAAAATGTAAAGATCTTTTGCTACTTCGTACCTTGCACCTGACTCAGTAAAATATTTATTTTGTTCAAATGCAACCGTCTTAACTAAAATTACTAGCGAGACGAGTACAGGAATAGATGTAAGTATTGCAAGTGTATAGCCTATATTAAATGAATATAAGATTACATTTTCACCTATCTTAATATATAAGTATGACACAAACAGTATAAAGGCCATAAATAAAATTCTATAAAGACTAGCAAATTTTTCCCCAAGTATATAAAAGGCGTTTTCCTGTCCTACATGAAACCATGTTGACAGTGATACCATTCCAAGAATTATAAAGGAAGAGATAAAAAGAATTCCAGATATTGTATTTTTAAAACCAAATAGGTATGATAGGAGATAAAGTTGGTCTTCTATGGATACTGCATTGTAGGAAAATAGAGCATAGATTGTCATTGTGGAGATCACAAGTGATTCAAAAACAGGCGGAATCATAGCAACCAGTCCCTGCTTAAATGGATAATCTGTTCTAACAGCACCAGACACACCTGCACTTTTTCCTAAACCCAACTCAATAGTAATGCAGAATGATCCCAGAGCTTGTCCCACTAAGGCTAAGAGACCAAGAGTGCCTCCAATTGCTATTGAATCTATCCTGAAAGCATTCTGAAAAACTGAAATAAGAAAGGCTCCAAAAGGCATAAACTCAAAGATACGAAAATAAAATATAACAAATAAAATAAGTCCTAAGGGAACAAAGACTCCCGCAAATCTTCCTAACCTTCGAATTCCCCCTAAACTAACATATATTAAAATGGCAACTGCTAAGATTGGAACAATAAGCCCTCTAGAACCAAATACATTTTGAGATAGATATGTCATACTAAGTATGGGAACTGCTCCTCCCAAAGAAAATACTGTCCCTATACTCAAAATAGCAAAAGCCATTGCCAACCAATTTGCCTTTAATGCCTTTTCTATGAAGTACATGGGACCTGCAAGGTATCTTCCATATGTAGTTTTCGTTCTAAATTTAATTGCTAGAGTGGAACTAACAATTCTCAAAGGAGCTGAAAGTAGCCCTATCATCCATATCCAGAAGAGAATACCCACTCCACCTAAACTCAAAGCAATTGCAGAACCCAGCACAGCTCCAAATAAGATAGAGGAAGCTGCACCAGCATATAAACCCTGGCTTTGGATAATCTGCCCTTTAGAGCCCTTATCATCCATAGCACCTGTTAGAATTTTGACCCCTAGTAAAAAATATCTAAACTGCGGAAACCCTAATTTAAAAGTGACATACAAACCTGTAACTAAAAGCAAAAAAGTGTATGACACTAATATTTCATTTTCTATAGGAAGTAAAAATTCTATGTTCATTAATTTTTTCCGGATTTTTTATGTTCTAATTCTGAAACCAAATCTACTAAAAGCCTAATTCCATATCCTGTAGGACCAGAGCATTGAGCTCCTGATGGTTTTCCCCTCCAAGCAGTCCCAGCTATATCAATGTGAGCCCACTTTACATCACCTTCAATAAACTTCTGCAAAAATTGTGCTGCAGATACAGTCCCGCCACCACGTCCTACACCTGTGATATTTCTTACATCTGCAATATCACTTTTTAGATCTTCACCATATTCTTCCCAAAGAGGGAGTTCCCATATTCTATCCTCTGAAGTTTCGGATGCTTTTTTGAGATACTCTGTGAGTTCAGGTGAATTGCTCATAACACCTGCAGCTTCATTTCCTAGGGCTATAATTACAGCACCTGTCAATGTTGCAAGATCTACCATATACTCTGGTTTGTATTTTTTTGTTACATACGCAATTACATCCCCCAATACCAATCTTCCCTCAGCATCAGTATTTTGAACTTCAACTGTAATCCCATTATATGCTGTGTATACATCACCTGGTTTAACTGCTGCTGCATCAGGCATATTTTCTGCAACTCCTATAGCAGCAATCACAGGAACTCGAAGTCCTAAGCTAGCAATAGCTCCAATAGCATGAATAGTTGCAGCTGCTCCACACATATCGTATTTCATTTCATGCATATCTGCTGATGGCTTTATACTTATGCCTCCCGAATCAAAAGTAAGACCTTTCCCAATAATTGCTAATTTTTCTTTGCTTATTGGATTTTTGGGTTGGTACTCTATAATTATCATTTTTGGTTTTTTATCGGAACCCTGGGATACAGACAAAATCCCACCCATCTTTTCTTTTTTTAATTGGGCTTCATCAAAAACTGTTATCTTTAATTTATTTTCTTTTGCTATCTCTCTAGATCGTGATACAAACTCTTCCGGAGTAAAGTGATTGGGTGGAAGATGCTCAATTTGTCTTGTAGCATTTAAATATCTACTTACAATTTTAGACTTTTCAATTCCCTTAGTCCCTTCTTTTTCTTCTGTAGGATTATCAAAAACAATTCCTATTTTTCCTGGATTGATTACTTTTTCTCTGTATGACTTAGAGAGAAAATCTATGGGAAATGCACCAATTTCAAGTGAGTTAGCAACTTGATAAGCAAAAAGTTCAGGTTTAATTTTAGCAGTTAGTTCACCAGCATATATTTCAAGCCCAACATCTTTCCATTTGATCAATTGTTCACCAAGTTTTATATACAAGGCAGCAATTTTTCTCATATTAATTTTCTTTTCATCACCAATTCCAAGATATATTACTTTTTCTTGGTGGTCAATGTATTGCTGTCCTACATCTCCAGTGAAAATTGCATTGTCAATTACACCTGAGAGTCTTTTTTTGATTTCTTCAGATATCTTATCTTTATATACATGAAAAACTTTGTAAAAAAAACCAGATTTGAGTTTTCCCGAACTTATATGTAATTTTGAGGTATGTAACTTCATTTTAATTCCTATTCGTAATATTTTATTTCAAGCTCTTAATATCATTGATGATCTGGTCCACATGTCCCTTGACTTTGACAGATGTATAGATTTTTTGGATTTTCAAATTAGCATCCAGTAAGAAAGTAGATCTTACAATTCCAAGAAACTTCTTCCCCATGAATTGTTTTTCCTGCCAGACACCATACTTTTCACATATTTCTCCAGTTTCATCACTCAAGAGTTCAAAATTTATAGATTGCTTCTCTACAAATTTTTGGTGGGACTTTGTATTATCCTTTGAAATTCCAACAACACTGTATCCTAATTTTTTTAAATTTGCTTGGTTGTCTCTAAAATCACAAGCTTCTGTTGTACAACCTGGAGTGCTATCTTTTGGGTAGAAATAAAGCACCAGTCCATTTTCTCCTAGCAATTCAGAAAGTTTTACCTTTTTTCCTTCTGTGTTGGTTGCACTAAAAGTGGGAGCTTTTTTCCCTTCTACTAATTCAGACATACATTCTCCTGTTTATTTTTTTCCTCATTCTTTTGAAATATCCTTTCTAATATATAAACTTAGAATGAATAAGAATATTTCAATTCAATATTTGTGTTCATTCCTGTTTGTTCTGGATTCTTAAATACTCTGGTTTCTGGACTGCTTTTTGTAACCGATACCTCTAATGAGTTGAACCCAGGAATTTTTCCTTCTCTAAATTCTTTAAAAATGGTATAAGAGTGAATCATATAGACTGCACCTAGACCACCAATTGCATAATAGTACTGATTTTTGTGTTTTTCAAATGTTGAATCCGAGCCAAGTCCTGATACAATATAGATATTGTCACCCACAGGGATATAATCAAAATTCTTGGCTGCTGATTTTTGTGCAGCTGAATATTCAATGGGAATAGCAACAGAAAACAATAGAAACAATGTTCCCAAAGTGATTCCTGTAAGCTTATTTGAATTGTATTGGTGAATTCCAGGAAGAGAATACTCCAGCACAAACTTTGAATATTGTAAAATACCGGGCTTCTTTTTCCATTCCAGAAATTGAACGGAGTCCTCTTCTATATACTTTTTTACTCCATTAGATTTGATGAGGATCCGACGTTCAGGAAAATTATATTCTTCAATCTTTCCTGATTCTTTTATGCTATCTGTATTGATTGTTACTTCCATCCCTACCGCAAAGATTCCCAAAAAACGGTCAGACTTTCTAGTTTTATAGAGTTTTAAATAGACAATAGAATCCATTGAGATTGTCTCAACTTTTGTTCCTGCTCTTCCCTTCACATAAGAAAAGGATTCTTCAGATACACTGTGCAAGATTCCTTCGCATTCAGATTCTTTCCCTTTGCGTTTGAAGCAAAAACTAGAACCTGTATATCCTAATTCTAATTTAAGTACATCTTTACGTTGGACTAAAATCTTACCTGTATCTGTCTCAAATTGAACTCCTTTGGAATCCCCATTCAAATACGATCCTTCAATTGTCTCCCCCGTTTTCAGGAAGAGTACATCCGAAAAGAGTGAAAGTGAGGAAAAATAAGCTAAAAAAAAGATTCTAGTAAGCATTTTTCATTAAATTATCGGTTATAATATCATGTTTATAGCTTATCTGTAAATGAATTTATTTAGTATTTTACTATCTTAAAATAATTATAGAACTAAAATTCCATTTCTTGAACTGTATGGAAAATCATTTAATATATCTCCATGCCCAAAAAAATATGGCCTTTGGAGTAGTTTCATTTAAAAAAAGCAATATCCTAAAAAAATGAATATATACTTCTTGATTCTCTCGAAATTTAAACTAGACTTATATTACTTATATTATGAATTCTTTTTTTGAAAAAATAGGAAAATCTAGATCACTCCAAATAAAAATTGGAATTTTATATGTAATCTTAGCATTAATAAACTTACTATTTTTCTCAGTCTTAATCTATGAAAATCAGACAGATTTACTTGTTAAAAATTTTAATTATCAATCTGTTAACTTCGTACTACAAGTTGTAGATGATTTAAAAGATAAAGTAGTTTCCAAAAATAATAAAGAAATCATGAACAAGGTAAATGATACTCTTACTTTTAATGAGATTAATACATATATTGTATTTACTTCAAAAGGAGAGATTATTTTTCAAAAAAATGAGAAAGGGGAACTGGTTCTATCTAACGATTTATTAGAAAAAGCTAAACAGATGAGTGATGCAAATTCTATTTTTACATCTAAATATAATCTTGAACTTCAAAAATCTGACTTTTCAATTTCTATTCTAATCCCAATGAACTCCGAACTTGCATCTGAAAATATTTTTCTATACTCTCATTTAAGTCTGAAAAGTATTAAAGATAGGTTGAATAAACTTTATATTCAAATTGGTATAGCTATGATTTGGGGTATAATTACACATTTAGTATTCGGTATTATTGTATATAAATTTATATTTTTTAGAATCTCTCAACTCCAAATTGCTACGATAGAGATGGGGAAAGGTGAATACTCCTCCAGAGTAGACTGGAAATTTGAGAAACGAGACGAGATAGACGAACTAGGTCTTACATTTAACACAATGGCTTCAAAAATAGAAGATACAATATTGACTATTTCTAAATTAAATGATGAGATAAATAAAGAGTTAAAAATAGGAAAGGAAGTTCAGGAATTATTTTTACCTCAGGACTACATGTATGAAGATTATAAAATAGTCTCGTACTATAAACCAATGAGGGAAGTATCGGGAGATATTTACCATTATTACCGTTTAACTCATAAAAAAAATTCAGATAAAAAGTACACAGGTATATTTTTTGCGGACGCATCTGGCCATGGAGTATCTGCAGCCTTGGTAACTACAGTTACACTTCTATCAGTAGAGTCTATAGTATCAAAAAGCTTCAAACCAAATTACGTACTACAACAATTGAGTAATATAGTTGGAAATAGGTTCCAATCTTCCTTTTTTGCTACATCCGTTTTTTTCCTAATTACAGAAAAACGTAAAATTATATGTTCTAATGCAGGTCATAATGCACCTTTTTGCTTTAGACCTTCTACAGGTGAAATCATTTTCTTTGATGCATGTGGCCCTCCATTGGGAATGATAGATGACTGTGATTACAGATTATTGAGATTTCATGCAAAACCAGGAGATAAATTATTTATTTATTCTGATGGTGTGACAGAAGCTCCCGGTAAAGATGAAGAACTCTTTTCAGAAGAAAGGCTAATGGATCTCATCAATCAAAACTTGAATCTTTCCAATGAGGATCTACTTTCTCTTTTGGTAAAAGAATTAGAGGCATTTTCAGATGAATTTAGGGATGATGTTTCAATGATTATTTTAGAAATTCCTTAAGCAATGGATAAAAATATTAAACAGTCTAATTTAATAGAAAATAACTCTAAATATATAATTATAGATTATAGTAAATATATATTAATATTATTAGTTCTAATTGGTTTTTTTTCATTGATGTCAAATAGTATAATAGACATTAAAGTTTTAGAGCTTAAATTTTATGTAAATAAAGAACAGCTTTTAAATTATGAACTTTCTTCTAAAGTGTTACGAGAAAAAATAAAAAATATTCTTATTACAAAAGATGATTACGTTTCTGAATTAAAAAATAATATTCTCGAATCTGCTATTATGAATTCACAGATTAGCAATGAAGAATTAGACATATCAGTGTCAGAAAGAATAGGATTGTATATAGTTAACCTCGTACGTTTTATTTCGTTTAATGAAAGATTATCTTTCATTGAAGATAGAAATGATATTTATCAAATTCAATATGCTTTCTTTATGGAACGAACAAAAAAATTCTCTAATGCAATAAAAAAATATGAAGAAATTTCTATAAAATTTAAAGATTCTAATAGTTATGAAAATGGATTTGTACTACTTCATTTAGGATATTGCTATGCGATGACAGGTAATACTAACTTAGCGTTACAAAAATTATATAAAACAGAAGAGATATTTACAGGCACTCAATTTGGTGATTATTCAAGGATTCTAATTAATGTATTGATAGAAAATGATAGACGGAGCAAAGAGATTGATCTCCTACCCATACCACTTTCAGAAAAAGCAAATCTTTATTATGAAAGTGGAAGGTATAGCGATACAGTGTCAGCCCTCGAAAAAATTGAGAATAGAAATAGTGAACAAAACTTTGTTCGTGCCAGAAGTTTAGAGGAACTTGGAAATATAAATGAAGCAACAGGAGAATATATTAAGCTAGTAGAAAAAAAAGATAGTACGTCAATTTCTATCAAAGCAAACAGAAGAATTATGATGATAGGTTCAATCTATGAAAATAACGAAGAGTTAAAAGAATATTCTAAACAAAATGCAAAAAACTTAGGTGATACTGAATTTGTTAAAACGGTTGAAACTGGGAACTCTCTTATCAAATCTAATGTTATTATAGATAAAATCAACAAATCTGAAGAAAATCAAGTAAATATAAATCCAGATGAAGCAAAGCAAATTGAAGAGCTAAAAAAAGAATTTAAATCATTCATCTTAGTTAAAGAAAAAGAAAGCAGTGAAATGATTTCTTTTGTGAGTAAAATAAACAAAGTGCGTAATACAGTTATTCCTCCAAATTTAAAAATAATACTAATAGATGGAAGAATTTTATTTGGTGAAATGGTTGAAATATCCTCAGGTTTTTTAACAATAAATAGTAATTTATATCCAATTTCACTTCCCCTCTCTAATATTTTTGAAATTTCTTTGGATTCCAAGAAATCTACCAAAGAGTTTACCATTCGAATAGAAAGTGGTGGCAGGAGCTATTCCAAAATCTCTAAAATATCTATAGAAAACTTTGAATGGATTGCAATTAGCGATACTGAAGTGCTTAAGCTCAATGAAATTTCCAATTATCAGATAACGGTAGAGGAATTAAATAGAGAAGAATAAATTTATTTTAACGCATCCTCCGATGCAATGATTAAAAAATAACTATCTAATGATGATAATCGTAATATTGCCATAATATCATTTGTAACATTGATTAGAGTAAACGTATTACCAGCTTGTTTCATTTTTTTATGAAAAAAAGCTAACATAGCTATTCCAGATGAATCCATGTGAGGTACTTTTGACATTTCCAATGCTAGTGACTTTACTTTCTCTTTGTCTACAAACATAGTTATGTCTTTCTTTACTTTAGGAGCGGAATAAATATCTAAATTTCCTTCCAGTTCATAAATTGTATGTTCTCCCTTTGCTCGTCTTCTATATTCCATCTACTACCTCAATCCGTTTTATTCTTTCATTACTTTATCTTTAATTTTTCTTATAATTCTTACCTAAAATCAATTAAAACTAAACAACTCCCCCACCATCAAGGAATTTATTAATTATATTTTTTACTTTTGCAATGATTTCATCTTTAATAAACTTTACTTCGACTGCATCACCATCTTCCCACCTGTAACCACCTGCGTATTTCCCCACACTTAGATAAAAAATAGGTGGGGGATTTCTCCTATATCTCTCACTCTTTGCAACTCTGAGAGTAACCGATCCCATAGCTGAGAATACCCACTCAAAATCAAATGAGTTAACAGTTACCTTGTATCTATAGGGCCAGGATTCCTCAAGTGGAGTACATTCAAAAGAATCTAAAACCAAGAGTCTCATCTTGTCTGACATGGACTCTAAAATTGGGAAATCTCTCTCTTCTAAAGATTGTCTATGTTCTTTGATATCTGCCATAATTCTTCCATTTCATCCTTTGTTAAATCCAGAATATTTTTATTTTCAATTTTTGCATACTTCTCTATAGTTCTAAATCTCTTATTAAACTTTTGATTTGCCTTCCTAAGAGCTGTTTCTGGATTAATTTTTAAGAATTTAGCAAGATTCACTAGTGTAAACATTAGATCTCCTAATTCCTCTTCTTTTCTCTCTTTTGAAGAAGACTCATTAAAAATTTCCTCCTCTAATTCACTAAGTTCTTCTTTTACTTTTAGAAAAACTCCTGTGAGTGAGTCCCAATCAAATCCAACCTCAGAAACCTTTTCCTGAATTTTTAATGATTTTTGAAGAGCTGGCAACGCATTTGGGATATCATCTAAAATAGATTGCTTTAGAATGCCTGAATCTCTCTTCTCTTTTTCTTTTAGCTTTGCCCAATTTACCACAACCTCTTCAGAGTCGAGTGATTTTTGGTCCTCGAATACATGAGGATGTCTGCGAATCAACTTATCTGTAATTGAACTGGCTACATCACGCAAATGAAATGTATTATTTTCATCGGCAATTTTAGAATGAAATACAATTTGAAAAAGAAGATCCCCAAGCTCTTCTTTTAAGTTAATTTGGTCATTACGTTCTAGAGCATCTACAACTTCATACGACTCTTCTAAAAGATACGGTGTTAAAGTTTCATGGGTTTGTTTTTTATCCCAATTACATCCATTATCTCCTCGCAATCGATTCATGACTTCTAATAAGTTATCAATTTCTTTCATTCTAATCCTATGTACTTAATCTTAAAAACTTTTAGTACCTTACAGTATATGCTAATTCAAGGTTTGCTTTTTGTCCTATAAAATCATGAATTTTATTTTGAGTAGCTGTTTCATTATACCCATCTATACCACGAAATATTCTAGGAACTGCTAAAAAAGCCAGAAAAAATCCTGAATTACTTCCTTTCAGTAGATCAAATCCATCTGGACCTTCTTTTAATAATACCCTATCCAAAATACTTTTTGTCTTTACTGTATTCTCTGCGTAGAATGCAAATAGCCCTACGATTACCATATCAATTAAAAAGTACAAACCCATTTTCATAAGCATTTCATTAGTTTGATAGAAAGGAGAATCGTACCCCAAATAAAAAATACTCAAAGAAGGTGATACTATATTAAATGTTTGAGTTAGTAGATGATTTTTCTTTTTTATGTCTAAACCTTTAAAATTTTCATCCTCACTTAAAGCTAAATATTTGGATAAGATAGCTTTATATATTTTTTCTTCTCCTCTTCTGGATGCTTCAATTCTAATCAAAGCTCCCTGACTTTTTTTAGTGAATTTACCTATGTAAAAATCAAATTTAAATGGCGAATACCATACTGGAGAATATCTGTAGCTAAAACCTCTCGTTTTTTCTAAAGGCTCTATTTTATCTTCCGTTAAATTATTAAGTAATTTTATTATTTTCAGATTTGTATCTTCAACAGAATCTATACTTTCCACAACTTCATAAGAGTAAACTGAAGAAGTAAATAAAGTAAAAATAAATATTAATTTTAAAATATCGTAGTTAAAAAGTTTTTTATGATTAGTAAATAAAATTAATAAATGAACTCTCATATTTGTTATAACTTATCACCAACTAAAAATGCAGTGTATATTCCTAAAGAGTTATACATTGCATGACCAATCATAGATATCCATATATTACCTGTAACTAAATATGCCTTACCTAGAATATACCCAACTAGTGTAATAAATATAGGGACAAGAAAAGAAGCCTCTGATGAATAGTGTAAAAGCCCAAAAAGTGAAGATGTGAATACAAGTCCAAACTCCCCTGCATTGATTTGAACAAATTGAGTAAGTAAATATCCACGAAAGTACATCTCTTCTATGATTCCTGTTACAATTCCTATTGTATAAATAGACCAAGCTAGAAGGTATGCATTTCCCTTTAACTCCGAAAATAAAAGCCTTTGAAATTCAGCTACATGTGGTTTGTAATCAAAGATATAAAAAATCAGAGAAAACGAACTAATTATAATAAAAATACTTAAACCCAATGCTAAACCACGCAATATCTCTGGACCCCGCAAGGGTGAGTCAAAATTAGGTAGGGGATGAAAATTTTTCCATGTAAAAAGAATATAACCCGTCATAACGAAACCAAAGAACCATAGGAAATTATTCAATAAAAATAAGGATGGTTTTTTTCGTATGATGGTTGTATAGTATTCACTTGTAATTGACTGGGGATCTGTCTTTGCTAACGATTGAACATCCTCAATGACAGCTTTTTGAATATCCATTCTTTCTGCTTCCCCCATCTCCCAAAATTCCTCCGGAAGTTTTTCAAATACCACCACAGGTGCGATTGTTAACTGGAGTAAGATAAAGAGTACAACTTGACAAATGACCGTAACAAAAATTTGATAGAGACCTAAGGAAAGTATATCTTTTTTCTGTGGTAATTGAGTTTGATCTTCCGTCATAAATCTAAATACATATCGAAAAGGAATGAATTACTGTCATTGTTTTTTTTCAAGATTTGGTGGTTACCATTTCTCTCCTTAGTACTATTAATCAATCCACTTTCAACAGACGATTCCTCCATCCTCCAATTATCACCTAATAAGAAAATCTATTCACCCGGAGACCAAGTATTTTTTAGAGTCTATCTTCCTAAAAATGGATATCTTTATTTATTAAACCAAAAATCGGATGGAACCTTACACCTACTTTTTCCAAATGATGAAGATGAGATGAATAAAATGAATTTTGGTTTTATTCGCCTCCCATCTAAAAATGTAGAGTATGAATGGGTGATTGATTCAAGTTCGGGAGAAGAACTCTTTTATCTCATATTAAGTGATAAACTAATTAAGTTTTTCCATAAAAAACCTATATTAAAAGACCAATCCATTTCCACTGACAATTGGTTGAGGCGTCATACAGCGAATCTCCTCCCATGGGAATGGAAAATAGCAGAAGCGAAAATCCGTGTAAAACAGTAGATTCATTTTTTTAGTAGTAAAAAAATGAGAATGGCAGAATTTATTCCAAAAGAAAATATGGAATAACATACATAAAAAGTGAGAGGTACCGTATGGGAAAAAAAGCGTTTGTTACCCCTGAAAATGCAGTGGAAACATTTATAAAATGTAAAAAAGAAAATAAAGAAGTCCCTGAATCAGTTTTTGAATCTCTAAGGAATTATAAAACCTGGTCTGAAAACTCTCTCAAAGGCCTCCTCAATGCCTCAGCATATTATCCTGAAATCTTATTTGAAGAGAATATGGAACAAGGAATCCTGGCTCATATCCAAAAATTCAAAGACCGGATTGTTCCCTCTCGAATTTTTTAATGAAAGAAGAAGTCATCTATCAGGAAACAAATCCCTATGGCTCGTATGGAGCTTTTCTGGAAGATGATGGGAGAACCATCTATCTTTACCTCCAGTCCATTCACAACCCGGAAACAGAGATGAAAGCACTTTGGATACAAAATAGAATCCCTGCGCCTATCTCTAGATCCATGGATGATTCAAAACAAGGTCTAGCTCCCTATTTATGCAAAGATGAGATCATGGATTCATCTCCAATAGCCGCATTAGATAAAAATGATCTACACTTTATTTGGACGGAAGAAGGGGATGGAGTAGCCCTTTTTTACAAAGAAAAACTATTGGCATTCCTTCCTCCTTGGGCAGGGATAAAAAATGTCTCCGGTTACAGTAGATATGCCAAAATAGATTCAATCACAGCAAATCCTCTTGGTGATCCAGACCATGGTGTTTTAGCAGAACGAATTGAAGCCTCTCGAAAGTTTTGGGAGTATAGGGCAACTCCCGATTCCTGGAAAGAGATCCAGGCGCTCCGGATGCAACATTTAGAATCCCTATTAGGACCTCACCAGAAATATTGGTCTGCAGATGGAGGAAAATTTCCTCACTTAGCAATTGCTAAGTTTAACATTCCAGATTCGGAAGAAATTGTCTTGTACTCAACTCTTGGAATGAGTGCTCAAAATATGCCAACCGTAGAGTTGTACCATAAAGAGTACGAAAAATTTTCTAAAATTGAATTGGTATTTGCATTTCAAAAAGTAGAAGGACTGGATTCAACGGAAGCATGGGTTCCAAGTTGTATTGGAGATCTCATTAAATACCCATGGAATATGGGGAAATGGTACGGAGAAGGGCACACTATTACAATGCCCAGAAGAGATCCAGAAGCCCTACACCTTAACTTTACTCACTTTTTTCTCACTACACAACCCCCAAATGGCTATACCAAGGAAGAATCCATCGGCAACCCAATTAAATCTCAACTTTTTACAGCAAATAGTCAAAATATCAATTTTCTATTTGCATTGCCCATTACAGATGAGGATGTTCACTATATTCGATCTCAGGGTGCAAAGTCATTTTTAAGCCTTATGGAATCTAATAAAATGGGATGGTTTCATAATTCTGAAAGAGAAAGTTTACTTTGATAAAAATACTCAATCCGTACCGAAAATATAATATATTGTAATAATAATATCCCGTAGTATAAAGAGAGGGTTCTTACCGAATGAAAAAATATATCCTGACTGACCAAAAAACATTAACTACAATTTTGGGTCGTATCGTAAACAAACCAATCAACTCAGTCACAGAGGATAAAAAGTATACTATAACTAAGGTTATGGCTGAGAAAGATTTAAATAATACTACAAATGTAATTCTCGAAGCTCTTGAAGGAGAAATTGAAAAACCACAAGTACTCGTATCCATCATGAAAGAAAATAAGGTGGAAATACGTCTCAAACAGGATAACCCATACCGTAATGATTTATATATAGTTCTTGAGATTATCATTGAGCCCTTAGAAAGGTCAGCAGCCAGAGCATCTATTAAAAATATCAAGTTGCTCAATTTACACTATGCACCCCAATTAGACCTAACTTCAGTACTTTCACTCTACGGAAAAACATCTATTATAACTCAGACCATCCAACAGTTCCAAGTGATGCTTGAAAGTTCTCTTAACCAGTTTGGTTATTTTATCACAAAAGTACAAGTTGGATTTTATTATTCTGCAGATACCCCTCTTTTAAATGCACTTGCCGATGCAAAATCTGCATACTTTCTCAGAGATGCTTACAAAAAACAATTTTATACAGAAAGGGGATTTTTCAACCCTCCCACACGATTTAAACCCCAAGTTATTGATTCTATGGTACAGGGGCATCTAATAGAAAATGTAAAATCTGTTTTGATCATTCCTTTTTTTGGTGTGGGAAATGTTCTTCTAGGTTATGTGGAGTTGTACAGTAGTTTGCCTAATCTAGGAAATGAAATTCTACAAAAAGAAATAGAATCTGCAAATGGTATAGGGCCACTCTTAAATTTCATAGAATCCAGATGCGAAGACTTTACCTTTGAACTAGAACTCTCTTATGTAAAAGAATGGAAACTCTTTGCAACGAAAGAAGATGCAATAGATATAAGCCAGGATGGACGCGGACTCGGAATAAGTTTAACAGGTGGGAAAGACTATTCCTTCATAGATAGAGGAAGTAAGATGGCGTTTTCCATCTCCATCAATAAGAAAAACTATCTCTTCTACGCAGGAGTTAAAAATGTTAAGAAACCTAAAGTTGATCCAAATGCAAATTGGAATATGGGTGTGCGAATATATTCCTGCGATAAATCCGAAGGAATCAGCTTAATGGCTGCTTATGCCACTCAATTGATTACAAATAACCTAGAGTAATAGTATGGAACCCTCTCAGGAGACTTTGCAAGAAATCCTGAATACTCTGAAGCAAATCCAAGAGACATTGGACTCTAATTCATCCCCTAGCTCCAATTCCTATAAAGTTGTTTTGTACCTAGTTCCTATTTTTGGTATTGTTTTTGGATCTGGGTTCTTATTCTCTATTTTTTATTGGTGGCACAAACAAAGAATAGAAATGATTCGTTCTAATATTTATAAACCAATTCAATTTAACCTTCGCCTTTACTCTTTTTTTTTGGGACTTTTGTTGACGTTCACTGGATTTGTGCTTAGTTTGGTATTCATCATGGTCATTGGCAACAGCCTTGCCATGTTAGGAGGGTTACTCCCATTAGCAGTTGGTCTGAGTCTCTTGACTTTTTACAAGTTCGAGAAATAGAAGAAAAATCTATTCTCTGCAATCCAGAAGATTGGAAAATTATTCAATCTATTTTAAAAGGGGATTATAACTCCTTTGAGCTAATCATGGATAAATACCAAGGCATGGTTTATGCGGAAGCCCTTCGATTCACTAAAAATCATGATGAAGCCGAGGACTTAACCCAAGAAATATTCTTAAAAGCATTTGAGAGCCTTTCTTTGTTCAAAGGGCACTCAAAGTTCCCAACTTGGCTCTATCGAATCGGTAGAAATTTAGCCCTAACTAAATACCGAAAAGAAAAAAACTCCCCCATACATCCAAACAAAGAATTCAATGCAGATCATTATGTTGATTCAAGGGATCACAATTTAATTCCTGAAAAGGAAATACTTGATTCTGAAGTTACCCATAAAATAAGATCTCTGCTTTCCCGATTACCCCTGGCATATAAGAAACCATTGATCCTGTACTACTTTGAAAATATGAGCTACAAAGAAATTTCCGAGCATTTAGATATAAAAATCAATACATTGAAAAGTTATATTCTCAGGGGAAAGGATTTAATGAAAAAATGGATGGCACATGAAGAGTAAATCACCCTTTGAGGAGTATAGTATCTATGATACATATAAATCCTCCCCTCCTATACCCAAAAAAATTGTATTGGCTCAACTCTTACCTCTAAAATTTGCAAAGTATACAATTGGTATTATCTTTTTTCTATTTTGCTCACCCTTGTTAGTTCTTTTTTCAGAAATTTCTCACAAAGATTCAGAATTGCTTTCTTCGGTTCTTTTAACTGAGTGTCTGCTATTTTTATCCTTCTCTCTATTGGCAGGAATTATTCTTTCCGTATTTAAGAATCCCAAGATTCAGGAATTGAAAAATTTATTTGGCTATATTGAATAGTTTTATGAAATTCTCTTTATTGAGCTTTTACTTTTTTTTTATTATCTCCATACCCACCTTTTCCCAAGATAAGCCCACAGTCACAGCAAAAGAATTGATGCAAATGGAAGCAGATAAGGCATTTGAATTGATTGGAAGGCTGAACAAATCTCAAACAGATGAATTGATAACCCAGGTAAGGGTGTATGCAAGAGAAGAATACAAAGATATTGATAAATTCTATCTCTTAATTTCCCATTTAGAAAGCATGAGGGCTATAGAAGAGGAAGATAAAAAACTTAAAGACTTAAATCTTGTTTATTTCTTAGCCTTAGCTTTGTTCTCTGCTTTAATTGGTTTCAATGTCTTTTCCCAAAGAAAGTCAATCAAGGCAATCCAAGAACATCTAAACCAATAAATGAATCCTAATTTCTCGATCCATTCTGTAGTTGGTCAAGAAATTGCACTCCAATTCATTGAAAGATACATTGAAAATTCAGAGCTAATTCCTCCTTTACTTATTTTCCACGGTCCTTCAGGAGTTGGGAAGTGGACTTTAGCTGAAAGATTTGTTTACCAAGTCCTCTGTAAAAATGGAAATGGTTGTTCAGCTTGTGATTCTTGCAGACTTTTTTTAACAAATCAACACCCTGATTTTATCCAATTCCCAGAAGGTGAAAAAGTACTAATAGGCAAAGAAGATGATAAAAAATTAGATGAATATACAGTTCGATGGTTACTAGCAAAAAGAATACCATACGTACCACATATTTCAAAGTATAGGGTTATTCTCATTCCAGAGGCAGGTTTATTTACTGATGAAGCTGAATCAGCTCTTCTGAAAACACTGGAAGAACCTCCTCATCATACCCGATTTATTTTTTTAACTGATGATTTACTAAAACTTAAGCAAACTATTATTTCCAGAGCTGTATGCATCCCATTCCAATATCTAAGCCAAGATTCTATATCTAAAATATTATCTAGTAACCCTAATCTGTCTGTTGAAAAATACTATGGTGGCAGTATGAGTCCTCTTAAAGTACCACCTACTGTATTACAACTTATTGAAACTAAAACTAAGGATGCCATACAGGATACCATCAGCCTAATAGAATTTGAAGGATGGGTTAAAAACTATAAAGAATCACATACCGACTGGGAATCAGATTTTAATTACTATGATTTTGTTGAAGCTGTACTACTTATTTTAATATACACATACTCGAGTTCTGATCTACCAAAAAAATATAATTATCTAGAAGAGATTTTTCAAGCAAAACAATTGATGAGAAGAGATATTGTAAACCTTGAAAACTTTATACTTAGTAAACTTTTTTGTAGTTTAGTTTCTATTTAGTCTACTTTGCATTATTCCCAGGATTTTATTTCTTCTTCTAATTCTTTAACGATATTAGTGTATACTTTGGAGATAATTCCATCTTTATCATTCAATAGGTTGGGCATTCCAGAATCCCCTCCCTCCATTACATCTATCATATGAGGAATTTTCCCTAAAACTTTAGAGTTTATTGATTTCGCCAATTCCTCTGCCCCTCCCTGACCAAAAATATAATATTTTTTTTCGGGAGCATCAGGGGGAATAAAATAACTCATATTTTCTATTAATCCCAAAATAGGAACTTTCACTTGCTCAAACATTGCAATAGCTTTAGAAGCATCTAAAGTAGCAACCTTTTGGGGAGTCGTAACTATGACCGCTCCAGTTAAATCTGTAAGTTGTGCAAGGGACAGGTGAACATCTCCTGTTCCAGGAGGTAAATCTATTAAAAGATAATCTAACTCGCCCCACTTTACTTGGAATAAAAATTGTTCCACTGCTTTTCCTAACATAGGTCCGCGCCAAACCACAGGTTGGTTTTCATCAACCAAGAATGCAAAAGAAATAATTTTCATTCCATACTTTTCAAGCGGATAAATGATTTCTTCATCTGTCTTTAGAGCTACCCTACCATTTACACCTACCATTTTGCCAATAGATGGACCATATATATCAGCATCTAATATACCTACTTTGTAACCCTGGTTTGCTAGGCTTACAGCAAGATTGAGTGTTACTGTGGATTTTCCAACACCACCTTTACCAGATCCAATAGCAATTGTTCTCTTTATCCCAGGAACTCTATTAGAATCATCTAATGAAAAATTTGAGTCTACATCGAATTTTATTTTTAATTTGTTAGTGACCATTTTTGAGAGCAACTGGCGAATCTGAGCTTCTAAACCTATTTGAAGCTTTCTATCTGCATTGGGAGTTCTAATTTTTATAAGAGTTTCTTCTTCAGTTGAACTTACTTCATTGAGCATGCCAAGAGATATAATATCCTTTTTTAAATCTGGATGCTTGATCTTATAAAGTTCTTTTTTAATATCATCTGTAAGTGCCATTTGAAATCCCCTCAATATTCTATTGTATCTGTTTCTTTGAATGTCATATCACGATATGCATATCGTTTAACAATCAGTTTTTCAGAATGAATGTCAAAAGAATGGTACCCTGATTTGTTTCGTTCTGTTTCTATCATTGTACTTGATGCTGAATTCAGAATAGCAAAAGGTATTTCAGCATTTGGCTTTTTATAAAAATTACTATGTTTATGACCATGAAAATATGCAAGTGGTGGTTTATTTTTTAATTTACGTATTACGTCTTCTCTATTTATCATCCTATGCATCATTGATTCTTCCTGTCCTTGTGGATTCCAAAGTGGATGATGACATACAAGTAGATAATCTGAAATTTTTTGTTTATCCAACCATCCAAAGGTTTCTTCTAAAACTTCATTCTGCAATCTGCCAGATGCATTTCCTATACCGGAAGCATAATTAGAATCCAAACCTACTATACAGATGTTATTCATTTTTTTAATTCGGATATATTTATCTGCACTGACACTCTCACCCATAAATGGTTCAAAATATTTTAAGAATAAGTCTATTGGAGTGATAGAGGATTGGATATAGCGATCATGATTCCCGGGGATAATGAATGCTCGTTTGTCTAAGAGGGGCTCTAAAATCTCTCTAGCAATTTGGAATTCTATTTCATGAGAAACATTAGTAAGATCTCCAGAAATAATTAACAGGTCATAAGGTTGAGATCTAATATGATCAATTAAAGCATTGAGAATTTCTTTGGGATATTTTTTTTGTCTTCTGAGTTTATAATTAAAATAACCTGAAAACATTTTCCAACGTAAGGAAAAGATGGGTATAGTGGTAGGAAAATGTAAATCAGAGATATGGAGTAGTTTCATCGTATTCCAAGACACCTAAGATCTCATCTTTTTGAACAATAGATCCAGCTAGCTTAAGGATTTGGATGATCTTTCCTGGAAGGGGGGATTCGACTGGAAATGCCGCTTTATCAGTGACTAGCTCGACTAGTTCATCCCCTTCCCCTACTACATCCCCTACACTCACAAACCATTTTAGAAGCTCAATCTTATCTGTATCGCCTAGATCAGGAGTTTTGAGGTCTAAAGTTTTTTTTGTTATTTCAGCCATATTTATGAAAACCTGCTTGCAAAAAAACTATCTAGATTATTAATACATGGTATTGAACAGTGTAAATATGGGAAACCAGAAAAAATATCTTAATAGCAAGGAAATCAGCGACAGACTATCCGAAATTATCAAAAGAAATTATCTTCATTTTGAAATCAAAGGACTAACTCGCGATACCAGAGATCTTGTATCCAATATCGTAAATGGAATTACAGAACGCCTAGAAGCAGACCCTTTATCTTCATTCCATCTTTTTAGCGGACTGATGGAAGCACTGCTAAATGCAGTGAAAGGAAATATTCGTTATACTATTTTCAAAGACGAACTTACTAAAAAATTAATCACTGTTGAAAATACCTCTCCAGATGATGTAGAAAAGCTTTTAGATGTCATACTTGATACCAAAACACTTCGTGACTCCATGCAACGATATGTTGTCCCTGATAAAATCAAAAAAGAAGTCCAAAGAATTCTTACACTTGAAGAAAAAATTAGAGTTAAGAAACAAGAAATTTCATCTTTTGACAGAGAAATCTTATTAAAAGTTAGGGAACAAATTAAAAAAGACAATCGAAAAATCTCTATGAAAATTAGGATTACTGGCAATGAACTTATGATTCGTATCAAAAATGATGCCCCTGTCATGGAAAGTGATATGAGCAGAATCAATGAATCAAGGCGAAAACACCATGAACTTTTCCAAGAAGGTAAGTCTTCTGATTTTTTTAGACCTGAAAATTTAGATGAAAAAGAAAGTGCTGGTTTTGGAATTGCTATGATTGATGAAGGGTATTATAATATGGGTCTTGATCCTATTGAACTTTTTACATATATGCAAGGGAAACATTCTACCACAGTTTATTTAACTTACCCTATTGATAAATTAAAGGATGGGGCTTTTTCTTTTTAACTCTGATCTAAAAGCAAGCTTTTACTTTTCTAAGGAAAAGTTTGCAAAATTCAAGCAAAGATAATTATATTAAAAATAAATAGTATTACAAACATTCCCTTTCTGGAGGGAAGTATATATCAATGAGTTCATCAAGCTCATCGTCTGATATAGGATAGTGAATAGTATACATATCAGAGTCTGCTTCAAGCATAAAACGAATGATTTCTCTGCATTCATACTGTTCATATCCCTCAAGCCCAAGTGAGTTTTCTAATTCTTTCCTGCGAACCCAGTATTCTTTTTTTCTTTCTTCTTGCTCAGCTTTGCGAATTTTTTTTAATTCACTTAATTTTCTTTTTTTTGGCTCTTGATTATCTGACATATTGAGACTCCTTCAATAGTAACAAAACCTTTGCATACGAAAAAGATTACACCTCTTCAACCTTTACGCCTTCAGGATAGTCACTACCAAAAAAAAGTCAAATCAATTTACTTACTTTAGAAAAAACTGATAAAAATATTTTTTATTTTCAAAAAAAAATGCTTCATATTTATTTCTTTATTTACGAAATTCTTTCAAAACCATTCGTACTACTTTATTTTAATGAGGGTACTAGTATCACAACTACTTTTTTATTAAATATACTTTATGTATTAAAGGATCTTTAAAATCTACTGGAATTGAATCAGCTGAGAGGTCTTCTACCTTTTTTAAAACTATTTTATCATGTTCAAATTTAAATTTTCTAAAGTTTGTGGAAAATAAGATCATTCCATTCTCTGTAAGGTACTGTGATGATGTATTTATCAAATAAGGATAATCCCTCTGTATGTCAAATTTAGATAACATTTTTTTAGACCTAGACATTGTAGGAGGATCGATCACTATAAAATCAAACTTCCAATTTTTTGTTTTTATATTTTCTAAAAAGAAAAAAACGTTATCCCTAATAACAATATGCTTAAATGCATCTAAGTTGTTTAGTATTATATTTTCTCTTGCCCAATTGCAATAAGTATTAGACATGTCAACTGATGTTGTATATTCAACTCCAGATTTTGCTGCGACTATACTAAAGGCTGATGTATAAGAAAAAAGATTTAGCACTCTTTTTTTACCAATTACTAATTTAGAAAATATTTCTCTCGTACTACGATGATCTAAAAAAATTCCTGTGTCCAAATAATCCGTTAAATTAATAAAATAAGAAGTACCATTTTCTTGGATGATAATTCTTTTTTTTCTTTGGTCTAATTTTTCATACTGACTCCCATCTTTTTGTTTTCTTCGAATTTTATAATAAATATTAGATTTAACTAAATTAGGAAATAAAACTTTTAAAGACTCTTCAGTATCATTTATTAAATTATTAATTTGGATTTCTTTTTTTTCATAAAGATATATATGAAAATAGTTTCCATATATATCTATTGAAAGTGGATATGATGATAACTCTCTATCATAAAGCCTATATGCTTCAATTTTATTTTGATGAATCCAACCTTGTAGAGAATCAAACTTTCTTCTTAGATAAACTTCAAACATATAATTATAGGGGCTTTAGAATTTGTTCACGTATTTCTTTAGCTACGGGTAAATTCCCAAACATTTGTCCATTTTGATCTGTTACATAAAAAGTATCCATTGCAACCTGTCTATTTGGATCTGTTTCAATTTTGGCATTGAGAATATCTATATTGTACTCCATTAATACTTTGGTTACATAATAGAGTAATCCTTTAGCATTTTCAGCTTCTATGTAACAAATTGTATAATTCTTAACTGGATCATCTTCAAAAATAAGTTCACATCTATTTTTAAAAAATTTTTTAGAATCAACTCTCTTTATATCAAGGGAGTTTACTATTTCAGAAATAGTTCCCTTGCTATTGAATACAGTATCCATTAGCAACCCAAGCTCACTTGTAATGTGGGTTATCTTTTTTTCATCCTTTTTTAAACGAAGTATATCAAAAGATATCTTTTTACCACTTTCTTCAAGAGTTCGTATATCACCTGAAACAATATCCCAATCCAAACTATAGATCACTGCCACCATTTTATGAAAGGTACCTATCTCAGTGATGCCAGTCTTCAGAGTTAGTATGATCTCATCACCCTGAGTGTTGTAATTAAACTCTATCATGATTCCCTTAGATTTCATTTCAATAAAGTAAAGTATCCTGTCAATGAATGGCTGTGAGAAAAAAACAATTTAGAGAGATGATCCATCCTTGAATTCTTTACAAAATCTAACAATTTGACGAAGTAGAATATATGAGATTAGGTTTAATTTTAGGGATTTTTTTATGTTTAAGCACCCTCCTTATGTCCCAGGAAGAAGAAAATGCTAAAAAAGATATTGAAACAGAAAAAATGACCCTATGGGAAGCTGAAATCAATGCTATATACAAAGAAAAAGGGAAAGTTCGTGCCATTGTGCCAGTAGACCCGATCTGGACTGGTAGAAATTTTGAAGAAATAAGAGAAAAGATCCAAAAAATTAAAGAATTCCCCATACGACAAAAAATAACAAAGAAAAAAATAGGTACTTTTGAAGTTAGAGAAGTTGAGCACGAACGCTCAATAGAAAAAGGGAAAAAAGTTGTAGAATACCAAATCATGATTTATGGAAAATTGAAATTAAGGAAAAAGTCTTATTTTAAAAATATTTCTAACGATTTTTATATTTCCATGCTCAAAGAAGAGATTACATATATGGATCCTTCACCATTTTATAAACAAGTGATAACACTTCCAACAGCACTCATACTCCACCAAAAGGACAGAAAAGAGATGCTTTTGGTTCCTAGCGGTGTTTTTATACATGGGCAGGGACGGGATGGGGACCAAGATGATTTTAACCCTGCATTTATGAATCCTGACTTTAGTACGCTTATTGACTTACCATCTTTTTATATAGATAAATATGAAGTTACTAACCAAGAATACGATAGATTTCTCAGAGAAACCGGTTACAAACCTCCTCACTATTGGGTAAATGGAAATATACCCGATGGAAAAGAGCATCATCCTGTAGTTTCTCTAGGCTATAGGGATGTAGAAGAGTATGCCCGATGGGCGGGAAAACGTATTCCAACTGAATTAGAATGGGAAAAAGCCGCACGGGGAGTTGGAGTTAGTATAACCAAGACTAGAAAAGATACATTTATATTTGAATTACAAACACAAAAGTTTCCATTTGGTGAAAAATTTGATTCAATGTATTGCAACTCACTTGAATCGGGCATTGGAGATACTGTTTCCGTATTTGAATTATCTACTAAAGGTGCAAGCCCTTATGGAGTCATTGGAATGTGTGGAAATGCCCCTGAGTGGACTAGTAGTTGGTATGAGCCATACGAGGGCCATCACTTTTCATCTCCTATAGCTGGAAAAACAGTGAAGGTGATTAGGGGAGGCTCCTACATGGACAGCCAAAAAAGATGTTCAGTTCACTATAGGACTTTTGGTGGACTTCCAAATCTTCGTGAAGATAAGAAAGCTGGGTTTAGATTAGTTCAGGATTTAAGAAACTAAATCTCTAAAGATCTAAATTCATCACCTTAGTAGCATTGTCTTCAATAAATTTTCTTCTGGGAGCTACATCATCTCCCATGAGAATATTAAAAGTGTCTTCTGCTTCTACTAAATCATCTAGCCTAACTTGTAAAACAACTCTATGTTCTGGATTCATGGTAGTTTCCCAAAGTTGTTCCGGGTTCATTTCTCCTAATCCTTTATATCTCTGTATTACATATTTGGTCTCTTTAGCTAAAGATCCCACATAATCATCTTTTTCACGATCACTGTATGCGTATATGCTCTCTTTAGAATGTTTAATTTGGTAGAGTGGTGGCTGAGCAATATATAAATAGCCTTTTTCAATGATTTGTTTCATATACCTAAAGAAGAAAGTAAGCAGTAGAGTTCTAATATGAGAACCATCAATATCTGCATCAGTCATAATTACAATTTTGTGATACCTTAGTTTATCTATATTGAATTCATCTTCTCCCACACCTGTACCTATGGCAGAGATGAGAGTTCTAATTTCCTCATTCGATAAAATCTTATCTAATCTCGCTTTTTCTACGTTGAGAATTTTTCCCTTAAGTGGAAGTATGGCTTGTGTATTACGATCTCTTCCCTGTTTTGCTGAACCACCAGCAGAATCTCCCTCTACTAGGTACAATTCAGAATGCTTAGGGTCTTTTTCAGAACAGTCTGCAAGTTTACCAGGAAGCCCCCCTCCTTCTAAAACAGTTTTTCTTCTGGTTAGATCTCTTGCTTTGCGTGCTGCTTCTCTGGCTTTTGCAGCTAGTATGCACTTTTCTAGAATTTTTTTAACAACACTAGGATTTTCTTCAAAGAAGTCCACTAAACCTTCAGAGACAATGGTCTGCATTTGTCCCTTTACTTCAGCATTTACTAGCTTTTCTTTTGTTTGAGAGTTGAATTGAGGTTGAGGAACTTTTATGGATATAACTGCAGTCAATCCTTCTTTTACATCATCTCCACTCAATCCATTGGGTTGTTTTTTTTGTAGATTAGAATCTTTTTTTAAATAATCATTGAGTGTTCTTGTGAGTGCGGCTCTAAAACCTTCTAGATGGGTACCACCTAGATTGTTATTGATTGCATTTGTAAAACAAAATATATTCTCAGAATATGTATCGGAGTACTGAAGTGCAATCTCAGCCATAAGGGTATCTTTTTGTTTTTCAAAATGTAGTACACTAGGATGAATAGGATGCTTGCTTTTATTTAAAAGCTCAACAAAAGAAACAATACCCCCTGTATAACAAAACTCGTCGGCATGTAGTTCTTCTTTTCTGTGATCCTGTACGAGAATGGTAAGACCTTTATTTAGAAATGCCATCTCTCTAAATCGAGATGATAATAAATCATATTGAAATTCAGTTGTTGTAAATATTGTAGAGTCAGGTTTAAACCTTACCAATGTACCGCTAAGAGTTGAATCTCCTATTATACTCACAGGTTTGTCGGGAACACCTCTAAAGTATTTTTGGTAATATTTCTTACCACTCTGATCTACTTCAACTTCTAGCCATTCTGAGAGTGCATTTACCACACTCACGCCTACCCCGTGTAAACCACCCGAGACTTTATAGGCATCATTTTCAAATTTACCACCTGCGTGTAAAATTGTTAAAACAACTTCAATTGTTGATATATTTTTTTCAGGATGCACATCCACAGGGATACCACGACCATTGTCACTTACTTCAATAATATTATCCGGAAGGATTTTGATTAGAATATGAGTGCATTGACCAGCCATTGCCTCATCAACAGAATTATCTACAACCTCATATACCATCTTGTGGAGACCCGATTCATCTTGGGTTCCTATGTACATACCAGGTCTTTTCCGAACTGCCTCTAGACCTTCTAGAATCTTTATTTTTTCTGCACCGTACGAGTTTTGAGCCATAAATACCTTTAATTCAAAGTAAAATTTAGAGGCTTTAACGCAAGTGATTTATCTAATTTGTTTCTTAGGATTCCCCTTCAATAAAGTCCTTTTATTGAATTAGCTATTCGGCTTACATTGTCTTTTGTTAAGTTTGGATATATTGGAATACAATGACCTCTCTGGTAAAGTCTTTCTGCATTTGGGAAATCAGCAGATTGTAAATCCAAAAATTTATAAAGAGGATCTTGTGTTGTTCTTTCCGTTCCTATTAGTAAAGATTTAAAATACCGTTCTACCTCTTCATAATTTTTTTTAACTACTATGGGGAAACGATTGAACTGATCCTCAGCCGCATTTTTAAAAAATGTTTCATGAGATGAACTTAAAACAGCTTGTAGGTAAACCTGTGCTATTTTTTTCTTCCTTTCAATTATCAATCCAAGTTTTGAGATTTGCTCAATTCCTATAGCAGCTTGGAAATCTAACATATTGTAATCATACTTTATACCTGATGTTGGCTTTTTCTTTGGTACTGCGGAGTACTTTGCATTTCTAATGAAGTCATTGATTGCCTCGTTAGATGTCGTAATCAATGCACCGTTTCCTGTAGTGATGACATGTGTGGAGGATAGCCCACAGATTCCAATAGTTCCCTGCTTTCCGATTTGGATTGATTCAGAATCTGCTCCTACTACTTCAGAATAGTCCTCAATGCTTGGTATATTTTTTGTATCATATTTTGAAAAACTTACCAAACATCCAAATGTATGATCAAATAACACAGCTTTAGGATTTAGCTCTTCTACTTTTCTATTAAAAGTGTCAATGTCCATGTGGAAAGAAGATTTCCCTAAATCAATAATATAAGGATTTGCCTTGAGCATCAGTGCAGCATAAAATGCTGGCATGGGTGAATATGCGCTCAATAGTATAGTATCATTTTCAGAAATCCCAAGGGAAAGAAAGGATAAGTGGTAAGCTGAGAATAAGCTATTGACAGATATAACATTTTTTAAGGAAAAAGTAGATTTAAAATCTTTTTCAAATTTTTCTACAACTGACCCGGTGTCCATTAAATCATCTACAAGACAGTCTAGAACGGTTTGTAACTCTTCTTTAGATAGAGTAGGTCTATGATACTCAATATTTTTTTTTGATGAATTTAACTTTTCTAATACGTTTGATGCCATTTTTTTTTCTTTATTTTATTTATTTGTACTACTTCGATTCAATTACTGAATTCCAACCCGAAGTTAAAAAATGAATGAATTTGCTTGCATACCTCTTTTTAAACCTCATAATAAAAAATACTTTCTTTACTTATTTTTAAATAAATATAATTTCATTAAGGTAAAATAAATACTCCTATAGGAAGAGTTTCGGTAAGGTATGAATAAAACTAAAAATGAAATTCAAAGTCTTTGTGTTCTAGGAGCAGGAGCAGTTGGTTGTTTTTATGGCTTAAAGCTTCAAAATATTGGTATCTACACAGAATTTCAGTCAAGAAATATGTATAAAAGTAGTATAAAAAATATAAAAGTAAAGAGTATTTGGGGTGACTTTGAATCGCAAATAAAAGTACATGAAACACCCCATACTATGAAAAAAAGTGATTTAGTTATAGTTTCTACAAAGGTAACTCAATTTGATGCTGATTTACTTACCATAAAAGAATATCTGAAATTAGTATCTCATGAAAAAACGATTGTATTATTCCTCCAGAATGGTATAAATTTTGAAGAAAATATTCAGATCTCTTTTCCAAATAAACCTATAATAGGAGGACTTGCATTTACTTGTATCAATAGAGTCACTCTAGATGAAATCCATCACATAGACTATGGTAAAGTTAAAATAGGTTCAAATTTAAAAAATTTTGATCATGCAGCTCATAATGTTGTAGAGCTTTTCCAAAATTCCGGGATAGAAACAGAATATCTTCCTAATTTAAGATTTGGTAGATATGAGAAATTATTATGGAATATACCCTTTAATTCACTTTCTGTTTTATTTAAGAGTAAAACAGACTTATTAGTAAATGAAGGTACTACACTAGAATTAGCTAAAAATTTAATGAATGATGTTTATAAAATTGCGAGAAAAGACAAGATATTAATTACAAAAAAAATGATTAAGGATATGCTAATTCGTACTATTAAGATGAAACCCTATAAAACTTCAATGCTCTTAGATTATGAAGCAGGTCGAGAATTAGAAATAGAATCTATCCTTGGTGAACCTTTAAGAATAGCTCAAAAATTAAAAGTAAAAGTTCCATACATAGAAAATATGTACTATATATTAAAACATATTACTAAATTTAAATAGCTTACTCTTAATTTGATTTAATCTTAAAAAAAATTTAATGAACTAAAAAAACTCTTTTTACATTAAAAATTCATAATTTAAACTGATTTTTGTAAATAAAGCAAAGAAGCTAAGACTCCATTAGAGTTTTCGATATATTTTAAAATATCATGAGAAGGGCATAAAAATGTTTCTATATGCTCATTTTCGTCTTCAGCACCTGTAATTTTATTTCTAAAAGAATTTAATTCTTTTGAATCTAGTTTAACTTCACAATAAAAAAAATAGCCCGCTTCGTCTAAAAGACCAGGTGAACTATAAAGTGGCTTATCCCATAATAAATGAAGATCTTCTTTAAAAATTGTTAAGCCTGTTTCTTCCCTAACCTCTTTTATAGCAACTTTATAAGGATCTATTTCATTGTCACACATTCCTGCAGGGTGTTCATAAAAGATTGATCCATTAGCAACTCTTCTTTGCTTAACTAATAAAAAATACTTTTCATTTGTACTACTATCAATCAATACGGTAACAACTGATACGAAATGTCCCCTCAGTAGCACCATTGGTAATAATGGTGTCCCCTTTTCGTCAGTTGCCTTTAAGTGTATCAGAGCAAATAATAGCTCACCATTTTTTTTATAAACATTGTACTTTTCTTCTATATTATCAATTTTTATATTATTACTTAATAGACTTTTTTCCCATTCAAGAAACTTTACTGTATTTTTTAGATTTTGCATTGCTTGAAATTCCTATTCATTATTTTTTTAAAATTTATAAATATCATAAACTTCAGTTTCACATGGTTGAATATTTTTATATAAGAGCTTAATTTCATGATTTTCTATATTTATGATTGTATTTGATACAGTATGAGCCTCTCTCCTATGCATACAGGGAGAGCTTCCACCTTTGTCTGGAAGATGTGAGGAAAAATATTTTGATGATATATCAATAAAATTTTGAGATCCATCATCAAGTAAAAAGTTAGAATGAAATACACTGCTGCGGATCTCCTCTGCTTTTGCTCCTAACATAAATGAACTGGCTATAATTTTCCATTTAGAAGTATCTACCTCAATGATAACTCGTTCACCATCCCAAGAAAGAACTTCAGTTTTTTCCAATCCTACCTTTAAGATTCTAAATGGATAATAAGAAGAAAGATTATCATTAATAAAAAAATTAAAATCAATTTCTTCCCTAAGAAGTTTTTGAGTCAAAAATCCCCTACTCGTCGAATTTTTAATAATCTTGAGCTGTGCCTCATATAAATTTAGAATAGCATAAACTACTCTATTTGAATTAATACCAATCCAAGTCCCACCATAATCCCCGTCTATCGGACAAAGGTATTCAATTCCATTGAATTGAACTTTCTTAGGATGTAAACTAGGCTTTCTTTTTATAGATTCATCCCTATTAAATCCAACACCAAAAGTGTTTTTTTGTATATCTCTATAAATTAGGGAAGTGCACAATGAAAAATCCTTAGACAATAACTTTCCTAGATATTAATCCGCAGTATTCATAAATCAACTAATTTTTAATGTGAAAAAGAATGAAAAATTAAAATGATTTTTAGCTATTTTAAAGAGTATTGACTTTATAAATCCTATATATATTGTGAGAAACAATATCTTCGAATGATTACTTTAATTTTTGATCATAATTATTATAAGGATCTTTATAGTGAATTTCTAGAAGAAAGAAAAACCTTTCATAAATTTTTACTATGGGCAAATATACTAGGGTATGGTAGTTTAATCATTTACCTTATTCTATTAATAACCTTAAAAAAAATTGATCTTCGATTTGTTGCTTTAGATTTATTTTCTATTTATACTCGTTTCTCAATAATCGTACTATATAAATACTTCGAGATTCCTTGTGTTTGCTCTAATTTATTTTCAGATGATGAAAAATTAGTCTTATATAGTTATAAGACAATAAATGCGCATAGAAAAGAAATTCTTGGATGCTTATGGATAAATCTTTTTGGATTAGGTTATGATAGAAATCTGCTAGGAGCAGAAGCAGATAAAATTGTATACATTCTCTCTAATCGAGAATCTATAGATTGGAAAAAAGTTGGAATTTTATATTTAATTAAATATATATTTATTACCATTGCACTAAGTATTTATATTACTTACATTTCATTGTGATTTTTAAACTGATTTTTTTATTCAATTGAACTAATTATATAGCCTATTCGTCTATTTTTTATTCTATTTTCTTCACTAATATTAGGTACGATTGGTTTAGAAGAACCAATCCCCTTGCCTTTAATCCTAGAAGAGCTTATATTTTTTGATATTAAATAGTTTACTATTTTAACAATTCTTTTATTGCTAAGATCTAGATTAAAGCTTTCCTGTTTTACTGAAGAATAATGACAAATTATATCTATCTTAATATCTGGATTTTCTACTAAAAGTTGGGCAAGTCTATCTAATTCGTAGTACGATTTTTGCGAAATTTCATCAGTTTCATTAACAAATAAAATAGAATTGAGTAAGTATTCACTTCCAGAAGATACTGCAAATGGAATAGATACCATTTTAAAATCAATAGTTTTTTCAATAGAATTTTTATCTTTTTTAAAAGAAGGTATTACAGAAGTTATAATATAATTTTTCTTTTTTGGATAAACTATATAATCTTTACCTAGAGGGATTGAAAAATAATATTCACCTGTAATTGGTTTACTCGAAATCTTTCCAATTATTTCTGGATCTATTAAATCGATCCATTCTATTTCAGTTTGGATTGGAGTGTCATACTCATCAAATACAACCCCTTTTAGTATATTGATAGTTTCCTCAGGTATAGCCCTTTTTGGAAGAGGACTTATCATCACTAATTTGCTAGAGTTATTTGCAGTTTCAAATGTTAAAAAGCCCTTATCTGCTAATGCAGTGATTTGAAACCCTAAATCAGATAAAGGCGAATTTACAAATTTCCCTAAATGGATTGGAACTGACCAGTTTGTCCAAGTATCATCTAACCTTACTGACTTATATAATTCTAGTTCTCCAAATCCTCCATTACCATCTGTGCTGAAGTATAATGTCTTACCATCTGCATGAAGAAAAGGTGCTCTTTCTGATCCTGGGGAATTAATTATAGGGCCCAAGTTAATAGGATTCCCATACGAGCCTGAATCCTGCCTAAAGGATATATAAATATCAGTATTCCCTTCATAAGATCCTGCGTAGTACTCACCTTTTTTATGATAATCAAATATTCCTTCAGGTCGATCACTCACATACATTATAGCCCTGCCATCCGGAGTCTTAAAACCATCTGCTTCATAATGTTCAGTGTTGATTGGTTGACGATAATGTCTTACATTAGTCCATCCCTTATCCGTAAGAAATGAAGCAAATATATCACTATTACCATAAGATGAAGAATAATTCCCTGTGATAAGTAATTCTGTGCCATCGATAGAAATGGAAGAAGCTGATTCATTGCCAGATGAGTTTATCAAATTAAGTGCCTTTCTCGAAGTCCAATTTGAATCATCAAGAGTTACTTCATAAATATCCTGCCCACCTTTGCTATCAGGAAACCCTACTCCAGTGAAGTATAATTTAGAACCGTTTGATTCTATTACAGGAAGTGATGCATTTCCTACATTAACTTCTCTACCTAGGTCTGTTACAAAAATAGAACCCTCTGATTCAGATAATATTTTTTGTATTTCTTTTATCTCTTTTTCTTTAGATGGAAAATATTTCCCATATTTATCCCAAATCTTACTCGCTTCACCAAACTTTCTATTTGTGAATTCAATACCTGCCAATTTTTGAACTAAAAGATAATTTTTATAACTAGGTGTTAAATTTGGTTCTTGTGATTTTAAAATTTTTTCAATCACTTCACTTGAGTTTTCTAAATCATTTATCTCTTTATACTCACTCTCCTTTAGCTCTGCCCTCCACTGAAATTCTTTTTTCTTACTATCTATGAGCTTTAATGTGCGGAGTGATAAATTTATCCCTATTTGAGAATCTGTAGTTGTTTCAGGCTCTTTTACAATTATATCCTGTGAACCACATTCTAGGAAAAGAAAAATTGATATTAAAAAATATAATCTCTTTTTGATCATATCCTTTAAATAAATCTTTTTTCCTTTTATCATAATCAATTTAACTTTACTATCCTAAAAGTTTAACTACTTCATCAGTACTATAAAAATTTTTAAGTCGATCTTCAATACGAGATTTATAGTATTGCCTAAACTCTGAATTTTCTAGATACAAGTATAAATTTTCACTCAATCCAGAAGCGATATCTTCCTGAGTAAGACTAATTTCTTTTAAAATTTCCCCGATAGTTTTCTCACCTAAATAAATATAAAATTCATCTACCTGATGTTTAGATATTTTTTCTGCAACTCCTGAAGCTTTCACATGTTCCCAGAATCCTGGTAATCTTTCTAATAATTTTTGCATTTCAATTTCAGGAACAAGATTTTTTATATCGGAAATACTAATTGTACCTAAAAATTCCCAAATTTCCAAAAATAATTCATCAGTATTTTTGCCTGCATCTAGCTCTTCTTTGATAAGTTTTTCACTTTCTTGGATCCGACCTCCAAGGCTATTCCTTAGGAAGTCCATAATGGTTGCATCAAAATTCCCCTGCATCCCAGGAAGATTGTTTAATAAATCTTGACCCATCTTCATAAAAGAAGATGCCATTGGGTTATTTTTTGTAAGGGGGTTTTGAGAGAGGAAATCTTTAATAGAAGCATAAATGATTGAAGACATCATCCTGGAATATGCTGATGAATTAACTACAAACTTTATGATTTTTTCTCTCGCATTTTTCATGCCTATTGTATCACGAGCTGATTTTAGGAACTCTTCTTTATCTAAGAGGTCATTTAATTTAATATTTTCTTTTTCTAAAATTCTATAATTTGCGGAGATACTTTTTCGTAAGAGTTCTAGTATTTCTGGCTTAATAGAAAAGTTTTGAATTATATCTTTGAGCCTCGCCTCTGTTTTGTCTTTTGGAAAGAGTAGACTAAATTTTTTGTTATGAGCCCATTCTAAAAATAATATAATTTCATTTTTTGTAGTACTCTTTATTTTTTCAGATGAAATTAAGTCTATTTCATAATTTAAATGTAATTCGATAATTTTTTTTATTTTATCAGTCAAACAATGTCTCCTTATTTCCCTCTAGGGATGATACATATTGCAAATATTCATTCATTTTAAATTTACGCATAGTTGAATCTGAAGACATATACCTTAAGTTTCCCAGTATAGGACGCTCAGGAAACCATGGTCTATCAAATAATCCAAAACACCATAAAATCCCACTGTATGAATTGGGATTTCGACCATCATAAGCATATTTATTATTAAATTCCTCTAGTATAGAGAAAGCTTCCTCATAAGACTCACTCCATTCTATTACTTTTTTACCCCAAAGCATTCTCATATAATTATGTATACGACCAGTGATCATTAATTCTTTCTGAGCTGAGTTCCATAATTTATCATGTGTACTACAGTTTTCAAATTGTTCTTTAGTGTAGATATATTGCCTTTTATCCCCTCCATGTTTTTTTAAATTTTTTTGGATCCATTCTGGTAGGATGGTTAAATTTTTATTAAACTCAGGCTTATTAAAAAACATTAGATATCCAATATCACGCCACGTCAGTAGTTCATCTAAAAAAGAATTTATATACTCATTTTTATGAAAAAAGCCTTCTCTTTTTCCTTTTTGAGAAAAATTGAGATCTTCGATAGACCAACTCTGAGTAGGATCTGAATTTAACACTTCTTCAATTATTTCATCAATTGAGATATATCCAAAATGCAAATAGGGGGATAACGAACTTGTAGCACAAATATCAGGTGAGGCTGGGTTCGATCTATCTTCTGAATACCTAGAAAGCTTTTTCTTGATAAAATCTTTTAATATCCTCTGACCTTCTTTTCTCCCACCTTTTACACCTTTGGAAGGCAAAATCGCATTTTTAAAGGGTATAGCTTCGATAGATTTTTGGATATCCTCATTTTTACATGAGAACAAAGGGAATGGAGATTTTCCTTTAAATGGAATTAGTTTTTTGGTTTTTGGGATTGAATTAGATCTATTATTATAACTTTCTGAAAACAGACCATGTATTCTTGTTCTTATTGATCTAGCTGCAGATGCTGTATCTCCATATTTAGATAATGGTGAAATACTGTTACTATCAACTGCATAAACTTTATAATTGCTACGCTCTGAAACAATTTTGATATGATTAGGAATTATAAAACAAGGAAAATCATCAGTTACTATAGAAACTGCAATTTCGCTTAACTTAAATAGAAGTTCCTTATCTTTATTCTTAGGGGTTTCCACAAAAGCCCAATATGTAATACCTAACTTCTCCGCTTCTCTTGAATTATCACATATCCCCTCTAAAATAAACTGATGCAAACGAGGGGAAGCCCAAGGATAATTCATACGTATAGCCTCATATATAACAAGTGGCTTTCCAACTTCCTCTGCTAAACTAATCGCATAATCTAAAGCATGGTTGTAGTGCAGTCTTCTATAAGCTTGCATCCAATACAAAACATACTCTCCATTTGTATTCAACTCTTTAGAATTTACATCTCGAACCCTAAACTGATTAAAAGTCGAAAGTCTCAATTTTTCCCCTGACTACTTAAATTAAGATTTAGTATATTTAAAATAGAGTACAAAGTAATTGTTAGTGGTATAGTTTCATTTTCTCTATTCATTTCAAAATATCGCCTTGCTTCTTTTGCAATTATACCAATATCCAAAATAGTTTCATCCAAACTTACATAAACTTCATCAGTATTTTTTAATTTAGCAAAGGTTCCCTCGCCGGATTTCATTTTGTCAGTTATTGACTTAAGATTACTCATTGTATTACGAATATCAGCTTTATTATCAACCAATACATTATTGGCACCAGTAAAAAACTCATCATAGTATTTGGCAGAGGGCATAGGAGTAGTATCATCACCCTCTCCTTGGTACGCTGGTCTGAAAAATGAACTCTCTTCCATTTTATAATTACCCGGATCAATATCTATCATTCTTCCTGAGAATAATGCTTTTGATTTAAATTTTATCTCATAATTATCCCAAAGAGTTATTGGTTCTTTTAGTATAATTGTCAACTCTATAGCTTTCTCTGATTGTGTCGTAAAGCGTGGATTGATTATATGTTTATAATATACTTCCTGAATTTCTTTAACTAGGCCAAATGGAATCCCTTTTACTGAAACATCAGTTCCCTCTTTCAAACCCTCTGCGGTTGGGAAATAAAGTTTCATTTTATAAGGATAAATAACTTTCTCATTTTGTCTGTCTATCACTGAAAAATAGAACAGAAAAAACGTAGTTATAAAAAATAAAGTACCTAAAAAATAATTTTTCATCTTTGAAACTCAATAGTTTTTCTGTATCTCACTCTATTCCTCTGACCAATTTTACACGACTGGTTTGCTAAAGAAAATCCTATGGCAAAGATCTATTTTAATGATCGGCATTACCATCTAACATTTCCTTCACTATTAGTATTTGAGCCTCTCGAAACTCAAGTGAAGATATTCTTTCAGCAGTTTAAAATCTCTGGAAATCTCCAATTATTCTAGAAGATTAACTATGATTCCTTTTTAAACCCCATCCAACAAAGATATCAACTAATCAATCCAACTAAATAACCATGTCTCATCTAAACTTCTACCTTTATTTAAGAAAGTCATCCTTATTTCACTGTTATTTAGTGAAAAGAAGGGAATGACTTTTGTTTTTATCCTAATTTGGAGATAATCATAGTATACTCTTTTCTATGAAACCTAGCAATCTTACAATATTCTTTTTCCTTATCTATATCTCCTGTTCTTTTTTTAGGGAAGAAACTGCAATTACTGATGAGCCCTTGCAGGTAGAAAATTTAGAATCAGATATTCGTTGGGTAGATATTCTAGATGGTACGGAAATGTTTGAGAATCCCTCTGAAGATTCACCCGTACTAGCTAGTTTGCACTTTAGATCTAAATTAAAAGTTAGTCCAACAACAAAAACAAGTGAAGGTTGGGAATTTGTAGAGTACAAATCAAAAAAAGGATGGATCAATATGGAAGATCTTTCTTTGGAACCACCGGGCTCCACAAATGGGTTTGTACCTGAGTATTTAGAGGATATTTGCGAAGGAATTCAAAATTCCCTAGAATGTTTTAAAGCTGTAGAAACAAAAATTCTCCTCAATGGTGCTCCTGCTTCTCGAGATGGAGAAGTCTTAAGTGTTATAATTCAAAAGGATAAAAAGATAGAATTCAAAGACAAACCAACCCAGGGAGATAACTCTGAGTACTACAACTATATAGATTTCCAGTCAGAGCCACAGATCCATATCATTCAATACTCAAAATATGAAGGGGGTCATTTACTTGGGGTGCATTCTCCTTCAGGACAGATCATCAAACTCCTAGATTATCCTGAAATTTCTCCAGATGGAAAGAAACTTGCAGCCGCATTTTTTTGCCCTGATTCTAATTATTGCGAGAATGGCTTACAAATATATAAAATTTCAAGTAAAGGGATTAAGGAAGAGTTTACACTGAAATCTTCAAAGTGGACAGGTTCCGACCCTGTATGGCTAGATGACTCTCATATAAGTTTATTTTTTTATGAAAATGGGTACATTGAAGAGCCAACAAAAAAAGGTATTTTGAAACATAAAAATGGAAAATGGATTTTAACTAAGGATGATATTTAAAATATCCTAAGATTGTTAAATACAACCTTAGGATTGAAGTTAGTATTTTATTTCTTTTGGGCAGTTTCTTTGATCACATAAGCTGCAATTTCATTCTTTTGGATCTGGGTGGTTCCCTCAAAAATTGTTAATATTTTAGAATCTCTCATGAGCTTTTCTACCGGATATTCTTTAGTATAGCCATATCCCCCAAAAATTTGAACTGCATCTGTTGCACACTTCACTGCACATTCTGATGTGTACGCCTTTGCAATTGCAGAGTACTTTGCTAAATTAGGATCTCCTGCATCAGACATTCTTGCTGACCTCATAGTGATTTCTCTACCTGTTTCTACCATGATAGACATATCAGCTAATAGGTGCTGAACTGCTTGGAATGTTCCTATCTTTGATCCAAATTGTTCCCGCTCCCTTGCATATTTTGCAGAATAGTCTAAAGCTGCCTGGGCTACACCAACTCCCATTGCTGCCACATAGGGACGAGAAGCATTGAGAGTGTGCAATGCATATACAAATCCCAAATTTTCTTTTCCTATTAAATTCTCTGCAGAGATTTCACAATCCTCAAAAATCACTTGGTGGGTTCCACTGGCACGAATACCTAGCTTATCTTCTTTTTTTCCAACGGTAAGCCCTGGAGAATTACGTGGCACATAAAAACAACTAACACCTCTAGTACCACGACTTTTTTCAGTGTAGGCAAATACTGTGTATGCACCTGCATCACCTGCACCAGTTATCCATTGTTTCGTACCATTGATAATGTATTTATCACCTTTTTTTTCAGCCCTAGTTGACATTCCAGGAACATCTGATCCTGCACCTGGCTCTGAAAGACAAAAAGAAATTCCCATTTCACCAGTGATAACAGGCTCTAACCATTTCTTTTGCTGTTCTTTACTAGCACCCTTCATGATGGGTAGCATACCCAATCCAGTGTAACCAAAACAGAGGGCGATTGCAAGACATCCACGACTCATTTCTTCTGTTACCAAACACTGTTCTACCGACCCATAACCCATGCCTCCAATATCTTCAGGTAAGGTTAATCCATTAATTCCTAACTCTTTTCTCATTCTGCTGATCAGCTCTGTGGGGTGTTGATTTAGCTCATCGTACTTACCGGCAACAGGAGTAATTTCCTTGCGTGTAAATTCTCGAACCTGATCCCGAATCATGAGTTGTTCTTCTGTAAAAGGTTGGTACATTATTTTTTTCCTTCGTTTAGTTTTTTACTGTCACGCAAACGACAATGGTGAAGAGAGCTTTCCTCTCTATCCTAACTTTCATCTATATTCTTATAAATCAAATCTAATTAAATGTAAATATAAAATTTCAATTACCAATTTCCATTGTAGCAGCTCTGAAGTTAACCAATGCTTTATTATGATCTGCTAGAGAGTCTATTTCTCTATTTCTAGCTTCAGCTGTTGTTTGTTCTCTAATATTTACTAATATCAATGTACCCTCCCCCATTTGAAATCTCTTGAGCTCTGACTTTTCTAACTCTCTAGAGAGTTCAACTTCTTTCACGGAGAGTGTAACTCGTTCTCTAGTCATATCCAATAGAGATGAAATATTTTTTATATCTGCGGAAATTCTTTCCTTTAAAAATATTTCTTGGGAATCTAGTTTTGCATTTTTTGCAGTTGCACCGTCTATTTTTCCCTCTTGGGTTCGGTTCTGCATGGGAATATTTAATACCAAAGTGGCTTCTAATTCAGGACGTGCTAAGGTTCTACTCCCCGGTCCAAAATCTTGAGATGCCGCAAATACAAAATCTATCCCCGGCTTGGAAAGATTTTTTGCAAGTTCTTTATCTATTCTATTTATTTCTTTTTGAGCTTGTATTCTTTGAATCTCGGGTCTTTTTGTGACTGCATTTTCAATTTTTTTAGATAAATCAATAGCATCATAATCTTTCATTTGAGAAAAAGGATCAGGGGGTACTTCATCTATATTTGGTATATATGCTGTATTATCATCTTTTAATAAATACAATGATAGTTCATTTGCAGAGAAAATCATATTTTGTTCAGCAGCAATTAGTTGAGCTTTTCTTTGTAATACAATTCTCATATTTTCAGTTTCTTCAATTCTTGGAAGATCCCCCACTTTTACTCTCTTTTCTATTTGAGATTGTCTATCTTTTGCAATAGTATATATATTTTCAGATATCTTATACTTCATAACACTCGAGATCCAATCCCAATATCGTAACATAGCATTTCTAGTGATTTCTATTTTTTGTTGTGCTAATGTAAGATCAGCCATACGTACTCCAACTTCTGCTTGTTGTATACCTGCTCTATTTTTATCTATTGCTCTATCACGAAAAATAGGAATTCTTGCTCCCGCTCTAACTTCTCCATATTTATTTGTAGCCCTTTCACCGTAGTACGGAGCAAAGTCTCCTCGACCCAACCGATACCCAGCAAAAAATGATGTTCCATTTACTGGAGTAGGTTGTTCGATAATTGTATCAAACCTTTGGTTTTGGTAGTACCCAGTTGCAGATGTTGATGATGTCCGAAAAGATGTGTCAAAAGCACCTTGAGCAGTCAAGAGTTCACTTCTAGCAATCATCATATCTTGCATGGATGCTATTAACAGAGGATAATTCTTTTCTATGTTATTAAGTAAATCATCAATTCTTAGAACTCTTTTCTTTTTTAGAGTTCTCTCTTCTTCTTTTAACGACTTGGTAAGTTGAACTTTAACTGATGAGTCTCTTTCAGGACTTGCCTCTTCCTTTATTTCTTTTGCTTCAATGCCCTCTAAATCAAATAAAATTAATATAAGTAATTTTAATATTTTTTTTATTTTACTCATTTTCCCTCCTTGCTCTTAGAGGAGGAATCTAAGGGAATAAAAGGGGGGAAATCATTAAACCTTCTCCAAAATTCATATCCTATGGAAACTTTATTTAAAAATATCCAAGCATGTGCTCTTACGCCCTGTCTCAAATATTTTGAAGAAGGCCAATCTTTTTTTAAATCAGGCTTAACCAGTATTCTAAATTTACCAGTTCCATTGTCAGTAGTATCTACCAACACAATATGCCCTCCATACGTACCATAAGAGAGATCAGGCCAGCCACTAAAGTAAATAACAGGCCATCCCTGAAATTGAATTCTAACTTCTCTCCCTTCTGTAATTAAAGGAATATCATTCCCATCTATCCATATTTCTGTAGCCCTCTCATCTGTATCTGGAATTAGAATTGCAAGTTGTTCACCAGGCTTAACCATCTCAGACCCTTGTGATACAATTAACCTCATAATTATTCCATCTCTTGGAGCTCTAACTTCTTGTGAATGTTGCCTAGATAATCTTGCAGATATTCTAGGTAGTTCTGCTTTAGCATTTGCTAGATCTGCCATCACTGATGAATATTGAGCTCTTGCATCTTCTACCATTGCACTCCCATCTGTAGATACCTTAGATTGGTCTGAGGATATAGCCATAAGCTCTGACTTTGCTCCGCTCACTGCTGCTTTAGCCCTATTCCATTCCGTAAGAGCTCTTGCTTCCTCCATGTCTGCCATTTCTAAAGATCGTTGTGATGCAAGCCCCTGTGCATATAAACTTTTCTGTCTATTATGATTTAGCTGTGCAGTCTTGTAAATAGCCTGAGAGGCATCCAAAGCATGCTCTGATGCTTCTACTCTATCTTTGGCCATAAGAGCTCTGGATTTTGCAGCACTAAATCCATTGTCTCTTGATGCAGATAAGGAGTTAATCCTCATTTTAATTGAATCTGCTCTTGCATCTAAAGCTTGGATTCTAGATTCAACCGCATATTTTTCCTCTGAGAGCCTATTTAGAAATTGAGGATCATTGTCCGTAATATCAACTATCAAATCACCTTGCTTAACAGCACTCCCCTCGATGACGTACCATTTTGTAATTCTTCCTTCAATTGGTGCTTCAATAAACTGCTGCCTTTCCAATGCTGCAGATGCCACCACTCTACCTGTTCCCAGGACTGTTTGTTGCCAGGGAGCACACAAAAAAAATGGGATCATTAACAGAAAAATAGCTAGAGTAACCCTTGCATAAAATTTACTCTTTGAACTTGTCTTAACAAGACTCAGCAGAGATGTATTACTTGAATATAATTCTTCTATCTCCATTTATAGCTCCAGTATTGTTTCACAATTTTTTAGATTTTCTTTTGACTCTGAAATTATTATTACTGTACTAGATTCTAGTTCAGTATTGATTATATTGAATAATAGATCTCTTTCTTCACTAGATATGTGATCAATAATTCTATCAACTAGCAACAAATCAGGAATTTCAGCAATACACCTAGCTAAATTTATTCGAAATACTTCAGCTTGATAGATTGGATAACCGGTAGAACTAATTTCTGTGTTTAAACCCCTCTCATGATTTTCTAAAATCCCATTTAATACCCCTACTCTTTCCAGCACATCTCGTATCAATTTAGAATCTATTCCCATTCGACCGGCTTTGATATTTTCATATATATTTCCTGAGAATAAATGATCATTTGAGAGATAAGCAATGGCGTCTCTCCAGGAAGATAAATCTAATTCCTGTAAGGAATACCTATTGTTTATAAGGATAGCTCCCTCCATACTAGGAGATAAGCCATAGATAGAAGAGAGAAAAAGTTCGATTTTTTTTGGGTCTAAACTATAAACACCGAGCTTATTTCCTCCTTTTATCACAAAATTATCTATTGAAAGATCACATCCGTTCTTATCTGAAAGTTTTAGATGCGATAGTTTTAAATCTACCCCTATGAGTGTTTTCTGATAAATAACATCTCCAGATGCCTCGAGTGGTGTATCGAGTAAAATTCCAATCTTATCTACAGATGCTAATAAATCATAGTATGATTCTAGATACTTTCCGAACTTTCCAAAACTATCTAGAATCTTAGATACTATCAATTCCGCAGCTATCAACTGTCCCAATGACAACTCTCCCTGTATTACTAAATATCCTCCTATACCTAAGACAAAGCCCATCCCTGCTGCTTGCATGATTGCTAATCCAGCGATTTGCCTTATTAATATCCTATAATGACTCCTTCTATTTTCTAAGTATATCTTTGATAATATCTCTGTTCTTTTTAAGGCATAAATATTCATATTGCCTGATCGGAATAATCTTAGATTAGATGCAATTTCTTCAAACCAATTAACAATTTTATGTTTTGCTTTTGATTCATATATACTTGTTTCTACTCCCTGCTTACCCATAAAATTAAATATTATATAAAATATGAATATAAATAATATTATATCTAATAATATAAAAAATGGATGATATAAAATCAAAACCAGAAGTCCAACTAAAAATTGGAAAAGAACACTCAAACCATCTACAAGTAAGACAGTTGAACTTTTTTGAATTATTGAAATATCTAAAAAATAATTTATAATTTCTTCTATCTTTTTTTTCTGCAAATAATCACTTTTTATTGCTACCAGTTTT
Organism: Leptospira interrogans serovar Manilae; assembly: GCA_945887855.1. GTDB lineage: Bacteria > Spirochaetota > Leptospiria > Leptospirales > Leptospiraceae > JACKPB01. Next base: position 52,330 of record CAMCZP010000002.1, on the reverse strand, counting down.
TCGCTTACTTCAGAAACCAACCTGATAAATAATTTTTGCTGGAGAATCTCAGCAACTTCTGTTTGAAATATCCTTAAAACTCCTGCAATTCCAAGTAATATAGTAACAAAAGCTGTTAGGACTAAAATAGGTTGATAAAGCGTTCCAAAGGAAAGAATATTAATAAATGACTGTGTTCCAACTGGCACAACTAAAGAGAGTATTACTATTGCAACAGAATAAATAGTTATTATCTTAATATCTGATATTTCAACTTTTATTAAATGGAATATCCTACTATAATAATGAGGATATTTTTTATCAGGCTCGCCACCTGAAAATAATTCTGTAGGTTCTGCAAAAATCCATGATGCCTCTTTACCTATATTATTTGATAAATCTTTATATAATATTAGCTTACTTTTATTATCTTTTCCAATAATAAATAATTTTACCCATGGCCCCCTGCTTCCCATTATAGCAATCCAACCATACTTATCGCTTTTGGTTATCCAAGGTACTACTTCACTTGAAGATTCTACTGCATCTGAAAATGACTTTGTGATACTAAATACTTTTAATTTATTTCGTAAAAAAACTCTTTCAATTTTCATCCATGATAGTTCGCTTTTATTTCGCTCAATATTTTGAGTCAATGTGGATAGGAAGTCTAGCTTATTTATTTTTATAGAGTTCAACCTCAATAAAAATTCAAGGATTAGGTTGATTTCATTTGAATTTAATTTCATCATAATTTTAAGATTTTTATCACTCTAAACTTAACTTAGAATAGTTCTAATATTAGACAGATAATAAAAATTAATATAGAAAAAAATAAATTACATTTTTAATTTCATAAGTGGAAAGTATAAGATTATTGGACTTTAGGAATGAACAGAAATTATGAAAAAACCATTTTTTAGGTCGGAAGAACTACTCTCCAATTAGACTTTTATCTAAAAGGACTATCAATTTTCTAGCTCTTTCCTCTAATTCAACAGTGGGAGAACTTTCTTTTGATGGATTTTCTTTGAGTTGAAAAAATTCGTCTGCGATATTTACAGCAGTAAGTATGGCAAGTTTCGTACTACTTGCTTCTGGAAAGGCTCTAGAGAGTTCTTTCATTCTACTATCTACATATCCAGATACCCTGCTAATATAGTCTATTGAAGCTTCCCCAGTTATTACGTAATCATTGTCATAAATACGGGTTTCGACTCTCGTCAACTCGGGCATTTATTTTGCATCTTCCTCAATGATTAAAAAATCGTCATCATCGTCGGAGTCAAAAACATTGATAGTATCATCATCTGACTCATCAATTATTATATCATCAGTATCAGTAACGATTGGAGGAGTAGCTTTTACAGGAACCTCTTCTTTAACAGGTGGAGATTCTATAATAGGTTCTTGGATAGTTGTTACTTGGCTAACTTCCTCTGGTTTTGTTGAACCCAATAGCTCTTCTTCATCATCATCAAGTAAAATGATTTCATCTTCCTCTTCTTGAGGAGGTATTGTTTCTTCTTCTTTATTATCTACTATAAGCGTATCTTCGCTATCAACTGAATCTACAGCAATTTCAGCAACTATGGGAGTGGGTGTGGATGCAATAATCTTAACAGGCTCTTGGACTTCTGGCTTAGTTTTCTTCGGATCCTCAGCTATATTTTTAAAAGCTGTGATATTTTCCAATCGATTGAGCATATTAGAAATTCGGGAATCAACTGTAGTTTCTTTTGATTGGAGATCATTTAACTGTTTGTTTGCATCAGCAAGCTTTTGTCGGAGCGTTTCGAGCTCACGCTCTTTTTCTTCCATAGCTAACTTCATTTTATCATTTTCAGCACGTAGTCCTTCATTTTCAGACTCTAATCTATCGTTTTCAGAACGAAGATCCGCAATTAACTCTAATGCTTTGATGACTTTTGATTCTAGCTCTTCTAGGCTTTCTAATGCAATCATAGTTTCTCCCTATTATTCCTAATGTCTATTTATGCTGCAAGTTTAGTCTTTTCCACAAGTGCGGCAAAAACCTCTTTATCATTGTATGCTAAATCAGCCAATGTCTTTCTATCCAAATTAATACCCAATTTTTTTAGGGAATGCATAAACTTAGAATAAGATAAGCCGTTCTCTCGAACTGCAGCATTGATTCTAATGATCCATAAGCTTCTAAATTCTCTTTTTTTAGCTCTTCTGTCTCTATAAGCCCATTGTCCAGATTTCCAGACCGCACTGAGTGCTGTTCTATACAGCTTAGAGCGGCCACCTCTAAATCCCTTGGCTGCCTTTAGTATTTTTCTTCTTCTATTTTTGTGAATTGTTCCGTTTACTGCTCTTGGCATTATCTAACTCCATATGGTAATAATTGAATAATTCTTCCCATATCAGATTCATGTACTAGGGTAGTACCACCCAATCCTCTTTTTCTATGGGGAGATTTCTTAGAAAGCTTGTGCCTTAGATGGCTATGAGCTCTTTTAATTTTACCATTCTTTGTAAATTTAAATCTTTTTGCTGCTGAACGGTTTGTTTTCAGTTTTGACATTTCAAAATCCTTAAAAATTATTTCGGGTTAATTAAAGCCACAATTTGCTTTCCATCATGCACAGGAGGCTTTTCAGGTATCCCAGTTTCCTTCAACTCATCTATCATTTTTACAATTACAGCCATACCCAATTCAGCATGTGCCATTTCCCTACCCTTAAAACGGAGAGTGACCTTTACTTTATCTCCCTTTTGGAGAAATTCAATAGCCTGACGTTTTTTGATATCAAAGTCATGGATATCAATCCGAGGTCTTAATTTTATTTCTTTAATGGTGATTACATGCTGTTTTTTCTTTGCTTCTTTTGTTTTTTTTAGCTGTTCAAACTTAAATTTTCCATAGTCTATAATTTTGCAAACAGGAATCTCTTGACCGCTGGATACTTCGACTAAGTCTAATGTTTCTAATCTTGCTTTTTCCAATGCCACAGAAAATGGAACTACTTCAGAACCGGTATCACTTACCAGTCTTACCTGAACTACCCCTGTAATTTGCTCATTGATTCTCTGAGTTGGTATTTTTTCGGTACCATATTTCTGATTTGGCTTTTTGTGCATCAATTCTCCAGTATCGGTTTACTATGTTTTATTTTTTATTATAATTTCAACAATTTTTTGGTTGATAGGGATTAGAACACATTTTTTTTCATACCAGAAAATACTGTTTAATCCTTTAGCCATTTAGATCTAGAATACCATCTAAAAATTTTATGAGTCCTTCTCTTTGCTTAAAAGTTTTAGAAACTCTTCTCTTGAAACCGTAGTAGTATTTTCCTCACCTCTTTTGCGAAAAGAAATAGTGTTGCCCTCAATTTCTTTATCACCTATGATCAGGAGAAAATTTGCTTTTTTTAGAATGCTATCCCTTATTTTATACCCTATTTTTTCATTCCTCAAGTCAACTTCGACTCTGTATCCATAAGATATGAGCCAATCTGAAATTGATTTTGAAACTTCATTTTGGGCTTCAGATACAGAGAGGACTCTTATTTGGGAGGGTGAAATCCAAAATGGAAATTTTCCTTCGAAGTTTTCTGTTAATATACCAATGAATCTTTCCAACGACCCATAAATAGCTCTATGGATCATAACTGGTCTATGTTTTTTTCCATCGCTTCCAGTATACTCTAACTCAAATCTCTCTGGCATAGAAAAATCCAACTGAATGGTTCCACATTGCCATAATCTACCTATACTATCCTTAATATTGAATTCTATCTTAGGGCCATAAAATGCCCCTTCCCCTTCCTTTATAGCATAGGGTATATTTTTTTGACTGAGTGACTCTTCTAAAGCCTTAGTTGCAAAATCCCAGTCCTCAATTTTACCTACTGACTTTTCTGGTCTTGTTGCGATAAACGTTTTAAATTCTCTAAACCCAAATCGCTTATAAACACTAAACGTAAAATCAATTAAATCTGCTACTTCCGCTTGTAAATTCTCTAATGGAGTATAGATATGAGCATCATCCTGAGTAAATGCCCTTACACGGAATAAACCATGTAGTACTCCACTCAACTCATGTCTATGGACAGTGCCTAACTCGGAAAACCTTAAGGGAAGATCTCTATAGGAATGAAGATGGTACTTATATATCAAAGAACATCCTGGACAATTCATAGGCTTAACTGCAAAAGTTTCTTCATCTATTTCAGTGAAATACATATTTTCATGAAAATTATCCCAATGTCCACTTCGCTTCCATAAATCTGAATTTAGTATCATTGGAGTTTTGATTTCTTGGTATCCTCTTTTTGAACATTCTAAACGGATATAATCAGCAAGTGCATTCCAGAGAATAGTTCCTTTTGGATGCCAAAAAGGAAATCCTGGTGCATCATCTTGAAATGAAAATAAATCCATTTCCTTTCCTAACTTTCGATGATCTCTTTTTTTAGCTTCTTCCATTCTATAAATGTATTCATCTAATTCTTTTTTTGAAGCAAATGATACACCATAGATTCGCTGAAGCATTTTATTTTTTGAATCAGCTTTCCAATAGGCGCCTGAAATCGCTGTCAGCTTAAATGCACGAATCAACCCAGTTTTTGGAAGATGTGGACCTCTACATAAATCAAACCATTCACCCTGGTAATAAAGTGATACAGATTCACTAGTAAAACCTGAGATTAGCTCTGCTTTATACTTTTCACCCATACTAGTAAATTTTTGTATTGCATCTGAAATATTTAATTCTTCTCTTCGAACTTCTAAATTTTCTTTTACAATCCGATCCATTTCTTTTTCAATCTTTGGAAGATCTTCCTGGGTAATAGAATCTTCTCCAAAATCTATATCATAATAAAAAAAACCGGGGCCATTTTCTATAACTGGGCCAACAGTTAATAAAGCTTTCGGATATAATCTTTGAACTGCTTGCCCGAGTAAATGAGCACTTGAGTGAGAAAATATTTCTCTTCCCTCTTTGGTATCAATGGTCAATACTTCTAATTTACAATCCTTATCCAAATTATGAGAGAGATCCTTCTCGATTCCGTCTATTTTTGCAGCTAATGCTGATTTATAAAGACTTGTACTTATTGATTGTATTACTTCAGAAATTTTGGTATGGATGGGGAAATCGCGAATTGAATTATCAATAAGTTGAATTTTAATAGTTTGAGATGCCATTCATATCCCCTAAATCAGAAATAAATTTCAAAATTTCATACCTTTTTGTATACAAAGATGATCTATTCACAATTAATCTTGCACTGGATTCTAAGATTACTTCTACTTCTATTAACCCATTTGCTCTGAGTGTTTCTCCAGTTTCAACTAAATCTACTATACAATCAGACAATCCACAGAGGGGAGCTAGTTCAATACTACCATAAAGTTTTATTATTTCACAGCTTATCCCTCTGGAAAAAAAGTATTCTTTTGCTAAATGAGGATACTTTGTTGCAACACGAAGTTTTCTCGAAAATTTTTTTAGATTAAATTCTGGCTTAGCTGCTATAGAAAGTCGACACTCCCCTATTTTTAAAGAAAGGGGAACGAGAAGATCGTACCCACCCTCTCGTATTACATCCCATCCAACAATTCCTACATCTGCTGCAGATTCTTGGACGTATGTGGGAACATCTTGTGCCCTAACTAAAAGAATTTTAATTTTTTCAAGAGGATCTAAGATTGTAAGTTCTTTGGATTTTTCATTGGGTTTATTAGATATCCATTGCTTTTGGAGTAAAAGCTGAATACTATCCTCTGCAAGTCTACCCTTGGGCAGAGCAATTACAAACAAGGATTAACCTTTGTTAATTTTTAAAAGTAAATAGGTAGACATTAGCTTTGGTTGTTTTAATGCAAATCCCATTTGGTCACTGTCTAACTCTAAAACCTTTTTTAAATCAACTATTGATCCCTCTTTATCTCCTTGCTCATACTTAAGACGACCAATTTGAAAAAGAGTCCAACTACTCATTACGACCATTTCTTTCTTTCCAGAAATTTGTTCGTAAGCTTTTTTGTAAGCTTCTAGTGATATTTTTTTATCTCCAGATTGCTCGGAATAATTTCCTAAGAGATAGTAAAAGTATGCTTTCACCTCTTTAGGAGATTCAATAGATGTTGCAATTTTTTCTGCTATAGGGAAAGCTTTTTGGTATTCTCCTGCTTTTATATGAATATCCATTAGTTGTTTTGAAATACGAATTTGAGCAGATCTTGCAGAATGGTTCTTCAAGAATTCTTCCATCTCTTTTATCTTTGCAGTATCATCAAATGGTAATGCCTTTTCAATTTTCTTTTCTAGTTTTTCTGCTTCAAGAATAGCTAAATTCTCTTTGTATTTATTGTATTCTCCCACAGCAACTACGGCAGAAATGATGATAAGAATCAAAAGGAACCCCAAGAAAACTCGAAGACGATTTTCCTTCAGAAAGTGTACGAATTTTAATAGGAGCTTTTCAGCCGGAGATCTCTCCTCGGTTTCAAGCTCTATTTCATAATCTTTCTCTTGCTTTTGTTGCTTAAGATTTTCTCTAAACTTCTTTCTATCAAACTTAGACATTTTTATTTATTTTGTAAGTTTATAAAACTTCCAAGCGTTCCATGTGAAGGAGAATCATCCTGTTTTAGGTACCTAGACATTTCTTCCTTTTCAAGAGCTTTATCAAAGTCTTTGATAGAGAGTGAAATCTTTTTGGAGTCTGGTTCTATCTTAAGAACAACAGCCTTAATTGTTTCACCTGCTTTGTAAATCTCTTCTAATTTGATGTTTTTTCCATCAGGGATCTGAGATACATGCACCAACCCTTCATATCCAGGCTCTAGCTCTACAAAAATTCCAAAGGACACCACACTTTTGATTTTTCCAGTGATTATTACCCCAACAGGATATTTCTTTTTAATTGACTCAAAAGGATTTTCTGTTAGCTGCTTTAGACCACATGAAATTCTTTGTGTCTCACGATTTACATCGATAATAATATATTTTACAACCTGGCCTTTCTTCAACAAGTGGGTTGGATCTTTAACTTTTTCATCCCATGTAATATCACCAATATGTATCAAACCTTCAATACCTGCCTCTACTTCAACAAAGGCACCATATTTAGTTATTCCTGTTACTTTTCCCTCTAGGATGTTTCCTTTCCTTACATTTGAAGTGAGGTTATCCCATGGATTTGGAAGTAGTTGCTTTAAGCCTAAAGATAAACGCTTTCTTTCAAGATCGATATCCAAAACAACTGAATCAACTTCCTGTCCTTTTTTTAAAACTTCTTTAGGATGGGGAGGTTTTTTTGCCCAACTGAGCTCTGAGGAATGAATTAACCCTTCTAGACCTTCTTTTAATTCAACGAATGCTCCAAAATTAGTCAAAGAAGTAACAATTCCTCTTACTACCATATCTTTTTCTAACTCTCTACCCGCCCAGACCCATGGATCTTCATACATCTGTTTGATACCCAAGCTGAGTCTATTGTTTGCAGGATCAATTTCTAGAACCAAAAGCTCTACGGCTTGACCGATTTGAAAGTATTGTTTAAAGGGAGCAAATTTTTTATAAGAAATATCATTTTGGCGCAGAAGACCTTCAATGCCTTTTACAGTACAAAAAACTCCGAAGCTGGCGATTTTTGATACCTCTGCAGATACCTTATCCCCTACCTTGACGGATTGCACCAATTCTTCCCATTTTTCTTTGTTAATTTCTTCAATTAACTTTCGACGAGAAATCAAACCAGATCTTCCCTTTTCATTGAGTTTTATGATTTTAAAGTCTAGAGTCTGGGATTTTAGCTCTTCCAATGTAGAATATTTCATACCTAGCTGTGATGCAGGTAAAAACATTTTAACACCCTCAACATTTACAATAAAACCTTTTCCTTTTTCTTCAGTTTCTATCTTACCAGTAACTTGAAGATTCTTAGAAAAAGCTTCCTTGATTGTTTCCCAGCCCCTTCGAGCATCTGCTTCTGTTTTAGAACATACCAATAGGTCAGAGTCTGTGTCTGTTTCTTTAGATTTAATTAGAACTGAAATCTGACTGCCTCTATGGGGAACCTCTGAAAATTCAGATAGAGGAACATATCCATCAGACTTTGCTCTTAAATCTATATAGACTCGTTGGTCGATAACGTCTAAGATTTTTGCTTCGATGATTTCTCCTCTTCTGAATGATCTTTCTTCTGCTTCAAGTGCAGTTTCTAGTAGGGAGTTTTTGGAGTTGGAATTTGCTTGTGGACTCAATGTTTACCGGGAAATATACGTAAATTTGCCCAGGTTTTAAGAATTCGGGAAGATCCGACTATAACCTGGACAGGATCATATTAATTACAATAATTTTAGATAGATTAGAAGTGTCAATTAAGATTGCATCCTCAGATTTTCTTAATGGGGCAATTTTACGATTCATATCAGATTCATCCCTTCGAATGATCTCTACTTCTAGCTCTTCTAGATTTCTTTGGATGCCTTTTTCTCTATATTCTTCCCATCTTCTTCTTGCTCTGACCTTAGGATCTGCTGTTAAAAAGAATTTCAATTTTGCATCAGGAAATACTTCAGTTCCTATATCCCTACCATCCATTATAATTTTATAATTTTTTGATAAGTGATACAAATTTTTATTAACTAAATTTCTTACATGTATTAATGATGCTAAATGTTTTATTTCTTCCGTAATCTGGGGAGATCTTATTTCATGAGATACATCTTCTTTATTTAAAAGTGTAATATTTTCTTCAGATTTGCTCAAGAGACTATCCAATTCAATATGATTTAGATAGTCATCTATATTGCTTGAAGATACCCAATCGGAAAAAATTTTGGAGTCATTAGATTTTGAAAAAATCCTAAATAAATATAGTGTTACTGCCCTATAGTATGATCCAGAGTCCATATAATAAAAGTCAGTTTGACCAGCTATCTCTCTGGCAACAGAACTTTTTCCAGAACCTGCAGGGCCATCAATTGCAATAATATTTTCATTCATAGTTTATTTTTCCGTTGATTAGTAAATAAAATTACTTGGTTTAAAAATCTACCACAAAATAAGACAATACAGATATTCCTCCCTGTCTCACCCTTTCAAAAGTAACTTTTGAATTTTGACCTACTCCAGAAATACTCCCTGTAAAATAAGATAAATCCATATCACTAGATGATGTAGAATTTATATTATTTGAAAAAAGTAGAACTACACTGTTTGTATCTTGGATTTGAGTTGAAAGATTTGAACTACAAGTCTTTTCATTTTCACTTACATCACATGTGCCTGGTATAACCACTTGGTCTCCTGTGAACTCAACAACAAAATAATTTATATCTAATGCTCCAGTACTACCTTTTCTACTAAATCCAAGAGAAGTATTTGATTCAAATTTTGAGTTAACCATATAATTTCCCTCAACTCCCACAGTTGTAGAATCTGCAGTTTGCGAAGTAAATAAAATTGATTTTGATAAATTTACTTGAGTAATGGTTTTAGTTGTACTGACTACTCCACTTGCTAAGGTTACATTTCCATATTGAACTTGTACCCCATCCATTTGAATGATTTGATAGTTGATCTCAATCTGGGGAGATATTGCTTCTCTTTTAAATTCTAATTTAGAACTAGTAGTGAAACTCCCTTTAAAAAATCTGCCTCTATCTATCGTAGTATCAGTTGATGTACCACGAGTGTCAAATATTACAAAATTTTTTGTAAGATCTAAAGATTTGCTAAACTCTAAATTTTTTCCAATGCTATTATTAAGTACACTTATCTCACCTCTTAAAACAGTTACGCCTAATGAAAATTCTATTATAGTATAACGTACGTATGTTCCAGAGTACATGCCTCCGGTTTTAACTTCAATGGAATTCCCCGAGGTATTTAAGCTACAGGTTGATGAGTAACTCAATGCTGAACCACCATATCTAAAACTACAGAATAAGATTGATTTTTCAGCAACTACAGTCCTAGATAATGAAATTGTAGTACTTGAACTCTGTAAAGCAACCTCATCAGATATAATAGACCCATTTAATTTTAATTTATCAGTAGTTATAAAAGGAGATACGAAAGCTCCATTGATATTTAATTCCTGTTTTAACTCACATTGGTTTAAAAATAAAAAAAAGATTATAAATGATAAAAATTTAGTCTTAATAAATCTATTTTTCATTTATCTTAAATACCCTTTAGATAATTTCGGACTTTTTCCAAAAGTGGATCAAAGCTTTCTTCTACTATTGTTCGATCTGATTGGTTGTTGTTATTTCTATAAAATTTTCTGTAATAAGTATCATAGTGCTCTTTGAGTAAGATCTCAGCAGAGATTTCTTTATTATCTTCTAGTAATTTTAAATTTATTTCATTGAATATATGGCTAGGTATATACTTTTTTAAAGTTTGGAATTTTTGGTGGAATTCTTCTTTGGAAAAATCATATTCCTTAGATACTCTTTGGGCTCTAATTTGGAGTGGAAGTTCTATCCAAATTTTTTCTGATTTTAAAATTTGAGAATAAAGTTTATTTGGTAATAAAATTTTACCAATTTTTCTACTTTCCGCCTCAAAAACTAAATACTTTGCATGTTTTACTTCAAGTAATCTCATTGCGAGAAGAGTTTCAAAGTACTTTTGAGATGGCTGTCTACCTACTTTATTCCCAAATACTGATCCACTATGATTTGCATATTTTTCAAGATTTATTATTGGAAAACCCTCATTTTGAAGAATATTTAAAATTTCAGTTTTACCCGTACCACTTGGGCCATGTACTACAATTACTCTTGGAAAATTATATGTAGTCAGGAAATTGTTGATCCAACTTCGGTATGCTTTGTACCCTCCGTTTAAAACATAGGTATTGTAACCGATTAAATCCATCACTGTAAAAAGGGAGTGTGATCTCATGCCTCCACGCCAACAGTAAATTAAAAAATTAGTATAAGGTTTACGTAAATTTTGTTTTAAATGAGTTTGCTCGGATTTTTCTATAATATCTAATATATTAGATATATTTTTAGCAATGAGCTTAGCTCCAAGTTGTTTGGCTGAAAAATTATTTTTTTTATATAGAGTACCAACAATGGTACGTTCCTCATCATTTAAAACAGGATAGTTTTCTGCCCCCATCATATGATCTTCTAGAAACTCAGAAGGACTTCGAACATCTAAAATCCGCATAGGTATGTCTTTTTGATCAAAATTGAATTCATCTATGTTGATTATTTTTGATTTTGGTACCATTCTTATTTTTCCCCCAGAGAAAAAACTTTCTTGAATTTTGAAAAGGAAGAAGTCCCCTATTTTATAAGGATTTATTATTATGAAATTACTAGCAAAAAATTCAACTTATAATGCAGAACAAGTCTTACTTGTTATCTTAGATGGAGTGGGTTTCTCAAAAAAAGATGCAGCATCTGGAAATGCAGTGGCTGGGGCATCCTTACCTACTTTAAACGATTTATGGAAAAATCATCCCACAATTCAAATAGCAGCCCATGGAAAAGCGGTAGGAATGCCTTCAGATGAGGATATGGGAAATTCTGAAGTTGGACACAATGTTCTCGGATGTGGAAGAGTTTTTGACCAGGGAGCTAAGCTTGTTAGCAATTCTATACAATCAGGTGAAATATTTTCTGGGAACACTTGGAAAAACTTGATAAAAAACTCTATAGATCATAATTCTACGCTCCATTTTATTGGCTTATTATCTGATGGGAACGTTCACAGCCATATAGATCATTTGAAAGCAATGATCCTTCATGCTAAAGCTGAAAAAATCAAAAAAATTCGAATCCATATACTTCTAGATGGTAGGGATGTTCCAGAAAAATCAGCTTTGGAGTATCTTTTACCTTTTGAGACTTTTCTTTCAGAGTTAATAAGTTCTGATCTAGACATTAAAATAGCATCAGGTGGTGGACGTATGACAATCACGATGGATCGATATGAAGCTGATTGGAGTATGGTGGAAAGAGGATGGAAGGTTCATGCTTTAGGAAAAGGCAGGGCATTTAGTTCTGCCAAAGAAGCAATCGACACTTTTAGGAAGGAAGACCCAAATATTATAGACCAATACTTACCAGAATTTGTGGTTACAGAAAATGGATTACCTGTTGGAAAAATCCAAGAAAACGATTCTGTTATTTTTTTTAATTTTAGGGGGGATAGATCTATAGAAATTTCCCGTGCATTGACAGAAACAAAGTTTGATAAATTTAATAGAGAGTCTTTTCCAAAAGTTTATTTTGCAGGAATGATGCAGTATGATGGAGATTCTAAGATTCCTGAAAATTATCTAGTCAACCCACCAGCAATTGATAGAACTATGGGAGAATACTTAGCTAAATCAAACATTACACAATATGCTATTTCAGAAACACAAAAGTATGGTCATGTTACTTTTTTTTGGAATGGAAATAAAAGCGACTATTTTGATAAGACAACAGAAACATACGTAGAAATCCCATCTGATATACTTCCTTTTGACCAGGCTCCTAAAATGAAAGCTAAGGAAATTACCAATACATTGATTCCTGCTATGGAGTCAAAGAAGTATAAGTTTTTAAGAGTAAACTATGCAAATGGAGATATGGTAGGTCATACAGGTAATTATAAGGCTACGGTAGATAGCTTAGAGTATTTAGATGGATGTATTGCAAAGTTAAAGAAAACTGCTGAGGAAACAAATACAATTCTCTTAATAACTGCTGATCATGGAAATGCAGATGAAATGTTCCAATTAGATAAAAAAGGAAATCTACTTCTTGACAGTGAAAAAAAACCAAGTCCAAAAACTTCTCATACGCTGAATCCTGTTAATTTTTGTCTCTACGACCCTAAAGCTAAATTTTCTTTGAATAAAGATATACAAAATCCAGGCCTTGCAAACATTGCAGCAACTGTTTTAGATCTTTTGGGATTTGAAAAACCTGAAGATTACAATGATAGTTTAGTAAAAAGGGGATAGTGTATTAATTATCCAATAGAGTGATTTGATTCTATACCAATACAGAATAATATGGTAGATTATGAAGAAATTTAAAGATTTTAAGAGAACTAAAGTATATAATTTTCTATGTTATCTCTGGGTTGGAGTATTTAGCTCACTAGCTTTTATGCCCTACAATTTATCTATTTTAACTTGGATTGCACCTTTTGGATTATTTTTACTGGGAAGTAAATATAGGAATAATTATAAACAATTATTTATTCATGGTACAATTTCAGGATCATTCGTTACCATCATTTCCTACTTTTGGATGAACTATCTTTTTGTAGTATTTGGTGGGTTTCCTGTTCCTATTGCATTTATTCTTTTTATATTATATTCATTCATTACAAATTTAAGATTTGGTGTTTTTTTAGTACTTTTTTCATTCTTAAAAAAGTTTAGCAAAGTATATGCCCCAATATTAGCAGCCTTTGGAATTATATTTTCAGAATTCTTTACTTTTCAAATATTTCCATATTTCATAGGAAATTTAATAGCGGGAGATCTCTATCTTTCTCAAACAATTGAATATATTGGAATTTATGGTTTGAGTGGAGTTGCACTATTTTGTTCTTATGCACTTTTCATTGTCATTAAAAATTATAGATTGATACTCTCCAAGAAATATTATATAAAATTAATTCATTTTAGTTTACCTGCATTCTTGGTTATAGTAGTGAGCTATTCTATTGGTTATTATTTGTTTAAAAAATGGGAAACATATCCAGTAACGAGCCATAAAAAAGTTATAATGATTCAACCCAATGCACCACTTGAATTTAGAGATGGTCGTAGTGTTAATAAAGTATTAGATGAATTGATGATACATATTGAAGAATTAGCTATTAAAGGAGGAGAAGGATTAGCTCCTGACCTAATAGTACTACCTGAATCAGGTGTTCCTTTTTATTCAGCTCATAAAACTCAAGCTACTTCCATATTTCAGAGATCTTATAATGAAAAATTTGAAATACTTATCTATCTTTTAGCAAATAGATTCAAAGCAAATATTTTTTTTAACGAATTAGATGCAACTTTTGTTAATGATGAAATTAGTAGGAATAATCAAAGATTTTATAATAGCTCTTCACTTTATGATCCAAATGGTGAAAGGAGAGAAGATTATAAAAAAGTATACCTTTTAGGTTTTGGAGAGTATATTCCATTTGGTGAAATGTTTCCAATATTATATGATTTACTGCCGCAAGTAGGACATTTTCTAAGAGGAACTAAATTAAACTTAATAACATACTACGATAAATTGTCCGAAACTCCAAAACTAAATAAAACACATCTCAGATTAATAGATTCTAGTTTTATGAATCTCGTATCCATTCAGGACTATTACAAAGACTATAAAATTGAATTACATGAATCTGGAAAATTTTTACCATTGATCTGTTATGAAGTGATTATACCTGAATTTGTAAGAAAGTTTGGAGAAAGTGGGAATCCAGATTTTATTGTAAATATCACAAATGATAAATGGTATGGCCCATCTGTGGAAAGCTTTCAGCATCTTGAACTTGCGAGGATTAGATCTATCGAATATAGACGATGGATGGTAAGATCTACTAATTCTGGAACATCTGCATTTGTAGATCATTTAGGTAGAATTTTAAATAATAAATTTTCTCCTCAAGAACAGAGTGATGTATCTGTAGCTCAAATTGATATAATTAATTCAGAACCTACTTTTTATATAAAATATGGAGATTTACTCTCTTGGATTTACTTAATATTAGTTTCTGTAGTTGTTATTTTTAGAAGGAGATAATGTCTGACTTAGGTTACTACTGTTCATAATCTAAAATTTCTTTTTTACTTAACTGGAAAGAATTTATAAATTCATTTATAGTATCAATATGTTCGTCTAGAGGTGCTTTTTCTTTATTGCCTAAATCATATAAATAATTATCAAATAAATGAAAGTCAAATATTTTCAGTTCATATTCAGGAAGCATTATTATAATATTTTCTGAATGTAAATCTAATATAAGATTTTCTTTTTCTGATAAGTATTTTGTTGCCTCGATAACACGATGAAAATTAAATGCAATTTTTTTGAGCTTTTGACGAGAAACTTCTCCGTACTTTTCATGATTAAAATCCAATTTCCATGTTGGGGAAATCATATCTTGGAAAATATTTTGCTTAAGTCTTTCTTTTAATAGTACAAACTCTTTTAAATGTTTCCCGGGTATCAAAGTTTGATTGTCACAGGGCATAAGATGGTGAATTGGAAAGTCGAAAAAACCTTTTCTATACCGTACTCCCATAAAATGTCTAGTGGGCAAAACAAGATCAGGTAATAAAGTCTTAATCTTCCAAAAATGCAATCTCTCTAAGCCCAATCTTCTAAAATTAAATATAAGCTTATCACGATATGTACTATTTTTATTTTTAGAGTAATAATACTCAAATAGTTGAAATTCCTCAGGCTTAAGATATGACTCTAAATCTTTTGAAACTTTTTTAAATAATGATCCAAATAATGGATCAGATGGAAACTTTGACTTTCCTATTTTCAATACTTGATTCCATGGTAAACGATATACAAATTTGTATGACCCTCTACCAATATAATCATCATTTGAGATTGGCATAAATTCATCTAAATACTCACCTTTGTACTTATATGTAACTCTAAATACATGTGTTACAGGAAATATATTCTCATATATATTTCGTACTATGCTTGACTTTCTGAGTCCCATATCAACTGGGAGATATTCTATTGGAATTGGAGGAAGTGAAGAAAATTTATCTCTAATAAATTCTTTATCTAATCCCTTATCTAGATAATCAATAAAGCTAGGAACATCTTTATATTTAGAGATATTAAAAAAGTTAAAAAACTTATTTTTCCAATTATTTGAATCTTCAGATTTTTTCATTTTTATTTATAATATTTAGAATTTGATTACCAAATTTCTTTACTTTTTCTAATCCTATACCCTTAATCAATAATAATTCTTTATCATTTATAGGTTTTAAAGTAGCAATTCTTAATAAAACAGAATTTTGTAATACCATAAACTTTTTCCATTTTAGTTTCCTTGCTTCCTTATCTCGATAATTTTTTAATTCTTTGAATAATGAAGAACCACTCTCTTTTCTTTTGTCGGTAGATCTTATTTTGGGTATAGGAGGATAGGCTTTTAAATATAATTTAGTATATTTTCCTTTGGTAATTCTTATTTCATCAGATTCTATCATACCTTCAATTTTTTTTTGTAAAGCTAACTCTGGAATTTTTGATAGAATATTAAAATTTTTATTTAGGTGTAATTTTCTTCTCAAGATATCAGATGATTTACTCCCTCTTAAAATACCTATGATAATTTTTTTACCATATTTTCCAGGATTCTCTTTTAAAATGT
This sequence comes from Leptospira interrogans serovar Manilae, assembly GCA_945887855.1. GTDB lineage: Bacteria > Spirochaetota > Leptospiria > Leptospirales > Leptospiraceae > JACKPB01. The sequence goes on along the minus strand of CAMCZP010000002.1, from coordinate 35,979 downwards.
CAGTGAGAATAATTAAATCATTCTCTGAAAAATTATATTTTGATTTTTCTTCCTGTAGTTGTCTTTTTTTACTTTCTCTCTCTAGAGTATTATAAAGTCCTTCATTCTCAGACTTACAATTATCACAGACTTTACATGGGTTAATGCTCTCTCCAAAATATCCGCAAATATATACTTGACGACATTTCGTATTCAAACAATAATTTTTAATTTCTTCTAGTAAGACAGACTTATCTTCTTTATCTTTAGATTTTGAAGATAAATACCTTCTTATATTAAAATCTGAATTTTTATAAAAAAGTATACACCTAGATATTTGGCCATCTCTACCAGCTCTACCAGCTTCTTGATAATAAGATTCTATAGAAGAAGGAACCTGATAATGTATCACATATCTGACATCTGAATTATCTATACCCATTCCAAATGCATTCGTTGCTATTAATATTTTAACTTTACCCATTGAATAAGAATTATGCGTCTTACTTCTTGTAGTATCTTTTTGACCTGCATGATACTTGGCAACTTTGTACCCATTTGAATTTAAAAATTCATAAACATCATCTACTTTTTTTCTTGTAGAACAGTAGACGATAATCCTACCCTTTTCTTCTTGATTTACTATTTCGAGTAGTCTATTATTTTTATATGTATCTGTTTCAAAATATTCGACTGAAAAATAAAGATTATTCCTTAGAAATGTATTTGAAATAATTTTTGGTTTTACTAATAATAAAGAGTCAATGATATCAGATTTTACTTTAGATGTTGCTGTTGCTGTTAATGCTACTATTGGAAATTTTTGATTTTTAAGTTGTTCTCTTATTTTATATAACTTTGAATATTCGACTCTAAAATCATGTCCCCACTGGGAAATACAATGTGCCTCATCAATTGCAAGTAATTTAATATGCATCTTAGAAGCCATACTTAAAAAGTAAGGAGAGAGGACTCTTTCTGGTGATACATATAATAATTTGACTTTTCCTTGTACTGCTTTACTTAGAGATTGAAGCTGCTCTACTTCATTCTGACTAGAATTACAGAATACAGCTGGTATACCAAATTTGTTTAATGTGTCTACTTGATCTTTCATTAGTGATACAAGTGGAGATATCACTAATACTATTCCATCATTTATTGTAGTAGCTATAAATTGGTATATTAAAGATTTTCCTGCTCCAGTTGGCAAAACACATAAGCAATCTTTTTTTCCTAAAATGGCATTAATCGCATCTTCTTGTCCTTCCCTAAAGGAAGAAAATGAAAAATATTTAAGTAGGTGTGAATTTAAATCTATCTCAAGTACCAAAGTAAATTAATTACTTTTTACTAAATTTATTTAAATATTCTGTGCTATTGGCTTCGGGAAGATAGCCCCAAATACAATCATTTAGAAATCTTCTGTACACTTGGGCTCTTCTATAACCAAAAAATTTTCCTGTATTTTCAGTTAAATAACTTTCTAAAGACATATTATCTCCAACCCCCCTCTTTCTTGTAGCGGCAGCCTGGTCAAATAAGACCTTATATGAATCTTTGATCATAGAAATACTTTTTGAATAATTAATATAGGAATCAATTTGAGTTGATTTTATCTCAAAAAACTTGTCGGTCCAATAATCAATAATATGTTTTTTTATAATAAATTCAGGGAGATATTTATTTAAAGAATTACGACTATCTACATAATAACAATATCCAAAATCTCTCCTAATCATATCTTCTTGGATAATATTCCATAATACAATTGGCCCTATATGATACAGGAATATATTTGTATCTTCATTTAAATCTGAAAAATCTTTAGTTGCTAAATTAGACATTGCAAATTCAATTAGGGTAGAAACCATTTTGTTATATTTTGATGCTGCTGAGTATCCAGAATTTTTCCTAACAAGTGCAGCTGCTAAATTAATGTTGCTATTCTCAGACGGATTTAGAACCACAAAACTTGAACTATAAAACTTTTGTTCTTCTTCCTTTAAGTCTTTTACTTTAACATACAAAATATAGGAATCATTTCTATTCCATTCTTTGGTTCCTCTTACTATTGTATAAAAATATTCATCATCTGTATTAGATTCTTTCAGAGACATATGAAGAGGTCTTGAAGACATCAATGCTTCCTCATTATTTGGAAAAAGAGAAGCATACTCATAGTTTTTTTCTTCTTCAAAAATAATATTACTCATGAGGATAGATTTATCTGATGTTGAAGTACCTACAATTTTGCAACCATACGTTTTTTCTATCCTTGAAAGTAGTGCTCTTGTATCTATATTTAGCTCAAAAATATCTCTCAAAATAGTTGAGTATATATTCTCATAAATGGAAGATGTTTCAGTGTAGGTTGAAAATATCTTTACATTTGAGAAAATTAAATTCCAAGAACTATCTGCTATTTTCCAAAAAGATGACACCCATTCATAGATAATCTTCATTCTTATAAATGCAATCTTAGAAGAATTCGGAGTAGAATCAGGAAATAACTCATAAACCTGTTTTTCAATTTCTGATTGCATAGAATGACCAACCATTGAAGCCACAAATTTCTTGTGGCTATCTTCAATAGATTTAAATAAGCCTCCTAATTCATCTATTTGCGCATTAATAATTTCTTTAGTAGAAACAGAAAGAGATTTGTTACCCAACGTACTACGCAAACTATTAGTATGTTCTAAATGAACTCCTAATGTTCCAGGTAAATCTTTTACAAACAATGCAAAAAAAGAAGGCTTACTCATTTTACTTAGGCACTCAAAGCAGGTTTTAGAGTATTTGGTTTTTTAGATTTTACTGATGCTTTTTCTGGCGGATCTGACGGAACAGAATCCATAATTTGCTTCAATTCCAGTGCAGTAATAGTTTCTTGTGATAACAATGACTTTGCGATCGCATCTAATTTCTTAGAATTTGTCCTCACCATTTCCCTGCCTTTATCTAAACTTGTCTGAATGATAGTTCTAACTTCTTCATCTATCATTGCTGCATATTGCTCACTGTAAAACTTAGTTGAATGACCCATATCTCTCGCTAGAAATACATTTTCATTTGATCCATTGTAATTCACCGTTCCTAATTTGGGAGACATCCCCCATTCACAAACCATTTTCTTAGCAATATTAGTGGCGTGTTGGATATCGTTGCTAGATCCAGTAGAAGTATTACCAAACTTCAATTCCTCAGCAATAAAACCTCCCATAGACATTACAATCTGATCTAACCAATAATTTTTAGTATGAATATGTTTCTCTTCTGCTGGAAGAGATTGTGTTAATCCCAAAGCTCTGCCTCTTGGAATGATTGTAACTTTATGAACAGGCTCTGTATATGGAAGAAGTGCTGCTAGTATTGCATGCCCAGCTTCATGAAATGCAATGATTTCTTTTTCTTTAACTGTTATAAAAAAAGATTTTCGCTCAGGTCCCATCATTACTTTATCTCTAGCTTCTTCTAATTCTTCTTGGGTAACTCGTTTCTTATTTTTCCTTGCAGAGAGAAGTGCTGCTTCATTGATTAAATTAGCTAAGTCTGCTCCTGTAAAACCCGGAGTACCTCTGGCGATTGAATTCAAAGATATGTCTGGAGTGAGAGGAACTTTTTTGGAATGAACCTGTAAGATTTCTTCTCTACCTTTAACATCAGGAAGGTCTACTACAACTTGTCGATCAAATCTTCCTGGTCTCAATAGAGCAGGATCTAAGACGTCTGCTCTATTGGTAGCAGCTATGACGATGACACCCTCATTCGGTTCAAATCCATCCATTTCTACCAACATCTGATTTAGGGTTTGTTCACGTTCATCATGCCCTCCTCCTAAACCAGCCCCTCTCAATCTACCTACAGCGTCTATCTCATCAATAAATATAATACATGGATTGCTTCGTTTGCCCTGTTCAAATAAATCTCTAACTCTTGATGCCCCTACCCCGACAAACATCTCCACAAAATCAGAGCCTGAAATGCTTAAAAAAGGTACTCCTGCTTCTCCAGCAACAGCTTTTGCTAAAAGGGTTTTCCCGGTCCCGGGAGGACCAACAAGAAGAACTCCCTTTGGAATTCTTGCGCCTATTGCTTGGAATTTTTTTGGATCTTTTAAAAAATCAATGACTTCTTGTAACTCTTGCTTTGCTTCATCACACCCTGCTACATCGTTGAATGTAATTTTAATTTTGGAGTCTACATTAAGCTTAGCCCTACTTTTCCCAAAACTGAATGCTTTGTTTCCTGCAGACTGAAACTGTCTCATCATAATAAATGTTATGATACCAATTGCTAAAATCCACGGTATAATAGCAGTGAGAGCATTTACTAATTTGTTTTCTTCTGTAGTTTTTGCCTGAAATGATACATTTGTTTTTCTAAGTTTTGTTAGAACTTCATTGTTTAAAGGGGCTATCATAGTTTTGAATGGACGGGGCTTCTTGTCTTCAGAATCTTCTGCTATATACCATCCCTCTATAATATCTTTTTCTACAGTGATTTGTTTTTTAATTTTTCCATCTGAGGTATGGATTTTTCCTATGGGTTTCTTTCCCTCAATAGGCTCCAGCATATTTAAAAAATCTGAATAGGAAATTTCTACTACTTTAGCTTCAGGTTTTTCAGGACGGTACCAGCTGAAAACTAGGATCATCAAACCAATGAGTAAAAAAAGGATTATGTTTCTAACGTTTTTGTTCATAAATTTAGCTCCCGTTTAAGGATAGGATTTTGATTGGTTCTAAAGAAGGCTACATAAAAACAAATTAATTGTAAATCTTCCTAATGATTTCTATAAATATGAGTATTTAAAGTTTGTACTTTTCAATAACCTCATCAATATCTCCCATGCTTATAGAGCGAATTGCTGCTTCTGCATCATTTATAATTTCGATAAGTTTTAAATTTTCTAGGGGTAGGAAATCTTCTTTTAGATACTGTTCACGGGTTTTAGATTTTAAGGATCCATTTTTTACACCAATCCGAATTCTTATAAAATGATTACTACGCAGAGAACCAATCACAGACTTAACACCTATGTGATTGTTTGTATCACCACCTTTCTCAACTACAATTTGCCCCAAATTTAAATCCATATCTTCATGGATGACTACAATGTCATGAACCTTTATTTTTAAAAAAGATGCAATGTATAAAACTGATTCTCCTGAAAGCTCACTAAAGGTTTGAGGTTTGAGCAGAACAACTTCATCTCCATCAAATTCTCCCCTACCGATCAAAGACTTCTTTTTCTTAGTTTTAATCTCAATGTTGATGTTGTTAGCCATCACATCGAGAATCTTAAAACCAATGTTTGCCCGGTTATTATTAAATTTATCACCAGGATTTCCTAGACCTACTATGAGCTTCATCTACTAAAGCTTACTTTTTCTTAGCTGCTGGTGCAGGTGCTTTTGGGGCAGCCTTAGCAGGAGCCTTTCCTTTACCCTTATCTTTTTCCGATAGTTTCTCGCTTCTTTCTGCTGCTAGGATAGCCTTTGTTTTGTTCACAGAGGTAACAATGGGGTCACCATTGATGAGAATGTCCCAACTCTTGGGAACGGGGAGCTCACTTACTTTTATACTCTGGCCTATTTCTAAGTTACTAACATCCAATATGAGTAGATCTTTTAGATCCTCAGGTACAGATTTAACCTTTATTTCGTGGATCAAGTGAACGAATTGACCCCCAGATTTTGAACCTTTGGCTAGGCCTGTAGTCTGAATGCCCACCTTAGCTTTGATTTTTCTTCCAGGAGTTACCCTATAAAAATCAATATGCCTAACTTCATTTGTTGCAGGAAATCTTTGGATTTCCTTTACAAAAACCTGGGAGTTAGAAGGCTCTCCTTCCATTTCAATGGTTATTAGGGAAGCAGGTCGAATTCCAGAATCAAGAACTCTGTTCAACTCAGCTGCATCTACAGATCCAGAAATAGATTTCCCATTGGAGATAATATTAACAGGAATCTTACCTGATGACCTCAAGCGATTGTTTTCATTTTTTCCTGTTTCGGTTCTCTTGTCGATTTTTAATTTTAAGATACTCATTGTGTTGTCCTTTTAGATTTATATAAACAGCGAACTGATTGATTCTTCATTATGAATTCTCTGAATTGCCTCAGCAAAAATAGGGGCTACTGAGAGTGTTTTTAGTTTATTGATATTTTTTGATTCTGGGATTTGGATAGTATTGGATAGAACAATTTCTGTGAAATCAGTTGAGTTTAGGTTATTCACTGCATCACCAGATAGAACACCATGAGTAGCACAACAAATAACACTTTTTGCTCCATTCTCTAGTAGTGCCTTAGCACCTTTACAGATAGTTCCGGCTGTATCAATCATATCATCCAATAAGAGGCAATTTTTATCTCTAACATCCCCAATAATATTCATCACTATTGATTCATTTGCTTGAGGACGTCTCTTGTCAATAATTGCTAGATTCGCATTTAATTTTTTCCCTAAAAATCTTGCCCTTTCTGCACCCCCTGAATCGGGTGAAACTACTACAAGATCAGAAATTTCCTTATTTTTGATATATTCATACAGCACCGCAGAAAAGAACAAGTGATCTACAGGTATGTGAAAAAATCCTTGGATTTGATCTGCATGTAAATCCATAGTTAAAACTCGGTTTGGGCCTGGGGCTTGTATTAAATCTGCAACCAATCGTGCACTGATTGGTACTCTGGGTTCTACTTTTCGATCCTGTCGACCGTATCCATAATAAGGTATGACAGCCGTAATTCTTCTGGCAGAAGCCCTTCGAAGTGCATCTATCATTAACAAAAGCTCCATGAGATTATCATTAGAAGGATATGATATAGATTGTACTACAAAGATATCCCTACCCCTAACATTTTCTTCTATTTTTACCCAACTTTCTCCATCAGAAAATTGTTTTACATTAGACTTCCCCATCGGTAAGCTAAGAAGAGAAGAAATCTCTTTTGCTAATGGTATATTTGCATTTCCTGAAAAAACAATCATATTGGGTATCATACTAGTAACTTTCCTTGAGAGATCAATAATTCTAGATATTCTAAGTCTTCTGGAGAATTTACACCTGTTCCCTCTAATGCATTTTCAAGAATAATTGCATCTGTTCTATGATTTTGTGAATTATAGATTTTTACCAAATCGGGGAGATAGTATTCGTTTTGAGCATTGTTGCTATTAATAGATTTTAAATTAGTAAATACAGAAGGAGAGTTAAAGATATATGTGCCGGTATTGATTTCAGTAACTTTTCGCTCTTCATCCGTTGCATCTTTCTCTTCTACTATAAATTGAAGCTGATTTTTAGAATTACGGATCATTCGTCCGTAGCCTTTTGGCTTCTCTACTTGGGCTGATAAGACTGTAACAGAATTATTATTCTTTTTATGTTCTTGGAGGATTTTAGAAAAGCTTTTAGATGAGATAAGAGGTACATCCCCACAACAAACTAAGATATCTCCGGAAAATTCACCCAAGAGAGATTCTGCGGTAAGAACAGCATGACCAGTGCCTAGTTGCTCTTTTTGTTCCACAAATCTTATATTTGGATAAGCTTTCAATAATTCAATGACAACTTCCTTCTTAAATCCAACAACTACAACAATCTCCTCCACTCCAATGGAGATTAGGGATTCAATTACATAGGAAATAAGGGGCTTTCCACTGAGAAGGGTAGCAACTTTAGGATTTTCTGATTTCATTCGTGTGCCTTTACCAGCAGCAAGAACTAGGGCACAGACTTTAGAATTAGTACTCATTTTTTGATAATTTCATTACAAAATAATTTGGCTGGCCTGCTAGGATTCGAACCTAGGAAATGGCGGTACCAAAAACCGCTGCCTTACCACTTGGCGACAGGCCATCGTTAAAGTTTGAAAGGAACGAACTTGTATGCTCCATAGCTTTTTTTTAATATCTGAATGCTTTCCGTTATCTTACTCTCTATGGAACATAGCCCATAGAAACATGACCCCGTACCAGACATAGATACAAATTCCAGACCAGAATCGTACATACTCATTTTGAGTGACTCTAATTCAGGAAATAAAGAAAAAGCAAACGGCTCAAAGTCGTTTACAATCAGACTGCGTAGACTTTTCCATTCCCCATTTTGCAAGGGCAATAAAATTGACTCCGACAGGTATTTCCATTCATTTGAACCTGGGGTTTCTTGTAAAGGTTTTTTTAAACTTAAGAAGGCTTGTTTAGTTTCAATGGAAAATGGAGGGATAACCAAAGTGCCGTACGCTGAAGGCAATGTGAATGGCTCTAATTTTTCTCCAATTCCCCCAACCAATGAGTTTTTGCCATTTAAAAAAAATGGCACATCCGCCCCAATTTTTGAAGCAAACTCTAATAATTCATTTGAATAGGGAACTCGCTCTTCTGGGAAAAAAAATTTTAGAGCCTGTGCTGCATTTGAACTGCCTCCCCCTAATCCACCTCCAGTGGGTATATTTTTTTTTAACTTTATAGAAACTCCTTTTCTTGATGTGTTTCTATTCAAGGATGCTTGGTGTACTTTAAACAAGATATTTTTAGAAAGATCCCCTTTCTCAGATACAGAGATGAATTCTTTTAATTGTGGGATTGACGAGTCTACTTCAGAACTAAGTTTGAATCCTTCTATTTCTTCAAAAAGTATTTCATCACCCCAATTTAGAATTAAAAAAATTGATTTTAATTCGTGGTACCCATCCCTTCTTTTATGGAGTATATTTAGCCCGAGATTTATTTTAGCGGGAGATATCAAGTTTTATAGTCTGGCACTTTAATTGAATCTAAATCATAAAGAATCTTTTCTTTTAGAACCGAAGGCTTATCTATTAACACTGACTTACCAAAGCTTTTAATTATTTCCATAAACCATACCTCTTCAATGATAGGAGTATCAGCATAAAAATAATCAGAAAATTTATCTAAACCTCTTACTACTTTCTGTAGTACAATCAACCTGGATAAATTAAAAAAGGCTGACCTATGAATAATTATGGAAGCAATCTCTGAACTAGATGCGCTTTGATTTTTAAACTCTTTAAACTTTTCTATAAACTTTTTCTTTTCATCTTCATCCTGTGAATATTCAAATCTCTTATCAGTAACTTTTAGATTAACAATTCTATCTAATCGAAAAGTTCTCAATGACTTTGATACCGTACAATATCCAGCTAAATAATGACCAGTTTCTTCAAATATGAATAATGGTAGTACAGTCCTCTCCTCTAGTTTTTTCCCTCTTTTTTGATAAGAGAAATTTATAATATAATTTTCTACCATTGCATCAGATAATTTTTCTTTTAAGGTAAAAAAGTCTTGGTAATGTGAAGATGGAATGATTTTCTCAATTTTTTTTAGAATAGAATCTAACTCTTTTGATCGATTGGTAGGATTATTCTGTTTCTCGTTTAAAATAATATCTCTTAATTTTAGCCACTCCTGTATATTAAGATTTAATGCTTTTTTAACACTAATAGGAATATGTACCTCTATATTTTCATTTCTAATTTCAACATCAATTAACTCTAGAGGACTGTAAGGATAATAACCAATTGTAGTACATTCTAATAGTTCATTTTGGATACTTTCCATATCCATACCTATTATTTCTTTTAATTCTGATAATTTAAGTTTTTCTTTATTTGAAAATAAACTGAGTAACCTAATTTTTTCACCTATTCTTTTTTCATTACTCTTTTTCATAAATTTTAATACCCTTTATAACACTCTATTCTTGCATTTTTTGAAATTAATATTTCTATTCTATCATTTTTCTCTTGTTTATATTGATCATCTTCTATAAAAATTGGATAGATTTCTCCACATCCTTGGAAATTTACTATTTCTTTAGTTTTATTTTTATAAAATAATTTATCATTTATTTCTTTAGATCTACTTTCTGTTTTTATTTTATTCCTCTTGTTATCTCCATAAACTTTTGAGTGTGATTGGATTTGAAAATGATAGTTTGAAAAAGAGTAAGGAATGATTGATTTTAAATTTGATATTGCCGTATCACCCATGACTCTGAGTACATGTTCTGGAATATTTATTTTAAAATCCTGCTTGGTAATTTGACTTATTAGAATTCCTGTGTTAAAATTTTTCACTTCATAAATTTTAGATTCATTTAACTCATTTCTAAATGAAAAATAAATTGAAAAATTGGAAAGAGAGGTAGTTAATATACCATCATCTGAAATACCATCCCAAATAAATTTATTAGGTAGGTCATAAAATCCTGACCATCTCTTTAAAGTTCTCTTTTTTTCTTGTCCATTTTCTAAAAGATAATTTTCAACTATAGAGACCTTCCATGTTTTAAAACTTAAGTTTTTTACCTCAGGAAAAATTTCTAGTATGTCTTCATCTCCATCACCATCTGGTGTGAAATGATCCCCTTTTATCTTGAACTTAATATAAGGTTTTTTTGAATTGATACTAAATTTTTTACTGTTGGACTCTTGCTTTTTAGATGAATTTGGATTTATTTCTAAGGTCACTGAATAATCACCATCAGGTAAATACTCTTTATTCTTATTTTGATTTTGACCATCCCATAAAATAGATGTTGGAATGGGAGCTGAGGATTCATATTGCCACTTATACTTCTCTGGCTTTTGAAGATTTACTATATTTATTTTCCATTCCTCAATTTTTTTTTCCATCCCAGGAAATAATTTAAAAATTATTGTATCCTTTATACCATCTTGGTTAGGAGAAAACTCTTCAAGATCTGGATAAATATCAGGCATGTCACTGTTGGAAAGCTGTAGGAAAGAGAGTTCATCATAGTATTTATTCCCAGAAAAATCTTCAGATTGAAGTATATACTTATACAACCCTTCCTCCTGAAGAATTCCTCTATCATCCTTACCATCCCATAAAATTTGCTTTGGCAATCGAAGGGTATCCCATATATAAGATCGAATTATTTGATTTTGTGAATTTGTTATTAATCCTTTCCATCTATCTGTTGAATCCCCTTCAAAATAGTGATTGATAACTACTGTATCATTTACCTTATCATTATTTGGAGAAAATATTCTTTTGTCTGACACAGACTTACCAATCGCTTTTTTAGAGTCCAAATAAAAATATTTATCTATTGTCTCAAAACTATCAGTATCCTCATAAAAATATTTCATCCTAACAGAGTATCTTCCATCTTGTAAAAGTTTACCTTTTTTATCTGTCCCTAACCATTCTATTTTATTCGGTAAATATAGTTCAAATGGCTCTTGCCTATCTTTAAAAATTAAATTAAGTAAACTTTTAGACTTTCTTTGTCCGTGGTAAGCTTGATAAGATTTAATATTTTTCCCTGTCTCATCATATACCGTCAAAATCCAATCAATTACCTTTTTCTTTGAAGGGTAAGTAATATTAAAAATCATCGTATCATTCAATCCATCCGAGTTTGGAGAAAAATAATTCCTTGAATCATCAAAAAATATAGACTGACTAAAAAGATTATTTGAGAATAAAAATATGTACGATACTTTTTTAAAATTTTTTATTATATATATAATTAGTTTCAAACCAAACTCCTATACTATTAATCACCACGCAACAAGGTGAGTAAATAAACTTTTTCAGCTCCATTTTCTAGCAAAATCCGTGATGCCTCATTCATTGTTGCTCCAGTTGTAAATATATCATCTACCAACAACACATTACCTGAGAGAGTATTTTTTGATTCTTTTAAAATTTCCATAGAGTACCTTGCATGAATAAATCTTTGCCTATAGGACTGATCTCCTTGTTTTTGTTTGGATACTTTAGATAAAGATTTTAAGACCACAGATCCTGATAGCTGCGATACCAAAGGCAAGAGTTGGCTCAAAGGATGAATGGGTCTCTTCTTCATTGTACTTTGGTTTGATGGAATAAAGGTGATGAATGAAAAATTGGGAAAGTGAAATTTTTTCCATTTTTTCTTAAATCCAATCCTGAAATAGTTTCCTAAAAACGGTTCATCTTGAAACTTCATTCTATTTATCAACTCACTTTGGAAATGTTCTTTGATATAAATATATTCCATCCTCTCAAAAAAAACATTTCGAGAAGTACAAAATTCACAAATACCACCGCTAAATAAAGATTTACAAACTTGACACCTCAAGTTTATTTTTTCCCTTTGAGAGGCATAACATTTTTTACATACTGAAACTTTAGCACTTAGAATATCACTTCCATTGCAGAAAGAACATCTTAAAGGCAAAACAAAATTCATGATTTTTAAATACATTGATTTATCCCCTCCACTGGGCTTGAACCTTTTGGCATTTGAGATGAACATAGGTATTTTGTTCCATCCTAAAAGCCATCCTTACCAATAGTTCCCAAAAATATGCCCAATGGCTGAAAAAAATTTATTCTCCGATAAAAAAATCTAAAATATTGATTTCATGAACAGATCCAGGATCTTCTGGCGTTTCCTTAATTTGGATTTTATTGGAATATTTAAAACCACCCTTCTCTTTGGTTTCAGAATATTTTAAAATACCTTTGTATGATTTGTACACTTCCCTATATGTAAATTGAATGTGTTCTAGTTCTTTTTGTTCTTTGTTAAAAACATAGACATACTGGTTTTCTTCAGAATTAGGCTCCAAGGTTCCATTTGTTGCAAATACTGAGAAAAGTGATTTTTCCTCTGAAGAAAGGAGGATGGGAAAGTCTGAAATGATCGTTGGCAATTTTACATACATTGCCAATGATTCTATATACAATTTTGCTGTGCTGTCTTTAACAGGGGTTTTCCCATTTCCATAGAAGACTTCGTTGCCCTCTATTCGGTATACTTTGTGGATGTTGTCACCACTCAAAATCTCAAGTTTTAGGTTGCCATTTTTCTCTATTTCTAATTGCATCTTTTGTGTATTAGATGTTAAGATTGTAAACCTTCTGAGCAATGAAGAACTCCATGTATCTGTGAGAATGATCTTCCACTTTGTTTTATCCTTCCAGTCCTGTGGTCTAGAACCCTTAGATAAAAATGAGTTTAATGTCGAAATTAAAGATTGCTTGTCCGCAGCAGTAAATGACCTTTTTTTAATTTCAGGTGATCTCAAATCTGCTGGAGAGCAACCCACGAGTAAGTTAAAAATTAATAAGAATCCTATAAATCTATCCAGATATTTCATTTGAACCTAACCTTTTTTGACTTGAAGAAATTACCAAACAATGCCTAATGCTAACATGAATCCAATACTATGGACTCCCAAAGAACCTAATTCCTCTCATCTTCATATATTCTTGGAAACCATTGTTTCCAATCATACCAAAAAAGATTTTAATGACTATAAAAGTTTTCATTCATGGACAGTGAAAAATTCTGATCTTTTTTGGAGAGAATTTTTAAAGTATGCAAATTTTATTTTTGATGGAAGTGATACCCCAACATTAACTGAGAATTCAGTATTTGAAAATACCTCTTGGTTTCCCAATCTCTCAATTAACTTTGCAGAAAATATTATAAATCAAAGATTAAATCTTCCTGAAAGTCAATTAGATTTATATTGTATTATTTCCTGTAAAGAAGATGGAAGATGTAAATATACTACAAACAGGGAATTTATATCTAAAACTTTAAAAATTAAAAAGTATCTCAGAAAAATTGGGGTAAAAAGAGGTGATACAGTAACAGCCTGTACTCCAAATATTCCAGAAACTATCTTTTTTATGTTAGCTGCCACGTCTTTAGGAGCTGTTTTTTCTAGTTCTTCTCCTGACTTTGGTACTTCAGCAATCTTTGATCGATTTAGCCAAATTAATCCAAAACTGCTTCTAATATCAGATTCATACTATTATAAAGGTAAAGAAATTCCAAAATTAGATGATTTTTATGAGCTGACCAAACAACTCCCAACATTACAATCTACAATTGTTGTCCCTTTTGGTGATGACATTCCAAATCTTTCCAAGTATAAAAATTTTTTACATTTTTCAGAATTATTAAGTGAGTCTGAAGATTCAGTCCCATTTGAAAAGTTTTCTTTTTCAAATCCTGTATATATAATGTATTCCTCTGGTACTACTGGTCTTCCTAAATGTATGGTCCAAGGCTCAGGTGTACTACTAAATCATATTAAAGAACATTTACTCCATGTAAATCTCAATAAAAATGATCACCTTTTTTATTTTACAACTTGTGGGTGGATGATGTGGAATTGGATGGTTTCTTCTTTGTATGTTGGATCCTCACTACTTTTATATGAAGGAAATCCATTTTATCCCAATGCTGAAACTCTCTGGAAACTAGTAGATGAACACAATATAAATATTTTTGGCACTTCGGCTGGATATCTCTCTGCATTAGAAAAATCTAATTTCAAACCAATCTCAAAATATTCCCTCAAATCATTGAAAACAATTCTTTCTACTGGATCTCCCCTACTCCCCGAACAATTTGACTTTGTCTATGAATCTATATCTCCAAGTGTTCAATTATCCTCTATTTCAGGAGGGACCGATTTAAATGGTTGCTTTGTTTTGGGGAATCCATTTGAACCGGTGAGAAGAAGTGAGATACAGGGACCGGGTCTCGGAATGGATGTTGAAATTTGGAATGAGAATGGTTCTATGGTAATAGAAGAAGAGGGAGAGTTAGTATGTAAAAATCCATTTCCTTCCATGCCCTTATATTTTGGAAATGATCCTGATGGAAAAAAGTATCACAATGCATACTTTAGTAAATATAACAATATATGGCGACATGGAGATTACGGAGTACAGAAATCATCCGGCGGATTTATCTTACTTGGAAGATCAGATGCCACTCTGAATCCAGGTGGAGTGAGAATTGGCACAGCTGATATCTATAGGATAGTAGAAAAAATTGATACAATAGTAGATTCCCTTGCTGTAGGAATAAACTCCAATGGAGATGAGAAGGTAATACTTTTCGTAAAATTAGAGGAAGAAAAAACCTTACTCCCTGAGCTGGAAAATATGATTTGTAACACTTTAAAAAAACAAGCATCCCCACGTCATGTTCCTTATAAAATATTTCAAGTTTATGACATTCCCTATACTAGAAATATGAAGAAAGTAGAACTTATAGTTAAAAATCTACTAGAGGGAAAAAAGATCCAAAATAAAGAATCCCTCCACAATCCAGAAGTTCTCGATTTTTACTTAAAATTGAAAGATGATTTATTCTTAGATTGACCCAAATTCCACGTAAAAAAATCTGGAAATATGTTACCAATTATTATAGGACTTTTTGTTTTCATCTATTCCACAGATATCCTGCTTCTCTTTTTGTTTGGATTGCACTCATTATTAATGGTTTACCTCTATAGAAAAAATACACAGTATTGTGTTTCAGATTCTAGTCTCTATTACAATGAAAAAACAAAGAATCTTCCACACGTCACCGTTCAACTTCCAATCTACAATGAGTTCTATGTGGTGGATCGATTGTTAGGGTCAGTTCTCAGCTTAAAATATCCCAAGGATAAATTAGAAATCCAAGTTTTAGACGACTCTACAGATGAAACAGTAGATAAGATTTCTTCCATTGTATCCATCTACCAAAAAAAGGGATTTTCTATAAAACACATCCATCGTAAAGAAAGAACAGGTCACAAGGCTGGTGCTCTGGAAAAAGGCCTAGAAATCGCAGCTGGTGAATTCATAGCTATTTTTGATGCAGATTTTGTTCCAGAACCAGACTTCCTATTGAAAACATTACCTTACTTTCATTCAAAAGAGATTGGAATGGTACAGGCTAGATGGGGTCATATCAACCAAGATTATAATATTCTTACGAAAGCCCAAGGCTATGGAATTGATGGGCATTTTATGATTGAACAGGTAGCTAGAAATGCAAATCATCTCTGGATGAATTTCAATGGTACCGCAGGAGTTTGGAGAAAAGAATGTATTTATGATGCAGGTGGATGGGAGCATGATACCCTTACAGAAGATTTTGACCTATCCTATCGAGCAGAATTAAAAGGATGGAAATTTAGATATCTAAAAGATGTTGTTTGCAAAGCTGAAATCCCTGCAATGATTTCAGCATATAAATCGCAACAATTCCGTTGGTGCAAGGGCTCTATCCAAACTGCTGTAAAACTATTACCTAAGATCTGGAGTGCACCTTTAGGATGGAAAATAAAGTCTGAAGCAATTATCCATTTGATCAATTATTCGGTTTGTCCTTTAATGATAGTCAACATTCTATTAACTGCACCTCTTTTGTTAATGGAGTATTGGACAGGTTTTAAATTTACAGACCTTCCCATGACATTGCTATTCATTGCTGCTACTCTGATGTCAGTTGGATCTGTAGGTCCTCTAATTTTTTATGCATACTCCCAAAGGGAAATCTATCCTGAGTGGAAGTCCCGACTTGGATTTTTACCAGTTATGATTATGATTGGTACTGGCATTGCCATTGTAAACACCAGGGCTTGGTTAGAAGCAATTCTAGGAGTCAAATCAGGCTTTAAAAGGACTCCAAAGCTTCGTATAGAATCAGATTCAGATCAACTCATAGATAGACAAAAGTATCATATTCCAATGGATTATCATGCAATCCTAGAGCTAATCATGGGTTTATATTGCTTTTTTTGTGTTTATATCTCATTTCTTGTAAACAAGCCGTTCATCATTGGTTTTATGATAGTCTATGGTTTTGGATTTCTTTTTGTTGGATTGAATACAATAAAAGAATCTCTTTGGAAATATTCAGGAAGTGAGCAAGTTGAAAATAAAACACTTACTGAAATTGCTTGACCCGAGGGTTATCGGTTTTATTTTGACATAAGTTTAGGCGGTACTAGATATCATGAGTGAAAAAGTTTATTGCGCAAATTGCCTCCACTGTGTGGTTGTTAGACATTTTGAAGCAGAACAGGATAAGTATATCCTTCGAGTAAAATGCAATAAGAAGAAATGGTCAAAACGATCAGGAGAAGAAAAGCTCTATAAGTATTTTACTGTAGCAAGAAGAATGCAAGCAGATTGTGATTTCTATGAGGAAATGGGAGAGATACTTCCATATATAAAGAACCTCAAGAAAGAACTCCCTATTAAAGACGAAATATATTTGATTAAGAGCCCCTCCTAATCATTAGGAGAGATTCTTGTTCTCATTAAAACCCTCCCAAGTTTTTGAAAAAATCAAAAAAACAAAAGTTCAGGTACATTCTCCTGCACTAACTTCTTCATTTTTGATTTTTTCTGAATTTGATACACAAACCTTAAAACCATCAGGATCATTCCCCAGACGAGTAGAAATTGGAGAAGTCTTATACAGCAATGCAGATACAAAAATACTATGTCCTATCAATGGGATTGCATACTTAGATCCAGATCAAAAAAAAATTTCTCTCAAGTTGGATGGTGAGTTAAATTTTAAATCTAAATATGAAAAGAAAGATTTTTCCCTTTTAGAACTAAAAGAAAAGTTAAATCATCTCGGAATCGTATCACTTGATTTTGATAATGAACCATTCTCATTTCTAATAGATGAATTCAAAGGTTCAAAAGATACAAATATAATATTTGCACCGATCGTAGCGGAAGGTACCTATGATTACAAACAACTGCTCCTTACAAAGTTTAAGCCAGAATTAGATGCCTTTAAAAGAAATCTTGAAAAATCTTTCCCTAATACAAAAATTTTAGATTTCCTTACTGATAAAAAAATTGAATATAATTATCCTGAAGGTTTATATAAACTTTTTTTAAAAAAGTACTGCAATATCACAACAAACAACCCTAAAGATTTTAAAGAAATTCTATATATTGGACCAGAAACGCTCTATCATATTTTGCAAGGTATATATTATAATATTCCTTTTCATAGCCGAATTGTTGGAATTGGAATATTAAACAAGGGAGGAAAGTTAGAAGGTGAAACAATATTTTATAATATAAAGAATGGAACCAATTTAAGTGATTTCTTCAAATCTTTTCAAATTAACTATAACTATAAATATGTGACTGTTAATTCTTTGTATAAAAAAGAAGAGGTAATAGAAATAGGACAGGATTTTATCTTTAATATATATAAATATAATTATTTCTACTTATGTGAGACAAAATCTAATAATAGTTCTGAGAGCCTTTGTATAGAGTGTGGGGATTGCGATTACTATTGCCCAGTTGATGCTAATCCTAGAGTACTATTAAATAAAGATCCTTCTAGGTTTTTAAAAACTGATTGTTTGGAATGTGGACTATGTTCTGTATTCTGTCCTTCACACATTGATTTTCAAACTCGAATTAGAAACTATAAGGGAAACCCAAATGCCCTCTCATAAAGTTACACTTACAGATAAGGGCTTTAAGTCACTCTCTACTGACTTTATAATAGATTGTTTAGCTGGTTTCATACTCTTTAGCGTTGTGATGTCTCACACCATACAGCATACAAATAATTTAGTTTTATTTGGATTTTTTATGCTAATTGCAATTGGTGTTTATATCTTTTATAGAACTAAAAATGGATACCTCTACCCAATTGGTTATTTTTACCAAGTATTGCTCTTTTGGGCAATTACCCCCCCCCTATTTATAAATTGGTATAGTATCTCAATTATAGGATTAATTTTATTTGGAATTCATTATAAAAATAATCCTTTCCAATCTACTTATTTTCCGCTCAGTATTTACTTAACACTCTTGATTTCAACATCAATCTTTGTATTTGGGCAGTCTTACATGTACAAAGAACTCTTAGATACTAGCACAAATTCTTCCTATTTTTTTATAGATCATAATAGTATCACAGGTTACTTTTTCAAATTAAATACAAGCCCAAATGGATCATTTAATCCAAATGGGTACTCCATTTTAGAAAAATTAGGTTACTATTCCCCTCTATTAATGGCAACACTATCATTTAGACAAAAAAATGTACTACTAGATTTTATTTTAGTATTAGGAATTTTTGGATTGAGTTTACTTTATTTTGGAGAAAATCTTGAATTTTTGAAAGAACGAACTGTTGTAATAGTTAGTTTATGGTATTTAGCTTTTGCTGCTCCAGGAAGAAATAAGGGGTTTTCTCTATATTATTCATTCATTTCGCTTGTTTTTACAGGACTATTTAGTTTATTGTTTATTAAAGAGAGCATGGGCTTTCCTCCGATTATGATCCCTATAAGTTTTTTTATTTTTCAGAGTATTATCTATATTCTTACACAAGATATTAGTATTATTACTATCCTAAAAAGAAGCATGTCAAAATGAATCACCTATTAGACTTACTAACACCTAACAATATTATATATGATTTTCATGCGGAAACAAAAGAAGAAGTTCTACGAAAGTTAGTTATCTTTGGAACAAGTATAAAATTATTAGATGAAAAAGATACAGAAGAAATAATAGAATCATTATTAAACCGAGAAAAGTCTATGTCAACTGGAATTGGGAGTGGAGTAGCAATACCACACTGCTCGATCGGAATAGTTAATGAACTTAAAGTAATCATAGGCCTTTCTAAAAATGGAATAGAATTCGATGCTATAGACAAACTTCCAGTTCATATTTTTATATTACTAATAGTCCCAAAAGATAAATTTCAAGATCATATCAAAACTTTAGCATTAATTGCAAAGACTCTAAACCTAAAAGAAGAGAGAGACAAATTTATTTTATCTAACTCTTATGAAGAACTCATATCCACCCTGAAAAGTACTTAATGAAACTTAAAGATGAATCTATTAGATTTTTAAGCTTTATTACTATTTTATTAATAGTTACTTCTATACTTACATCTCTTAGAATAAAAGATTCTCTATATTTATTAACAGATAGCGGAGTAAAGGAAAAAGATATATCAAGCTTAAGAAAAATAAAAAGTACAACTGAGGTACTTAGTGATAGTATTTATTCATTTTTTTTTCTGGACTTTGGTAAAACCTTAACTGGAGAGAGTGTAAATTCACATATTCTAGAAAGACTAGAGCCAACTTTTGTTTTATCTTTTTTTGCAATTTTGGTTGGAAGTTTTTTTGGAATACTCTTTTTTTTATTAGTAATTTATTTTAATAATACCTATTTTGAATCTTTTTTTTTATTCTTTAGTAAACTAATTTTATCTACTCCTATTTTTTTATTTGCCATTCTTTTATTTATTATTTTTTTTCTAGAACTAGGACTATTACCTCCAGGGGGATATGAGAGAGGAGATATATCTTATCTTATACTACCAGGATTATCACTTGGAATTAGAACAGTAGCTAGAATTTTTATTTTTGGAACTGAAGAGAGTAAAGCCGAAATAAATTCTCCGTTAATTAGAATATTAAAAACAAGAGGATACTCACAACATATAATTGTTTTTAAATATATTTTTTATAAAGTTTTGCCATTAATCATAATTTTAATAATTCTAGATTTAAGTTCACTCCTTTCAGGAGCAATGATTGTTGAAGAAATATTTTTTTTCCCTGGTATAGGCAAATCTACTTTTACTGCTATTAAAAATATGGATGAAAATTTATTGAGAGCTTTGTTAATATATTCTGGAATAATTTTTTACTGTATGACAAGATTTGCAAGATTTCTCCAGTTTAAGCTTACTAATATTTATGAATAAATTTTCTTTATTTTTCAAATTTACTTATATTTTATTTATATCATTTGGATTCTTTATGTTCAAAAATCCAAATGATTTAAATCTAAGCGAAACTTTTTGTAATATCTCTAAAAATCATATCTTTGGATGTGACAGACTTGGAAGAGATCTCTTAACTCTCTTTTGTTATGGAAGTATTGTAACTTTAATTTTAGCTATCCCATCAAAAATTTTTTCAATAATAATTTCTGTTATTTTATCTCTACTGACTTATTCTGGCGGGAGATTTATGGGATTATTAATAAGTTCTCTATCTTCCGTATTTCTATCTATTCCCTCATTGCTGATTGCTCTAGTTGTAATTTATTCATTAGGAAAAAATTTTGAAGTATTCTTACTTTCTATCGTACTTTCAGATTGGGCAATGTCTTACGAAACGATCCATTCAAAAATTTCAGAAATTTCTAACAGTGGCTATGTATATGTTTCAAAAAATTTTGGAGCATCCAACTTTTATGTATTTAAAAATCATATCTTTCCCCAGCTAATTCCAATTTTAAATATTCTTTTTATAACAGGTATCCCTTCCATAATCATGACTATCGCCATTTATAGTTATATGGGTATAAATTTTGGTTCTGATACTTTTGGTCCTGGATTAGGTGAGCAAATTTCTTTTTCTAGAGATTATTTTCATAAATCACCCATATCGGTGGTTTTACCAATTATAGGTATTTTTTTACTTGTAAATGTATTCAACTTTCAAGAAATTAAAAAGAAGAATATAGTAAACTGATAGGTGTAAATTTATATTGTGAAATGGATATATTTTTTTATTTTATTAATATTTATTAAAATTAGTTTTACATCCATATATTCGGAAGAGTACTATAAATTTACAAAAGCTTATCTTCCTCCAAATATTGAATTTGAAAAGAAAAGAACCATTTGTTTTTTTCAATTTAGAAATGAAGCTAATGACAAAAATTTAGAATATTTATCAAAAGGTATTCCAGGAGTCATTGCTTCTTCTTTCAGAAATCTTAAGTATACATTTGATCCTACTCCTATTCCTTTAAAAATTCAATATGAATTTGGTCAAAAACCCATCATACTACCCCAAAATTCTTCCGAATATTCAATAGATTCGGATCCTAGATACATTAAAATAGATCTTGAAATAATAAATGGATCAAAACCTATTTTAAAAGAAGAGGCCCTTTCGGAAGGTAAAAATAAATCCTGTTTTTATATTATAAGTGGAGAATATAAAATACCTTCAAATGACAGTCTTTTGGTTCAAATTGAAATTACTGAAAGTAAGAGTGGTACTACAAAAATGTATATATACAAAGTATCACAAAAACGGAGCTTTCAAGAATTAGGAGAATTACTAACTGAAATTAAATCTGGATATTTCTTCACAGGATCATCTAATCTATCTCTAGATATTTCCGAGAAAGATGTTTTCGTTTATTTAGATGGAGAACTATATGCGAAAACTCCAATAGTCAAATCTCCTATTTTACCAGGAACACATAAGATACTACTTATAAAAGAAGGTTACCATAGATTAGAAAGAATTATAAATATAACTCATGGAGTTGAAAATTATTTTAATTTCAAAATAGATAGAATAATTAATATTGCAAAAATTACTATTTACTCTTCTCCTAAAGATGTTGATATATATATAGGAAATAAATTTATCGGAAAGACTCCCATTGAAAATTATGAAGTACCTCTAGGCCAAAATAGAGTGAAGGCATCCAAAGATGGCTATATAGATAAATTTTCAAGTATTGATATTAGAGATTCTAAACTATACTTATTAAATTTTAATTTAAAAGAAGGTGACTCAGACTTATTCTATAAGTACAATAACAATTTATTTCTTAATTATTCTTACACTGACTTTGGTAATTTTTCATTGTTGAGTAGTATACTTTTTTATGGTATTTATGCTTATAATGGCTACAAAGAGACAACTGAAAAAGACAAATTAAACGGAAGAGCAATATTTAATTCTATAACTGTTTACCAAGGAATTAATTTACTAACTTCGAATGATATAAAGTCTCAAAATTTGTTTTTAACTTCAGCTTTTTACCAACAATCAAAAATAAACCAAGTAGAAGATAGTACCGCTATATATCGACAAGGGCAACAAATTGGAATTGGTGGCGTAGTAACTATGCTAGCTCTCTCGGGTTATTTTTTTTATACAGGATTTAATTCTGAAAGCTTTGAAATAGGTTTTAAGCCCTCTGTGCATCCTTTACAACAATCTGAAGCAAGCTTTAAATATAATTTTAAATTTTAACTATGAACTACGATGGTGATTGAGTACACTATTTGACCATATTTCAAATTGTCCATTTAACATAGAAGCGATCATATCAAGTACTATTGAGAATTGAATTCCAAAAAATTGGTGTTTGTAGGAATGATATTCATAATAATAATCTAATGGATTTTCAAAAGTACCGTGATCTTCCTCTAATAGATTTCTATGAAACTGTGAAAAAGAATCACTCTTTGCATCCCAATCACATTTAGAATTTATATTTATACCATATCCACAAAATCTATTTTCATCTATTAACTTATTCATTAATTTTTGGAATAAAGTTTTCTCAACACAAAAGCTATCTGTTCGAATATATTTTCCATTTATATTTACTTCTACATAAGAATGACTAATTTTAGGTGGGATAAATGAGTAAATTGTGTATGGAAAGGCATCTAACAAAATATCTTTTTTTATAGTTACAAAATGATGTAATGCATTGATACCTGCTTCCCTTAGAAGTCTTACAAAGAGAACACCTTTTGCATTACAATGTCCATACCCATTCTCCAATGTATATTCCGGAGATGCTAAATCTAGTTTTCTAGTTAAACCGAATCGAATATTATCTCTTACGAAATTATGAATTTTTATTGCTTTTTCTTTATCTGACTCGCTTCCTTCGATTAGATTCTCAACTAGAGATTTAACATTATACATCAATTTACCTTCTATATAAACTTTGAAAGAATTCCTTATCACTTGAAAAGCAATTTTTCATTTTTAGCTATTCTTTTTATAAATTACATAAAATCTGGAACCATGGAAAGAGAAATTTATGTCCCACCCAAAGGACCACCCCAGGGTCCTCCACCTTCTAGAGAAATATTTACCAAACTAGGTGAAGAAAAGATTCGAGAATTAGTGAAACTATTTTATAAAGAAATTGAAGATTCATCAATACGTGACATGTTTCCTGAATCATTAGAAGAAAGTGTTCAGAAATCAGCTGATTTTATGGTTCAAATCTTGGGTGGTCCATCTTATTATGTTCAAAAATATGGCCCTCCTAGGATGAGAATGAGGCACATTCCATTTGTAATAGATGAAAAAGCTAGACGAGCTTGGCTGGGCTGTTATAAGAAAGCACTTGAAAAAGCTAATATTCCGGAACTAGAAAGAAAAATGATATGGGAATTTTTATCCGAATTCTCTGAGTGGATGGTTAATTCTAAAGAATAAGAAATTTTTTTTGAAATTCTAAATTATTTTAGGTACTAAGGATCTTTTTTTATACCTATAGAAGTGAGGAAGATTATGAAAAAAATTAATTTATATACTTTTTTACTATTTTTAATCGTTATTTTGACATTCCTAGGGAATAGCTGTATAGATTCAGAGAAAAGAG
Source organism: Leptospira interrogans serovar Manilae (assembly GCA_945887855.1). GTDB lineage: Bacteria > Spirochaetota > Leptospiria > Leptospirales > Leptospiraceae > JACKPB01. The sequence continues at coordinate 11,748 of CAMCZP010000002.1, read as the reverse complement.
ATTTTCTTATTTCTGAAACGGATTGGGAATACTCATCTAGCAATTCCCCATATAGTTGGAATCCAATTCCTACCCCACTACTTAAGGATTCCACAAAGCTTAAAGGGAATTATTTTCTAAGATGTAAATTTTTAACACCCTCCAATTTAAATTCATCCTTACTTCTATTGATCCCACCCATCCTTGGTCATGATAAAGTTTATTTGAATGGGATAAAGATAGGGCAAACAGGGGATTTTGAATCTGGAGTTCCTTTTGAATATGATAGAGTTAGACTCTATGAATTACGAAATGAAGCATTATCAAATTCAGGTACTAATCATTTAGTATTTGAAATAATATCAATTTTTGATGATGAAATTGGTGTGATTAAAAGCCCAATACAAATTGGTGAATTAAAGATTATTTATAATAAATTTTTATTTAAAGAATTCACTTATATAGCTTTAATTCTAATTTTTATTTTTTCTGGTCTAAATTTTTTATATTTATACATGAGAGATTCAGAATATAAAGAATATTTAAAATACTTTTTCTTTATATTACTTATTAGTTTATATTTATTTATGGGGAGCGAATTTAAGTACCACATAAATTTAGATTTTATTTATTTAAAGAAAATTGAGTATATTTGTCTTGCTTTATCACTTCCTGTATTTTTTAATTTTTTGTTTGAGTTTAACAGATTAACGAGTGACTACCCTACTTCTAATAAAAAGTACTTTTATCTATCAGGATTATTACTTAGCTTCTTAGATTATGTAATAGTATGTTCTTCAATTTTTTATTTAAATTCAGATGTCATTTCACACTTAAATATTATTAATAAAACAATAGTTCATCCTGTTTTTTTAATTTATATTTTTTTTGGAGTACTACGATTTTCTATAATTTATAGACAATCTAATAATTATATTTCCAATTTTTTATTTTATTCTTTATTATTTTTAAGTATATCTGTTATAAATGATATTTTTACTGATAGAAACTATATAAGAACTCCTAAAATATTTGGATTTAGTTTTCTCTTATTTTTGATTAGTCTCCATATATTTCTTTTAGAAAAATTTAATACTACAAAGAATAATTGGAAAAATCTCTCAGAAAAGTTGGAAAGTGAAGTTGTATTGAGAACAAACCGACTAAAAGATTCTCTCAATGAAGTTTTAAAAATAAAAACATCCCAAGAGTCCGACTACTTTTTATTTTTCCAAATAATGGAAAATTTCAATCATTTAATTAATTCAGGAAATAAAAATATATCTATATTCAATAAACCATACTTTGAATTTGAATTTAGAGGTATAAAAAAAAGAGTTGGTGGAGATATTAGTATTTCTGATAATTTATTTATTAATAATGACGAATATTTATTTATTATGAATTCAGATGCTATGGGTAAATCCCTACAAGGAGCTATTGGTGCTTTGGTAGTTGGTATTACTACAAAGAATTTCCTCTCTGAAAATAAAAATTGTAAAAATATAACACCTGAAAAATGGCTATTTAATTTATTTATGATTCTTCAAAAATCATTTGAGTGTTTTGAGGAAACAATGTTTGCATCCTCCTGCATGGCCTTATTAAATTTAAAAAAAGGAATCTATTACCAAGTAAATTCTGATCACCCTAAAACAATTATTTATAGAAATAATGAGGCTACTTTTTTAAATAGTACTACAGATACTAATAAGCTTGGTGTATCAATTATCCCAAATCAATTTAAAGTTTCTACTTATACTTTGGATCAAGGAGATATAATCATAATTGGTTCCGATGGAAAAGATGAGTTGATTTTGAATGATGTAAATGGAAATCCTTACTATAATTTAGATGAAAATTTATTTCTTAAAATAGTAGAACAAAGTAATGGAGATTTAGATAAAATGATTATTACTTTAAATTCTACAGGAATAGTGAGAGATGATCTATCCATCATTAAGTTTGAATATACTAACTTTGATTTTGGTAAAGTAATTGAAAGATTTTTTCAAAATTCCTCTATTAATTATAATTTTAAAATTTATAAAGATTCTCCAGATATTTTATTTTTAGAAGATGTATCTAAAGTATTTCCTGAATCTTCTTACTTAAATAAATACCTAGGGCTTTACTACTACCGATTCAGGAAATTTGAGAAAGCTAATAACTATTTAAGAATATACAATAGCCTATACTCCGATTCCATTGACTTATTATATATAGAATCAATATTAAATAAGAAATTAGGTAATTTTCTAGATGCAAAAATCTCAGCTGAAAAAATCTTTTTGCGAAATCCAGAACACAAAAAAAATCTATTCAATCTTTTGCATATCTACAATGAATTGGGAGATCTTGAAAATAAAATAATGGTTCAGAAGAAATTGGATACTTATAAAAATGAAATATATTGAATTAAAAACAAATATCTTAAAAGATTTTGCTGATGAATTTATTGAATTCTTAGATGAACTTCAAGTAGAAGGCTACTATGAAGTTTTATTCGATTCATCACTGCCCCGACCAAAAGATGGATCTATCCTAAGAGATGATACTAACATTAATATTTATTTAGGAGAAGAGGATAAAGAAAAAGAATTAAAAGTAATAATTTTTCTTAAATTGAAAACAAATAATAATTATTTTGTGGAATCTCGTATTGTTGAAACTAGGGAATTTGAGGAAGCATATAAAGAATTTTATAAACCATTTAAAATTGGAAATAAATTTTGTATTATACCTATTTGGGAAAAAGAATCTGAAGAAGCAAAAAATATAATGAGTTCTGAAAGTATAAATTTATTTATGAATCCTGGTTTAGCATTTGGCACAGGACATCATGAAACTACTAAACTTATGCTCTCTCGTATGTCCTTACTTATAAAACAGGGGATGTCTATACTGGATATGGGTACTGGATCTGGAATTCTCTCTATTGGAGCAGGTCTGTTAGGTGCAAAGAAAATCATAGCAATTGATATAGATCCAAATGCAGTACGTGCAACAGAATTTAATTGGAAAGAAAATGACTGTAAAGATACAGAAATTTCCATCTTAGAAGGTGGGTTTGATTCTTCTGAAATTTTCCAGTTTTCTTATGATGTTGTACTAGCAAATATAACCTATGCTGTTATATCTCAAAATATTAAAAATATAACTAAAATTAAAACAAATAGATTCCTTTTCAGTGGTATTATATCAGAGAAAAAAGAGGAATCTTATAATCTATTTTCAAGTTATTTAGGTGGTAAATTAATTTACAATGATTCCATGGATGGGTGGGAAATCATAGAGTGGGCTAGGGAGTAGTCATTTTTTTTCTAGCTTTCTTAGCTGAATATGCTAAGCCCATCGCATTGATCTCTCTGTCGAATTTTAAATAGTCTAGTTCATTTTGTCCAAGACCACGATCCATAAGTTCTCTCTTCATGTACTCTTCAATTCGATCACTACAATATTTTTCTAGACCATCATCCAATAGTGCTGATGCAATAGCTGATTGGCGAATATCTTCCATTAGATCAATTGCAGACATCAAATCTTTTCCACTTTCCTTGATATGTTTCCATTCCCCAAAATGTGTTAAATACGCTACTTGAGCACCTGAACTGACTATCTTTTGGATACTAATCTTAGCCTCTTCTGAATCAAAATCAGTTGGTGTAGTGGAAGGAAATAGAAATGGTTTAGTCCCTGTTTGCATTTTTAAATACCCTATTCCAAAGCTATCTCCCGTAAAAATTCCATTTGTTTTAGAATCATGTATGACAAAGTGATGATTGGCATGTCCTTTTGTATAAATGAAACGTAGAACTCTCTCTCCAAATTGGAGTGTTTCTTCATCATGCATAACTCTAACTTTCTCTGAAGAAACAGGTTGAATAATTCCATACAGTTCTCTAAATTTTTCTTCACCATAAACTTTAATTGAACTTTCAACAAGTCTTTTCGGATCAATGACATGAGGAGCTGCTTTGGGATGTGCCAATACAATTGCATTTGGACAATGTTTTAAGAGCTCTGATGTCCCTCCGGCATGATCTAAATGTACATGTGTAATTATTAAATATCTTACATCTTCTTTTTTAATACCATTTCTTTCTAATTCCTTAAGTAATAGTGGAACGGAGTGTGAGGTATTATTCTCTATAAAAGCTGCTTCCTTTCCCTCTATCATTAAATAGGATGCCGCTATTTCTTTTTCTATATAATTACAGTCGATAGTGATTACACTCATTTTTCCTCCCAAGGAGCAATTGGTTTAGTTTTACATTCTGGATATCCATTTCCACATTCCATATTCAGTATATGAAATCCATATTGACTTGATTCATCACCTTCAATTGACATAACTTTGTATCCCCTTAAATTACCAAAATCAGTAATAAAAGTTATATTTATTTTTATATTTTCTTTTACACTCAATTTTAGTTTTTCAGCTAAGCTACTGGAGTAAAATTCTATAAAATAATTAGGATACTCTTTAAAAATAAATAGTACTTTTTTAGATGATTGGAATTTATCCTGCCCTAGTACCCAAATAACATCTCTCTCAACGTTTTTTACTACCCCAGTGAAAAGTATCAGAATAGATATAACTCCTACTGTGACTATAATCATTGCTGATCCCACAATAGCAGCAATATCTCTATTGATACTGGTAGGAAAATATTTTGTCTGAAACTCTTCATTCTCTAATTTTTTAGAACCCAAAAAAATATACAAAGATGAATGAAGTAAAATTAGTAATTGCAGTAGTACAGGGAAAAGAATATAAAGAATATTCTGTGCATCCAAACCAACTGTTTTCGTGGAAGATATTATTTCATTATAAACTTTAAAATGATGAATCAAAATTATTAATGTAGAGGCAAAAGCAAGTGAGCTTCCTATTTTTTGATAGTACAAAAAGATATATCCTGCACAAAATAGTACTCCAGATGCTAAGATTGAATACGTATTCCAACCATAACTATGAAAAATAATTGGTTGACCATAAAAAGAATAATATGATTGAAAAAAGAAAATTCCTCCTGAAACAAAATAGAGAAAGTATATTCTCATATAGTTTTGGTATTTGAAATTTTTATTTTATCAGAAGTAAGAGAGCCACTTACTAAGTACTCATTTACAAAAATATCTACATCTGCCTCATCTTTCAAACAAAACCAATCACCCTCTGGATAAGATACAGATATTGGACCCTCTTCACATCTATCCATACAACCACTCATATTGATTCGAATATTCTTATCAGGACAAAGTTCCTTTGTTTTTAGCTTTAGATAATCTTTAATTTTTTTAGAATTAGCCCTACCACAGGAAACTCTTTTCCCCTCTTCTCGAATATTTTCACACACAAAAATATGTTTCTCATAAAAACCACTCATAGGTATCTCCTTTATCCAATTTTTTGCTATACAAGGAAAATTTCTACATTTTACTGCTAGTTGAAATGCAAGAAAACTTACTTGAGACGAATCTTCAAGCGATAAGTGAAGATTTAAGTTCTTTAATTAGACTCTCATCACCAGTTGGAGATATTTTTCCATCAAAAACTGGTGTTCCAACCTTTAAAATTAAAGATATTATATTCCATAGTGCCCATGACCCAAATAAAGAAGCATATAGATTGATTGAAAACTTAAAGCCTGGATCAAAGGAAAAACTATATATTTTTTTTGGAGCAGGACTAGGTTATTCTGTTAAAATTGCATTAGGATTTCCTAATATTACTTGTGTTTGGATGGAATGTGATGCAGGAATTTTTAAAATGGCATTTGAAAGGGAAGATTTTTCGGAATGGTTACATTCTAAAAAACTAAGAATTCTTTTGACTCCATACACAGAAGATTCATTATTTTCTGCGTTTAAGGGCTTGGGGTCACATCTAACTAGTTTTATTCCTCATCGACCCAGCCTCAGTTGGAAAGAAGAAGAATACGCAGAGTGCAAGTTTATTTGTGAAAAATTTTTTCGTAAAAAAGATGTAAATATTGCAACACTTTCCAAGTTCGAAACTATATGGACTAGAAACCTATTACAAAATATACCAGAAATCTCAGAAATGGTTCCTGTATCACTTCTTTTTGGTATAGCAAAAGATATCCCAATTTTAGTCTGTGGCGCTGGACCAAGCCTTTACAATGATCTAAACTTTATAAAGGAATATAGAAATCACTTTCTTCTTTTATGTGTAGATACTTCTTTAAACGTTCTTTTAAATGCACAAATTGATCCCGATTTAATCTATTCAGTAGATCCACAAACTATCAATAAATCATATTTAGAAGGATATGAGGGAAATGGAAAAATTGTATTTGATCCCACTTCTTGTTACCACTCGATACGTCTTCCTGGAAATTTTAAACGTGGATTTTTTACTTCATCCCCATTCCCTTTATTAAAATTATTTACTAATTTTTCAAATATAGAAATAGGCGATATACCATTTGGTGGATCTGTATCAACAAATGCTGTTAGTCTTGCAGAAATGATGGAAGCAAAAAATGTCCTAATTGTAGGACAAGATTTAGCATTTACTGATGGTTATGCACACTGTAGAGGTGCAATATTGGAAGAGAGGCTAAACTATAAAGAGTCCAGACTTTTCAGAAGAGAACTGCATAATTATAGGCAATTATTTGCTCTTCCTAAACTTGATGTAATAGGATTAGATGGGAAAACTCATCATACAAATGAAAAAATGCAAATCTTCCGGAAGTGGTTTAACGACAGAGCTAAAAATAGAAACTGGATCAATTTAACTTCCAATGGTGGAAAAATTGAAAATATACCAATTTCCACTTTTAAAAAATATTTTTCAGAGAATACTATTGATATCGAAAAAGTATCTTCAGTTCAAAAAAAAATCAAAGACTTAACAGACAACAAAAACGCATATATAGAAATACAAAATTTTGTTTCCAATACAAATTTAATACTATCTGAATTAAAAGCCTATGAGTTTATTTTAAAAGATGGTATCACGTTATCAGAGCAAATTTATAAATTAGTTAAAAAGAGAAGTGAATCATCAACCGAATTTCATTCTTTATTAAATAAAATTGAAAGAATAGATGAGCAAGTTGCAGCAAAGAAAGGTTTAAGTGAAATAATTGGGCTTGGAGTTCAAAGAGTTATATTGATGATAACTGAAGGCTTTGATTCCACACTTTCTGTAGAAGAAAAAAAGAATCCAAATCTATCTATAGCTAAAAAGAGTATTTTACTTTATAAAGGTCTTTACGATGCTTCAAGACTTATCCGTAAGACACTAAGAAAATCAATTACCCGAGTTCAAATAAATAATAGATTTTATAAATTTAATGAGTAAGTTTTATACTAATAAATATAAAAATCAAGAAATAGAAGAAGCTTTCAATACTTTAGGAATTTCTTTTACATTAGACTCTACAAAAATTAATTCTGCATGGAAATCTAAAGCTATACTATGCCATCCCGACAAAGCTAATTCCGAATTAGAAAAAAATCTATTTCACAATAATTTTATTAATTTAATTAAAGCACGTGATATTTGTTTATCTATAATTTCAGCTAATAATTATGAAGAGGAAATCATTGAAGAAGAAAGAGACTTTAATAATGAAGATAATATATTTTCAAAATCTCAGTCTAATGAAAAAGAATGGGAATCATTTGTCTCAAGTGAAACAAGATATTTTTCTTCAAAAGAGTATGTAAAAGAACTAATTAGTTCTTTTATAAATATTAGTTTTCATTCAATTTTAGTTAGCATCCTTATCACTATATCAGGATTAGAGATAATATTTATATTGCTAGGTATTTTTTCGAAAGCTCCCGCATTACCATCGATAGTATGGTTTAGTATACCATCATCTTTACTTTTCTTACTTTTTTATTTATATAAATACTTATCTTATTTAGATTTATTTATCTTAAAAAGACTCACCCAAACTGGGTATCCATTTAAATATTATATATCTCTATGGATTATAGAAAATTTATTTTTTATAATCTTATTTTTTTTAGATCTAAAAGAAGCAATTTATATTTTTTTAATTGGAAATTTAGGTTTTTTAATTCAATTCCAAAGAATTAAAAATAAGATTCAAAACATAGAGGAAATAATTAAAAGTCAATCTGAGAATAGAGATTTAAGATAAAGTTTTATTTATTTTATACATCAGAGGGTGACAACATCCAAATAATTTGAGCTTTGCAAAATCTTTCTCTAGCAATATTTAATGCAAGGGCTGTTCCTGTTCCGAAAAGTAAAGAAGCTGCCAGAGCATCATCTTGGATCAAACGAGCAGCAAAGTGTGACACTCCTGGATTATGACTGACTAAAAGGAAAGTATCAGAATTAGAGTAATGCTTTAGCTTTTGTATTACATCCATACATTCTTTGCCAGGAGCAAGTTCATCGCAAGTTTCAACTACTTCACTTAAGCCTAATTCATCCGCATAAATTTCTGCGGTTTGCCTTGTTCTTAGATAGGGACTGTGGTAGATATGCTGAACATGAAGAGAGCCTTTTTTTATAAAATTAGCCATTTTACGAATTTCTTGCCTACCTAGGTCTGACAAAGATCTATCCATATCCATCCCTGTGGGAGAAAATGGTTCTGCATCACCATGCCTAGAAATGATAATTTTCATCTCAAAACTTTACCTAATCCAAATATTTTAAATTCGTAAAAATCTAACAACAATTTAATTACAATTAAAGATTCGATTTAGAAATTGTAATGGTGAAGATCTATGCTACTACAAGGTCTTCTTTAGAAATTCTATTTTTTTGAGAAAATTTGAATGACTAAAAGAGATCTTTCTTATTAATTTTGAAGCACATTGGGGTATTTATATGAAACCGTATAGAAAAAATGTTGGAATGGTGGTATTTAATCAAACTGGATATGTCTTAACTGGAGAACGAATCCAATTCCCAGGAGCATGGCAATTCCCTCAAGGTGGCATTGACGAAGGAGAAGAAATTGAATTAGCATCCAGACGGGAATTGTATGAAGAGGTTGGAATTAAAAATGCAACTTTGGTAGCTGAATACCCAGATTGGATCAACTATGAATTTCCTTCTAATTTAAAACTACCTCATCTCAACAAATACCGTGGTCAAACACAAAAATGGTTTTTATACTATTGGAATGAATCCATAACTAGCTGTAATCTTACTACACATGATCAAGAATTTAAGGAAGTTAGGTTCCAATCTATTGACTCCACTTTAGATACAATAGTATCTTTTAAATTAGATGTTTACAAACTAGTAGTTAAACAATTTAAACCTATCATTGAGAATTATTTAAAAACTAACTTTCTCTAAAAAAGATAATTCTTTTTTCAATTGTAATCTCTATGTAACTATACCCTTAGATAGTAATCTAAGAATTAAATTCTAAGGAAAATATATGGGAATCCAAAGTTTAATAGATAAAAAAATAAGAGTTAGAGACCTTGTAACTCGTATTGCAGAAAATCAATTAGAAATTGAAAAAGCACTCAGGCTTAGATATGAAGTTTTTAATATGGAACTACAGGAGGGTCTACCTGAATCTAAATCCACTGGGAAAGATAGAGATGAGTATGACTTCTTCTGCGATCATCTACTTGTTATCGATAGAGCAAATCAAGACAAGGTTGTTGGAACTTACCGAATACTTAGGAAAACAGTAGCTAAAAAATGTATTGGTTTTTATTCAGAGAATGAATTTGATTTGTTAAATATTTATAATCTTACAGATGAAGTTGCCGAAGTGGGAAGATCTTGTGTACATCCTGAGTATAGGGATGGAAGCGTTATCTCGCTTCTTTGGAATGGATTAGCAAAATATATGACTGAATTTGACGTACGTTATTATATGGGATGTGGATCTATTCATTCTACTGATGTGACCAAAGCTATGGAAATTTATAACTATATAAACAGTAAAAATTCAGTTTCAGATATATATATACCTCCTTTGCAAAAGTGTGAACTACCAGGTTTTAGTACTCGTAATACAATTGAAATGAATCCATCCATCATAAAATCTATTCCACCTCTTATCAAAGGCTACTTGCGATTAGGTGCAAAATTATCTAGCGAACCGGCTTTAGATAAAGTTTTTGGTACTACTGATTTTTTTGTACTCTTTGATCAAAAGAGCATTACAGATAGATATTTGGAAAAGTACTTTTAGTTTACGTAATAGAATAGTATATGAAATAATAGAATTTGGAAGAGACACTAGAGAAGATTTGTTATTTATATTTTCTCCATTCATCGAGAAGTTTTTCTCTAGAGTCTTCTAAAAAGTCCAATGTTTTGTGTTCTGGGATATAAAGTACATAATCATAAATTTCTTCTTTTTGGTATTTTATTGCTGAATTTCGATTATTTAAAAAGTAATTTTCAAAAGTTGAATCTTTATGGAATAAAAAAAATTGGGCTTTATTTTCTAGAACTTTAATTGTAGATTTTAAATCGCTCTGTTTGTCCATATAGACCAAGAAATTAATCGTATCACCAGAAAAATATTGAACTGTATAGGCTGACCAATATTCCGCAATACCAAATTGGAAATTTTTATACTTTAAGTGATTTGCAACCTCTTTGAGTTGAATAGTTCTTTTTGAATATTCAATATTCTTTTTAAATTCTTTAGTATATGTATCAACATACAATAGTAAGTACAATAGTATAACTACATAAAAAATCTTTTTATTCCTCTCATATAAAATAGACAGAGTATAAGATGAAAGAAAAAAGAATCCTATTGTTAAATAAAAGTAATATCTATCTACTGAGTAACTAGCAGATATTAAAAAAATAAAAAGAGTTGATAGAGTTCCCAATACGTAGTATAAAAAGTATTTTAATAATATACTATTTTTTTCTCTTCTTAAAAGTATAATCCCTAAAAAAGATAGAAGAAAAATTAATAATTGAAATAAAAATTCTCCCGATATCATAATTTCAGAGGGAATTTTGAAAGTGAAGTAGTACAGTGTATTCATTAGATCTGTATTTATTTTAAAGCTAGGGCGAACTAATTTTTTATAATAGGGAGTGATTATATAATGGATAAATCCAGGTAGATACCCTATAATAAAACCAAATCCAAGTAGCACAAAGTTATTTAAGCTAAATCTGATATTTTTAATAGAAAATAGTAATACAAATGGAAAAATAAAAAGAAGTATCTCTCTGTTGTACAAGCTGAATCCTAAAATCATACCATAAAATAAGAGGATTTTTTTTTGAAGTAAACCTGACTCTTTTATTGTACTAAATTGATATATAAAATAAAATCCTAAAATACCTACTAACAATGAAAATCCAAAGTTTTCTGATACATTTAGCAAATGTTTATTTAAGAAAGGATGTCCGAATGCAAATAAGAAAGAAAAAATAACTCCCATCACTTCTTTTTTAATTAGTAAAAATGAATAATAAATTAAGTAACATATAAAAATAGAAAGTATAACTTGTGAAATTAAAAATACTTTTAAATCAGAGCCAAAAAAATATTGGAAAGAAAGTGAAAACCAAATCTCTGCCATGCCCATATAATTCTGTCCCCAGTAAAACAAAGGGAAATCCTTTCCTTCAAGGATTCTTTTACTCATTAATAAACTTAAGGATTGATCTGATTCTAGATTGAATTCCGAGCTTAAAAATAAATAGTATTTTGAGAAAACAGAAACTATAATAATGAGTGTAAAATAAAGGAATCTTTTCAATTTAAAAACATTTTTCTCCAATTTATTATACCATTTTTAATA
>CAMCZP010000001.1 GCA_945887855.1 Leptospira interrogans serovar Manilae | reverse complement strand
AAAGGTACTAAAAATATATTTCTTTGGGGATCTTTTTTCCTCCAACTAGAGGGATAGGCAACTGGAACTTCAGATTCATAAGCCGCTAATACATAGACAAGGAATTCTTTAGATTTAGAAGTTTTATTGACTAAATCAAAAGAGACATTTAGAAATTCTCCTCTTCCGCTAGCACCAAAATTTCTAACATACGAGAAATTCGTAACATCTAAATCGGGATCAGGAATTGATACCGGTTGGTAGTCCTTTACAGATTCATTTAGATCTTTTCTTCTTTGCTTTCTTCTTTGAACCCCTTGGTCTGGAGTTTCGTCGAGAAGAGAATTTGCTGCAGTTGTAGTTTCCCCTTCAGCTATTACTTGAGCTGCCAGCATAAAAACTAGCAAGGAGGATAAAAGTTTAGGAAATAGTTTCATTGATTCTCGTCCATTCTGTATTGTTAGTAAAATTATCGTAAGACCCACTCAGAAAGATTAGGGCTTATTGCTCATATTTCCACATGCTTTTCAGGAATCAAATACTTTTAATTTTATTTTCTGAATCAACATGGACAACAATAGGATGATAACCACCTGGAACTTCACCTTCTTGCAAGATTCCATAGGCTATGATGATGATGATATCACCTGCATGTCCCAGCCTAGCTGCAGCCCCATTTAAACAAATCACTCCAGATCCCCGTTTTCCCTCGATCAGGTAGGTCTCTAAACGAGAACCATTGTTTACATTCACCACACTTACCTGCTGGTAGGGGATCATCTTTGCTGCATCCATTAAATCCATATCCACAGTTAAACTCCCCTCGTAGTGGAGGTTCGCTTCTGTCACTGTTGCTCTATGAATTTTGCTTTTGCATACGGTTATCATCATATAAGTTTTCGAAAACTTTACTCTTCAAATAATACTCTAAATATTTTTCCCGACAAGGTCAAAACACTTTTTTTTCTCAGTATATGAATTTTCGTATTCACCGTTTGCTTGGTGATCAAGATTTCAGAAAACATAGGAGTAATAACATAATTCTCATAAAGATTAGGATATTGTTTGTTTTCATCCACAACAGATCCGGGAAAAGCATTGATGACTTTGTTTAAAATTCGTTTTTCTTCTTTGGAAATCGTATACTCCATTGGATTTTTGGAGTGTAGGCGAAACCCTCCCACTTTTTCTGCTTCTACCGAAATTTTTACTTCGATCGTATCTTTATGTAATAAATCAGAGATTGCATTGTAAAACTGAAAGGGCTGGGGAGAGTCTTCTGTATGAATATAACGCTCTCCTGTTATGATTTCTGCATGGTGCTGAAAGAACACTGCATCCCCATAATAGAGCAATTTAGACAAATCCAATCTGGATCTACCCTGAAGGGATTCGGAAAGAATATAGGAAATCACTTGCATTAATTTTTCCACTTGATATCCTCCAAGAATGAAATATCATCATTTCTCCAAAAGTGTTCCATATTCTAAATATATTAAATTCCAGGAAAAATCAAGAAAGATGCGAAAAGAAAGCATTCTTTTTTTGGAACATCCTCCAACAATCACTGCGGGTTCAAATTTTCATGAAAATAATTTACTTATGACCGAGGAAGAACTCAACCAGAAAGGTGTAAAGATTTTTTATATAAAACGGGGAGGCGACTTTACGGCACATGAACCAGGACAATTGGTTATCTATCCCCATATTGATCTAAAAAAAAGAAATATTTCGGTAACTGAATTTATTCATATATTTAGAAATAGTATTGCCGAGTCAATAGATTCCATTTGGGGAATCTCCGTAATTGACAATCCCGATAGCCCGGGGCTCTACCTTTCAGACAATCCAGAAAAAAAAATTGTTTCTTTTGGAATTTATTTTAAATCATTTTTCACAAGTTTTGGTGCTGCAGTGAATATAGATAATTCACTCTATACTTTTTCTATGATCCATCCCTGTGGAGGAAAATCAGAAAATATTACATCCATCCAATCTTTAGGAAAGGATACTAAATTAAAAAAGACCTTTTGTGAAACTATCTCACAGGATTTGATGAAAGTTTTTATTATAAGAAAATAGCTTAGCCTGCAACACTTCCAAGTTGAAAATTCTTTCGTTGCAAATAGTTGTATCGCTTACTTTTGAATTTACTAATCTCATTTCCAGTGAACTTACTGAGGAGCAATTTGCCCATAGAAATATCGAGTGCATGCCCTGCTTTGGAGGCTAGAATATGACCAATGATAGGACGCCCAACGATGGAAAGATCTCCAACGAGATCGAGAATTTTATGACGAACACACTCATTGTCAAATCGGAGTGATTCATTCAAATACCCGTCTTCAGAAAGTACGATAGCATTGTTCAGAGAACCTCCTAACGCAAGTCCCCTCTCCTGGAGAGCTTTCACATCTTTTAAAAAACCAAATGTTCTAGCAGGAAGAATTTCTTTTTCTAAAATAGAGTTATCAATCTCCGTTGTATAGCTCTGCCCCTTGAGTAGAGGGTGTTTAAAATCAATATGATAGGTTACTTTCAAGGAATCACTGGGAAGAATTACAAGGTACTTATCTCCATCTACCACCCATACTGGGTTCATGACACGAATAGGTTCAACTTCATCCTCATGCTCAATCATATTTTCAGGACTGATTGCTTCCATGAAGGGAAGACTAGAACCATCCATTATGGGAATTTCTAAAGAATCTATTTCAATTAATAGATCTGTGATTCCTCGGGTATACAGTGCTGCTAGTAAGTGTTCTACAGTTTGGATTGTATGAATTCCATCTCCAAGAGTGACTGCATTGGAAGTATCCACAACATAGTCTAGGGAAACAGGGATTTTGAACTTTTTAGATGATGATGAATTAGGTATAAAATTAATCCCTGTCCCGGAATCTGCAGGATGAAGCTGCATTTTTACAGTCTTTCCAGAGTGTAGCCCTATTCCATTGAGAGAGATTTTGTTTTTTATAGTTTTTCTTTTTGTATTTAAATTCATCTTTTTGTAACCTTATAGTTCTATTTGCAATAATCGTACCTAAAACAAAGAGACATAATACATATAAATATTGGGAATAATCTCCAGTTTCACTTCTTTGCAACTGAGAATTTGTTGCAATATTACAACAGTGTCGTATCCATACAACAAGCCCAAAATGGAACATAACCCTGCTTATGAATATTAGGTTTTGGGTATTTCCTCTGTTGCAAAGGAAGTTTAGCAAAGTGAAAGTAGAATCTTTATAAAAATTCTTTAAGGGAATAATTTTAATTTTGACAGAAATTTATTATAAAATAATTTTATTTAGCTATCCAAACCTTTTAAAAAAAAAGCATATGGATGATCAATACGATTTAAATTTGCAATGCAGTGCCTCTGACTGATAAAACCTCAGTCTAATTAATTGAAAAAAATAGATTGAATTTGTGGTTTCTACTGAACTAAATCTAAGTGCTTACAACATTCATTTACAAAGAATTTTTCCTTGGGACTGGAAAATATATTTTCCTAGATTAGAGAACTTTTTCTTTTTGGGAAAGAAATGGTTTAGAATTTAGATTTCCAATAGAAGCGATATTTGCAGAGAAAAATATTTTAAATTTATTTATAAGTATAAATTAACCTATAGAGAATTGAATGAAACACCTACCACAGACCTATAAAGGCATATCAGCATCACCCGGAAAAATATATGGGCCTGTTCTTAAAATCATTTCTTCAAATCACTTAATTTTAGAAAAAATAATACATCCAAAAAAAATCCAAGCAGAGATCAGTAAATTCCAAACTGCTCTCAACAAAACAAAGACTGAACTAGATTCCATAGTCACAAAAAATTCTTTAGAAAATGAGGACCTCAAAGACATTCTAATTGCCCAGATGTGTATGCTGGACGATCCAATTTTGATCAATGGGGTAAAGAATAGAATTGAAACTAAGTTTGAAAATGCTCCCCTCGCCCTCTTTCATGAAATTGAACGTATTTCCAAGGAATTTGAAGATATAAATGATGAATATATTAGAGAACGTTCCGCAGATGTTAGGGACATAGGCAAGAGAATTGAAAATAATTTACTGGGTAAAAAGAGCGATTACCATATTCTTTCTAACTTAAAATCTCCTGTCATTATTGTTGCTTCTGAACTAACACCATCACAAATGCTTCACATGGATAAGTCCAACATAAAGGGTATCGCAACTGAAAGGGGTGGACGAACAGGGCACATGGCTATTCTTGCTAAACATTTTGAAATTCCTGCTGTTGTAGGAATCAAAGGTATTACAGGTGATATTTTAGAGGGAGAATTTATTTTTTTAGATGGAGATTCTGGATGTATCTATAAAAACCCACAAATCTCTCAAATAAAGAATTATGGTTTTTCTGAAAGCTTTCCAAGAGAAAATAATTTAGAAAAAATATCACATGTCTGTTATACAATGGATAAAGAAAGAATCCATATCAAAGTGAATTTGGAATCACCTGAAGATTGTAAGAATATCATACAATCCGGCGCTGAGGGTGTGGGGCTATTTAGAACTGAAACATTACTTATGGAATCAATTCATCACAATGTTTCTGAAGAGGATCAATTTCAAATCTATAAAAAAATTGCAGAAGGCTTAGAAGGCAAACAATTTACCATACGTACTTTTGATGTTGGTGCTGATAAACTAGAAATGGAAACTCCTGAAGATAATCCATTTTTAGGAAATAGAGGTATAAGATATAGCTTACGCAATACAGATAAATTCAAAAAACAATTGAGAGCTATTTTGAGAGCCACCCATTATGGAAACATTTCAATAATGTTTCCCATGATAACACAAATGGGAGAGTTTTTAGAATCCAAAAGAATACTCAATGAGTGCAAATTAGAATTGAGCAAAAAAGGCTATAAGTACAAAAATCCAAAACTTGGAATTATGGTAGAGACACCTGCCTGTGCCTTATCACTAGAGATCTTTTCAAATGAATGTGATTTTTTCTCGGTAGGTACAAACGACCTATTGCAGTATTTTATGGCTGTAGATAGAAACAATTCAGATATTTCAGATCTTTACAATCCATATAACTATGCTTTTCTAAAAACTCTAAAGATGATAGGTGAAGTTTCAAACACGCATGAGATTCCTCTAAGTCTTTGCGGAGAATTAGCCTCTGATTTAAACTTCACAATATTTTTAATAGGCATAGGATTTAGAGAGCTCTCTGTTGCTCTACCGATGGTAAAAAAAATAAAGAAATTAATAAGTGGTATAGATATATCACAAGCAAAAAGATTGGCACAGGAAGTATTAAAACTTTCCCAAGAAGAGAAATTTGCAGAAGTTGAAGCATATCTCTTCAATTTACATCTACTCAACTAAGGATTCTTATGATAGCAGGTCTTCGGGGTAAAATCCGCAAAGTAAATATAAACAAAGCTTTTATTGATGTGAATGGTGTAGTATATGAATTGAATATCTCTTTTAAATCCTACGATATTTTAAAAGACACGAATAACAAAGAAGTTTTTTTATTTGTATTTCACTCTATTACAGATAGATCACAAAAGTTATTTGGTTTTACAGAAGAAAAAGAAAGGGAACTTTTTGAGCTCTTGAAAAGTCTTCAGGGAATAGGTGAAATGACTGCACTGAGAGTTCTCTCATTTTTGAGTCCTCTTGAGCTTATTGATGCAGTGAAGAGAGAGGATAAAACTAAATTAGAAAAAATTCCTAAGGTAAAAGGAAAAACCTCAGAGAAAATTCTATTTGAAGTAAAGCAAAACTTGAAAAAATTTGAAGGCTTTTTGGAAGATTCCTCATCTTCTTCTCCCAAATCTGCAAATGAATCCCTATCCATATTAGCACTCTTACAACTGGGTTTTGATGAAAAAACAGCCAATAGGGAAGTAAAAAAACAGCTAGAGAAAACTCCTGATGCTGAGACTGCTGATATTATAAGAGAAGTATTAAAATACAGTTGAAGAGTTCCATCTCACCTAAAGAATTGTAACTATACAAAAAAGGAGTTCGGATATGAATAAACCTCTTCAATTCAGCGTAAAAGACATAGATGGAAATGTCAAAAATCTTAGTGATTATTTAGGTAAAACAGTTTTGGTAGTAAATGTTGCATCTAAGTGTGGGCTTACTCCTCAATACAAGGGACTACAAGCTCTCTATGAAAAATACCAATCAAAGAATTTTGAGATTCTTGGATTTCCCTCCAATGATTTCATGGGACAAGAACCTGGAACAGAGTCTGAAATAAAACAATTTTGTGATATGAACTACAAAGTAAGTTTTCCCCTATTTTCCAAAATAAAAGTAAAAAAGGGCGATGGTCAAAGTGAACTCTACAATTATCTGACGTCTAAAGAATCCAATCCCGGGTTTGATGGTGAGATTGAATGGAATTTTCAGAAATTCTTGGTTAACTCTGAAGGCACTGTAATTAAGAGATTTTCCCCTAAAACATCCCCTGACGAAATTGACATTGAACTATCTAAAATTATTGGTGCATAAACAGGAAGGCACATTACAAAGTAATTGGAATTTAATTTTTAGACATAAGAAAATATGCGGAAACTTTATTATCTAGAAGAATTTATGATTGTTTGTAAAATTATACAAATATCTTTCTATAACGTAATAAGTTTCCAAAACATACCAATGCTTTTATTCTTATTTTTTTTAACATCTATTCAACTCTTTGGAGATGTGATCTCTGTTTCTGAAATCCAAAGCCAAGAAAGAATTGGGAAACATTTATCAGTATTAGAAGATCCTAAAATTGAATTTACTCCTGAAGATATTGTTGATGGTAAAAAGGAAGCGAATTTTAAATCAATAAACGATTCCATTCCCAATTTTGGTTTTACCAAAAGTCAATTTTGGATAAAAATAGATCTTTATAATGAATCAAAAGTGGATGATGACTATTTGGTTGAGGTTGAATTTGCAGGACTTGATGATGTTGAATTGCTATTCAAAGATAAACAAAATAAAATCATTCAATACAAAACTGGTGATTCACTCATTTTTAATTCCAGACAAGTATCACATAAAAACTTTTTATTTCCAATTAAAATCAATCCTACCGAAAATCAGACTTATTATCTTAGGGTAAAATCACAAACAACTGTAACTATACCGATCAATGTATGGAACCATAAAGATTTCTATATTCGCGACTATAAGCTTTTATTTTTATTCGGAAGTTTTTTTGGAATCATAAGTATAATGGTTTTATTCTTTCATCTTCTATTTTATTCTTTCAATGATAAATCATTTTTGTACTACTCAACTTATATAATGTTTTCTGGAATTTTTCTCATAACCTACTATGGATTTACTTTCCAATATATTGTGCCCAACTTCCCAGCAATTAATTCTTATATTTTATTATTCTCTGCAATTAATACACTTTTATTTTCAATACTATTTGCCAGAGACTTCCTTCAAATTGATTCTTATCACCAATATTTAACATACATATTTAAGTTCTTTTTTTACTTAGGATTATTTATATTTGTATCAATTTTATTTATTAACTTTTCATTTAGTGCCCAATCCATAACTGCTTATGCTATTGTATGGCAATTAGTATCCTCTATAGCTGCATTTTATCTAGCTTTTAGAAAAAATTTATATGCGATGTTCTACTCCTTTGCATCAATCCTCATTGTAATCTTTATGACTTTTTCACTTTTGAGCAATTTCAATCTTTATCCTAGAACTACTCATACTCTTTATGGATTTCTATTTGCGTATAGCTTTGAGATAATTATTTTTTCTTTGGGTATGGGTTACAAGGTTCAAATGATCAGAAGAGAAAAAACTGAAATTGAAAAAAAATCCAGTGAATTCAGAGAACAGTTAAACTCTATTCAAATGGAAATCAATACAGCCAGCAGGATCCATCGAACTATACTTCCCTCAGGTGTTCCAAAAATTGAAGGCTTGGATATGTATGCAGTTTATATTCCAAGCAATACGATAGGGGGAGACTTCTATGATTTTTATCAAAAAGACAATAAACTGGGTGTTTTCATTGCCGATGTAACTGGACATGGAATTCCAGCTTCTCTCTTTGCATCAAGTGTAAAGTATTGCTTCTCAAAAGGTGTTAAGTATTTTATTGAACCAAATAGACTCCTTGCTTATATAAATTCAGCACTGTATCAAAAGTTGGGTAACCAACTTTTAACAGCAAGCTATGCACTAATTGATTCTAATGCAAAGACTTTGTCATACTCTAGTTGTGGTCACCCTCCTCTATTGATATGGAAATCAAAAGAAAATAAGATGATAGAAATTAAGCCAAAAGGAAAAATGATTGGCATCCAACAAGATATCCAACTCGAAAAGGTTACAATAAATTTAGACCAGGGTGATAGGATCCTATTTTATACAGATGGTCTGACTGAGTGTGAAAATTCGAAAGGTGAACCTTACGGAGATAGATTTTTAGAAGAATTTTTCAAAAAATCGAATGGTATTAAAACAAAAAGTACATCGAAACTTTTATTGAAGGATCTTTCTCGCTTTTCTGGGGCTAAAGTTAGGTACCAAGATGATATCACCTATATTTTAATCGATGTTCTCTAGATAAGGCTATTCTTCCATTTAGTATGGTTCTAAAGCCTAAATCGATAGCAAAAAAATGAGTGCTAACTCATGGTTTTTTCCTTTGATTTTCATGGAATTATTCTATATTCCATTTCTTTTTTTTAATGAAGTTTCGTAAAAACAATTCGGAATGGTCATGGAATAAGAGTAAGAGGGTTTAAGGAAAGAAAATTCAATTCATGTCTCGATTTTTTCTTTTATTTTTTCTTTTTGTTTTCTCATCCCTACTCTTTGCACAAGAAGAGAGAGATCTCATTCGCCTAATTGATCCAAATTCATCCCTAATCCCACAAAAAAAACCAGGAGAGGAGGAGAAACTACAGGCAGTTTCCGAAACTCAAAAAGTCTTACTAAAAAAAGTCTTAGAAAACCTTTCAGATAGGGATGTAGATGAATTTTTGTTTAGATTGGGACTTTCTACTGAAGGGTCAACCTATGCTAAAAGAATTAGACTACGGGACTCTATCCAACCAACTGAAGAAAAAAAACCTACATTAGAAGAACAGTTAGAGAATAAAAAAAGTAAAACTCCTTTTGTAATAGAGAATGCAGGAGAAGGAGAATTTCTTTCCATTGATAAAACTAAAAATGGGGTTCTCGTTCTCAGAGGACGTGTAAAAGTTAAGGTGAGAGAAGGATCGATAATAGCTGATACAATTTCTATTGATACAAAAAAAAATGAAATCTATGCAGAAGGCGGAATATACTATAAAGATGGTCCCGTTGAAATCAAAGGTGATAAATTTATATATGATATAGACAATGAAAGAGGAGTTATTTATGATACCAAAGCCTCAATGTTTCCAGTTAATTTCATAGGAAAAAAGATAAAAAAATTAGAAGAAAATAAATATCTGTTAGATATGGGGTACTTTACAACCTGTAATGCGGAAGTGCCACACTATACATTCAAAGCAAAAAAAATATTTTTATATGATGACCGCAGTGTAATTGCTACAGATTTATGGCTGAGCATTGGAAGTAGCAAAGTTTTCTGGCTTCCTATGTACTATGGTTCGAGCTTGGGAAGTGGATGGATAGTTCAGGCAGGACAAAATAGAACTCAGGGAAAATTCCTTCAAACGTCATACCAATGGTCAGAACCAACTGCAATACAATCATTACTTAGCCCAGTTGGTAGAAAAATTAAAATTGATGGATATGAAAAAACAGGACAACATTTTGGTCTTGAACTATGGAAAATTAGTCCCTGGCTAAATTATAATCTGGATTTAGGTATTGCTAATTATAAGTACTACCAAATAGCAGCTAGATATACAAATTTTAACCAATTTTCTATTGGTGGAACAGACCAAGCTGTTGTAACAAACCAAGTAGATAGAGGGGAATTGTGTTTAGAAACATCAAGTGGAAAATGTATTGCACCTTATGCATCCATTTTAAACTCTCAAAATGGGTTTACAGGAAGAATTCCAGATATTGGATATAGAAATGAAACTTGGTGGAAAGGAAACTTAGTTCTAAATGCAAAGTCTAACAATTTAAGTGGAGATGGAACAAAAAATCTCCAAATAAGAATGGATGGGTATTCCAATCCTAGGTTTGATTATGAATTTGGGTTTAGATATGAGCCAGCTAATACATTGCAATCTCTATATACAAGAAGGAACCAAAGAAATTCTTTTATTCGTCAGACACTACAGTGGAACTTGGATTATACTGAGACGAGAGGAGATTTAACTGTTAATATTTCTGCCAGAAGGTTATCTACATACTTTATTATCAATCCCTCAGATCGTTCAGATTTTTTTCCAGTTAGAGATGAAATACCTAGATTATCAATTCGTAACTCTAGCCAGATTGGTGAACTACCATATTTCAATTCTCCTGTCTATTGGGACTTTTCTCTAAATTCCCTAGTTGCAAGAATTTTTGGATCTCCCGTACAAAAGCCTCTCATTGGTAGCTCATCTACGAATCCACAGGCAGATCCATGGGGAAGATACAGAGAAAATTTGCTTAGAACGGAAAATTTTAATCGTATGGAGACTGGTTTAAGAACAAATTTAAATCTAGGAAATTATTTTACATTCACACCTTCTATTTATATAGGAGGTAATAAGCAGGGAGTAGATAGAGCAAATACTACAACTAATCCCACTGCACAGGAAGTATCTATTGATAGATATTATAAAAGAGAATCTTACTATTTTATCAGGAATAATCATCGATTAACATTTGGAATGCCCTCTCTTTTATTCTCTTCATCTTACAGGAGAACTGATGCCAGAAACCGAGAACTTCCAGATCCTGTGTTAAAGGATGGAAGAGATGCAGTACACGAAGCAGAAGTTGGAGTTGAAAGCAATGCATTTGAGGATATTGAACTTTCAATAAAAACAATAAGGGATCTAAGGCAGTTTTCAGATGCTTATAATCCACAACCAACTAGTGCTGAGAGATGGTACTTCACAATTTTTAGAGTTGGAGCTTATTATGATCTTTTTGATGGCTTAAAGAAAAATAGTAATACATTATTAGATAAGCAGAGAAGTTTTTTTTCAGGAATTTTCCTCAACAATGATTACGTTCATCATACAACTCAAAATAGACCTCTATATAATAATCTTTCTGTAGGTTATCAGATGGGAGGTTTCACACTTCCCTTTATGAGAAATATCAAAAGTTTAGAAATTGGTGGTACTTGGTACCATGTTTTTAATTCCTCTTATATGCAGAGTTTTGGATCTTATGCACCTACATCTGCTGTTGGAATAGGTTACTACTATTTAAATACATCGCCTTTTCAAGATTCTTATAGATACTATATCCAAGCTGATTTACAATTAAATAGATATCTTGGATTAGAGATAGAATTAGACTCAAGGGTCACACAACCTTGGCGTTATACAAATCAGAGTGGGGAACAAGCTTTTTATAGAAATGGTCAAGATGCATATACTCTTGCTTCAAACTATGGTTCATCCACATATCAGTCTATTGATCCATCTTATGATTTAATTGGTAGTACAGGTATTTATGGATCAAATGTTAAACAAAATTCAGCTGTTAATATGTATAGATTTCTTACCGTAATAAAGCATAACCTTCATAATTTTGAATTCAGATGGGGTTATAGTATGGATTTAAGGAGTATTGCAGGTGGAGCTTCCTTTGATAGTCAGCTCACTTTTTATGACCAATCAATATTTTTCGCAGTTAATCTTCTCAATATAAATCTTGGTGCAGATGATAATGCAGGCTCTCAATCTCGTGCCAGATTATGGCGTTATAGAAAAAGGCCCCTTGATGCGGGATATAGATCTACGGTTGCAGCAGAGTAACTTATGTTAAAAGAAAGAAGTCAAACTTTTAAATTGAGCTTTATAAGTCTGGATTTTTTAAATGCTCTCATTAGTTTTGGTTTTGCATTTATAGTACGATACTTTATATTAAGTGATGGTCCATTTCAGTATTCTATATTAGATGTTAAAAGTTATATCTCCCTTGGTATATTGCTTTCCATATCACAAATCATTTCATTCTTAGGTGTGGACCTCTATCATCCCAGGAGAGGACTTTCTTTTGTAGAGGAATTTTTTTCTATTCTCTCTGGTATAGTATTGAATTTAATTGTTGTTTTGGCACTCCTTTTCTTTTTTAGAGAGATAAGCTTTTCTAGGTTAGTAATTATATTTTTTGCTATTATAAATATTATTACTACTATAATCATTCATTATCTATTTCGAATATTTTTAATGAGAATGAGAGAAAAAGGTTATAATCTGAGGAAAATGTTAATTTTGGGCACGGGTATAAGTGCAAAAAGAATAACTGAAGTTGTAATACGTCATGCAATTTATGGATATTCAATTATTGGATATTTAAAGGAAAAGGACATTGAGCCTAACCTTAAATATCCAATTTTAGGTACAATCTCAAATTTAGAAAATATTCTCATAAGTGAAAAACCTGATTTGGTTATTTATGCACTTGGAGAAGATGAAATCAATTATTTACATAAAGCTATAGATTCCTGTGATTCTGAAGGAATTGAATTAAAAATAGTACCTGCATTTAGTGAATTCGTTACAGCTCGTGGGAGAATTGAAGGAATGGATGGAATTCCTATTATAACAATTAGAGATATCCCCCTCAGAAATGGATACAACAGAGTAGTTAAAAGAGTTTTTGATATACTCTTTTCTTTCTTATTCATTCTTTTATTTTCTCCAATTTACTTACTAATTGCTTTACTTGTTAAACTAAGCTCAAAAGGTCCAATTTTTATTTACCAAGAAAGAGTAGGATTAGATAATAAAAAATTTCAAATGATTAAATTTAGAAGTATGCTAGTTCAAGAAAAAAGTGAAAGCGATACAAAATGGACAATTAAGAATGATCCTCGTATCACTCCTATAGGATCTATACTTCGAAAATTATCATTAGACGAGACTCCTCAATTTTTTAATTCACTTATTGGGGATATGTCTGTGGTGGGTCCCAGACCGGAAAGGCCATTTTATGTAGAACAATTTAAAACTTCACATAAACATTATATGAGAAGGCATGCTGTAAAAGCAGGAATCACAGGATGGGCACAGGTTCAAGGTCTTAGGGGTGATACTTCAATTGAAGATAGAATTGAAGCTGATATATATTATATTGAAAATTGGTCTTTAATTATGGACTTAAAAATCATATTAATGACCCCATTTACCGGTATTATAAATAAGAATGCATACTAGGAGTTTCTTTTAATTTCAAAAGATGTATCACGAATAAAAGGAAATTTTGAAAACCTAGCTATTTTTAAAGTATTTTTAGATATTAAGTAAGCACTTGAATCAGAGCCAAATAATGATAGGAATTTGGATTTTAGAGTTACATAATAGCATTGTTGGAGAAAACAATCGACTACAGAAATTGATAAAAAACCCATAGATTTTATTGAAATTATTGACCCAAATGAAGAATCTCCCCAATGTTGGGAGTAGATAGAGTAGAATGGATTAAAAAGAAGGAGTATAGCCATGAAGGAAAGTAAAGTAAAAGAGGATCTAGAATATCTTTTAGAATGTGTCAAAGAAATATTTACGGAAATGGGAGAAAACAAATTAGTACAATTTATTTCCTTCCTTGAGGGAAAAAGTGTCCCTCCGGAAGACCTTGAACTAGAAAGAACGGTTCAATTGCTCTCCCTTTATTTTCAGCTATTAAACATGGTAGAAGAAAATTCTGCTGCTCAATTTAGAAGAAAAATTGAAACTGAAAAAGGATTTTCTCAAATTTCAGGTCTTTGGGGTGAAAAATTAAAAGACCTTGTCATGAAAGGATTTACTGCAGAACAAATCTCAGGTATTTTTCCTGAGATACAAGTAGAACCTGTTCTCACGGCACATCCAACAGAAGCTAAGAGAGCAACCATTCTTGAACAACATAGAGAACTTTACCTGCTCTTAGTAAAAAAAGAAAATACAATCTGGACTCCTTATGAGAGAAATTCAATAAAAGAAGAGATCAAAGTATGCCTAGAAAGACTATGGAGAACTGGTGAAATCTATCTAGAGAGACCCGATGTATCATCCGAACGAAGAAATATTTTACATTATCTTAAAAATGTATTTCCTAATGTATTACCATCCGTGGATATGAGGCTGAGAGGTGCCTGGAAAGAAATGGGTTTCTCTCAAGACCTATTGGATTCATACAAAAAGTTTCCTCGAATTACATTTGGTAACTGGGTAGGTGGTGATAGAGATGGTCACCCTTTTGTAACAGCCACCACAACAGATGAAACCCTGCAGGAATTTCGAAAATCTGCTCTGGATATTATAGAATTAGAAATAGTTAAACTAGCAAGTCATTTGAGCCTATCTGACAGAATACAAAAACCTGGTGAAATATTTCTAAAAAAAATTGATGAACTTTCACAATCTATCGGTGAAGACGCAAAAGATTGCCTACTTCGAAATCCAGGGGAACCGTGGAGGCAATTTATTAGCCTCATACAAAGAAAAATACCAAACCCTACAAACTTAGCTACTTATGCTTATAAAAATTCATCTGAACTATTAGATGATTTAGAAATATTGAGAGTAAATTTACTCTCTATCAAAGCAGATCGAATTGTTGAGAGAGAAGTCATACCTACTGAGCGAATTGTTCAAGCATTTGGTTTTCACCTTGCAGTGTTGGATATTAGACAAAATAGTAAATTTCATGATAAAGCCCTATCTCAGCTATTAAAATCAGCGGGAATATTTGACTATGATTTCTCTGTGTGGAGTGAAGCTAAAAGGATTACATTTTTAAACCAAGAACTTAACTCACCTAGACCTTTCGTACTACCTGATATGAAATGTGGAGATGAAGCAGACGCTGTAATTGGTTGCTTAAGAGTTATTGCTAATCAGGTTAAAAAATATGGATATGATTCTATTGGAGCACTCATAGTTAGTATGACAAGAAGTCTCTCTGATTTATTGAATGTATATGTTTTAGCCAGAGAAGCAGGTCTTTTAATCCAAACAGAAGAAGGATTAGTCTGTCCAATTCCTGTTGTACCTCTATTTGAAACAATAGAGGACTTAGAAAGTTCACCTGATATATTAGAGCGTTTTATTAACCATCCAATGACAAGAAGAAGTCTACGCTTTATTGCAAAAGAAAATAAAAGCT
The DNA here is from genome assembly GCA_945887855.1 of Leptospira interrogans serovar Manilae. Classification (GTDB taxonomy): domain Bacteria; phylum Spirochaetota; class Leptospiria; order Leptospirales; family Leptospiraceae; genus JACKPB01. Next base: position 111,973 of record CAMCZP010000001.1, on the reverse strand, counting down.
CTGTCCCTGTTCAACAAGTAATGCTAGGTTACAGTGATAGTAATAAGGATGGAGGGATATTAGCTAGTCAATGGAACCTCTACACTACCCAAAAGAAATTAACTGAGGTAGGATATCGTAATACTACTAAAATTCGTTACTTTCATGGTAGGGGAGGAACCATTAGTAGAGGGGGAGGAAAAACACATCGGTTTATGCAAGTACTACCACATACTTCACTAACTGGGAATATGCGTATGACAATTCAAGGAGAGTCTATTGCGCAACAATTTGCAAATTGGAATAATGCTACTTATAACTTAGAACTTTTAATTGCCAGTGCAGCTTCCACAACAATTAAGCATAGAAGTCTTCCTAAAAAAGAGCATCCGCTGGAAGATTTTATGAGCTCAATTTCCCAAAGAAGTAAAGAAGTTTACCAAGATATATTAAACTCACCTGGATTTATGGAATTTTATGGACAGGCAACACCAATTGATATAATAGAAAATAGCAGACATGGATCCCGTCCATCTAGAAGAACAGGCAAGAGAACCCTTGGTGACTTAAGAGCAATTCCATGGGTGTTTAGTTGGAACCAATCTAGATTTTATCTTCCAGGATGGTATGGTGCAGGTACTGCCCTTATGGAATTAAAAGAAAAAGATCCCGATGTTTTTCAATTATTTCCTAAGGAAGTTAAAGATTGGCATTTTTTTAGACATGTAATTATGAATATAGAAGCCAATCTAATGAGTGTAGATCTAGAAATTATGAATAGCTATGCAAACTTAGTTGAGTCAAATGAGTATAGAGAGTTTTTCTTAAAGAAAATTATGAATGAGTATAATAAAACTAAATCTGTACTTGGTGATATTTTTGGTATTACAGTAGAAGAACGGAGACCCAGAATGAATGAAACTATCCAATTGAGATCTATAGGTTTATCAGAAATTCATAAAAAACAAGTAAAACTATTAAAAGAATGGAGAACTTTTCTCAAAGAAGAAAATACAAAAGAAGCTGAAAAAATTATCATTCCCCTACTACTTACTGTAAATGCAATAGCAGGAGGACTTCGTACTACAGGTTAAGATTTAAATAGAGTGTGATTTTAAAATAATAATTATAAATCGCACTCTATAAACTAATTTTCAAAATTAAATTTGACAATCTACTATATATGAAGGATATTATGTTAACTCATTTTTTCTTTGTGGGAATTTCTTTATTGAGATTTCACAAATCTCTCTAAGGTGGATAATTATGAAGTACAATTCTATACTTTTAAAAATATATTTAATTATTCTCTCATCTTCATTATCTGCAATTGATTCTGATTTTTATTTCATTAATAAAGAGTACGCTATCAAAGCAAAAGCATTTGAATCCAATACGGATATTGTGGAAACAGTTTATGCGGGTGATAAGGTTAAATTATTATTTTTGCAAGAAAATTTACAAGCCACAAAAAAAGAAGATGAATATTGGGCAAAAGTTCAATTTAGCACTAGAGAAGGTTTTTTACCCTTTAAATATTTACAAAAAAATAAACCCAATAAGATGCCTTATATAAAAAAAAGGGCAATTATAATTCCTAAGCCTTACTATGTCGCTGTTAAAAGTTTACCTGTTAGAATGGAGCCTTCCTTGGATGCCATACCTATTTTTTCAATCTCTAAAAACTCTGAAATAATTGTAAGTCGATTCACGGATTTTGATGATTTAATAGATGGAGTTCCAGGAAGATGGGCATTTATATCTTATGGAAGATCTGAAGGATGGGTGTTTGGAGGATTCCTGAGTGAAAATAAAATAATCGAAGAAGATGAAGTTTCTGAACCTTTAATAAGCGGAAAAACTATGTATTGTACTATAAATATAACACTTAAAGATGAACCCAGCTCAACCGGTTCTCCCTTGATGAGCATAGATGAAGGACAATCTGTTGAAGTATTAGAAAAAAAAAGATCATTGGAAACTATCCAAGGAGTGCGATCTTCTTGGTTTCATGTCAGAGTCAACGATACTGAGGGCTATATTTTTGGGGGATACTTAAGCTTACAAAAAAAAGAAAAACCAAAAACAATTGTTCTAAATAATTCTTTTATCTATCCTCTAGAATTTGAAAAAAGTAAAATGACAAGTGCTTTTGGACCTAGAGTTGACCCAGTTAATGGAAAGATAGGTGCCAATCATACTGGTGTTGATTTGTATCCTTTTGAAAGATTTGGTGCACCCATCTATTCTGCTGGGGATGGAGTAGTACTTCATCAAAGTAATAATACAGGATATGGTAATCTTACAGTTGTATTGCATCCAAATGGATTGGTTTCCTATTATGCTCATCAACAAAAATTCAAAGTTAAACAAAATGAAAAAGTTAAAGCGGGTGACTTAATTGGAGAAGTGGGGAGTAGCGGAAAATCAACTGGACCACATCTTCACTTTGAGATTAGAACTGGATTGTGGCAAGAACAATTGAACCCGGAGAAGTACATTCATGTCCCTACAAATTAATTTCTTTTACTATTTAAATAAAAAATTAAAAATTATATTTATTTTATTTTTTATTATTAATATTTCTCTCTACTCTCAAGGAAGTCTTCTTGTATTTTCAGCAATTGAATCAGGAGACCTTATTCGATTAAAAGAAGTAATAAATGGAGGGGCTGATTATCAATCTCCAAATCAAGATGGAGTTAGTCCTGTGATGCTTGCAATCCAAAGGAATAATAAAGCCATTCTTCAATACCTTATTACCCTTCCACTCCAAGCAGAACTTGAAGATCTAGAAGGAAATACTATCCTTCATTATCTTTCTAATTCAGATGATGAGTTCGTACTTAAGAAAATTTTTAGTAAATTAAATACAAATTCTATAGTAGTAAAGAAAAATAGAGATGGGACTTCCCCACTATGGAAAGCAGTAGAAAATGAAAATTTTTTATTTGTAAATTTATTATTAAAAAATGGTGCTGATCCAAATGATTATAATATTGACTCTAAACCAATTTTATTATTGGCACATGAAAAAAATCTATCTCTTAGCTCATTAAAATCAAAAAAAATATTCTTAGAACTAATAAATTCAGGAGCAAATGTAAATATTCGAACAAGCAATACAATTAATGAATCTTCTAATCTTAAAAAATCTTTACTACATGAACTTACAGAAATTGGAGATAGAGAACTATGCAAACTATTGATAGATAAAGGGGCTAATTATAAAGAAAAAATAGAAAATAATTCCTTACTCCATATTGCTGTAAAAAAAGGAAGGGAAGGACCTGCCTTACTCTATTTAAACCATGCAATCTTAATAGATGAAAAAGGTGAAAATGGTGACACAGCTTTAATTATCTCTATCAGGGAAAAATACTATTCAATTTTTAAAAATTTATTAGATAAAGGTGCAAATGTTAATGTAAGTAATTTTCATGGTGACACTCCTCTTTCCCTTGCTGTAGGGCAAGGAAATATCCCTATTATAAATTTACTGATAGAAAAAGGGGCTGATGTAAATCATCTAAATGAAATGGGTAATACATTACTAATGGAAGTCTGCAGGGGAGCAGTTGTAAATAGAAAAGATCAAAATGTTATCATATCATTACTACTAAAATCTGGAATCAATTTAAATGCTAAAAATATTTATGGAAATTCAGCTATTTCATATTCAATCAATACTAAAAATTTAAAACTATTAAAACATTTACTTAAAATTGGAGCAGATATAAATATTTTAGATTCAAACGGGAACACATTGGTACATAAAATAGTTCTATTAACCCTTTTTGAAAGACTAAAAAATAAGGAATTAGATGAGATAATAGATCTTCTAATAGCAACAGGAATTAATCTAAATGTCAAGAATAATGATGGTTATACCCCACTACACCTAGCTGTTAAGCCTGCTAATGATAAAGATGAAAAAGCAGCTTACCAAATAGTTCAAAAACTCCTGGATTACAGTGCCGATCCAAACATTGAAGATAAAGTTGGTGCAACTTCTTATGATTATGCAAAAGGAGAAATACTCAAACTTTTAAAAACTTCCAGTGGAACCACTTCAAATTTTGATGAATTTAAAGATGTAATAAATACCCCATCCACTGATTTCTCATTAGGACTTGATTCCGACGAAGGGACATTATTTCATTTAGGGGATTTTGAAATGAAGAAGATAGTGAGTAAATACTCTAAGGATAAAAAATTAGAAAAACAGGTTTTAACAGAAAATGGTGTATTTCAATATTTGAATTCTGGTGATGGTATTTACTATTTAGGATCAAGTACTTCCTCTCAAAATCCAAAGCTCTGCAATATAATCTTACAAAAATTAAATTTTAACCTTCAAGAGATATGGTTACAGATCATTGAAGAAAGTGTCATGTGCCAATCCTCTGCTCCACTTTCTATTTTTGGAAATAAAAAAGACTTACTCTATACTCAGTATTCTGTTAATAAAAAATTAAAAATAGTTAGAATTAATCAAGAAATTGGAACTAAAATATCTGAAGTCTTTATACAAGATTTGTTTTACAATGTAAATTTTATCAAAAATAATTTGTATTTCCTCTCTAATAAGGGAGTTTATATTTATTCACTTGATTTAAAATTTATTGAAAATAAAATATGGAATGAAAAGAAAAATCTCTTGGTCTATTTTACGGAAACTGCTATTTATTCTATTAGTCCAAATCTTTCTAAGCCAGGTTTTAGTATTACTAAATCTGACTTAAAGTATGAACAAATTTGGAAAAAAAAGTTTAGCTCACAAAAAGAAGATACACCTAAATTTTTATATATCAATAACATGGATCTATACATAGCCGGTGAAACTTTAGGAAATCTTCACGGTAATCAAAATAAAGGAAAATCTACATTAGATGTATTTGTTATAAAAATGGATACAAATGGTAACAGATTAGCTACCTTTCAAATAGGGAGTCCCAAAGATGATCGAATTAATGGTATCCATATAGACAAAGAAGGAAAAATTTATATACATGGTAGTACAATTGATAAAATTAAAGATATTTCGAATATGGGTAAAGAAGATATTTATATAGTTAAAATTAAGTAAGTGATTCTTCTTTGAGATAATAAATTAGAGCATCTGTTCCATCTGAATAGTATTTTTTCCTATTTCCAATTTGTTGAAATTTCATTTTTTCATAGAGATAAATTGCTGGTGCATTATTTTCTTTCACTTCTAAAAGAATTGGTTTTTTAATTTTTTTTAGAATACTCAAAAATTCACTCCCCACTCCACAATTTCTATTCTTAACTGTAGTACCAATTCTTAAAATTTCTAAATCCCAAATTCCTTCTACATAGAGAACATATCCTACTAAGGAATTTTCTTCTATGCAGAGTAGAATATGATTATTTTTTAAATGGTACTTCACACCATCTTCCGTCCATTTAAACTCCTGGAAGCATTCAGATTCCAATTGGAGAATATCTAAATAAAAATCAAGGGCTTCTCCTGGAGAATAGATTTTGAATGTTTTAATAGAATTCACAGATTTTTCTATAGGTTTTCTACTTTAATTTAAAAAAAATCTTTTTTTTAAAAAAAATTTAAAAAAAATAGAGCATTGAGTGATTTTTTTATACCTATTCTGATATTAGAATAAAATTTTCTAATATATAAGATTTGGCTTCTATAGAGAAATTGTATAATATTTCATAGAATATTGTAAAGTCAGATTATACATTAAGGAGTTAATTTTGAAACATTTCGTACTACTACTTGCCATTTTATTCCTCTTTGGAAGTTGCGAAAAACTTAGAGAATTTGGCAGAGAAAATGCTAAGCGAAGGTTGAGTGGAGCTCCTGTAAATGAGGCAGAAATAGAAAAATGGAAAGAAAAACTCAATTTACAGGAAGCAGAAGTAATACAGTTAGATGAAAGAATTCGGGATATGGTAAAAATAACCAAACAGGCTGGAGCCCTTTCCTGGAAAATTGCCCAAGCTTATATGAAAGTGGGAAGTTATGATTATAGTTTAGCTTATTACCAAAAAGCAATTGAAGAACAATCCACAGAACAGTTTTCAACAGCTAATTCCCGCCCTGAATTGCATTCTTTTGAAAGTGCAATTGTATTTTTTGAAAAAGCTCTAAAGTTTAAAAATATTGATGAAAATCTATTATTTGAAACAGGGCTCGCCTATGGAAATGCATCTAGGGATAGGGGTTGGGATAAAGAGCGTAGATCTGCAGCTATCACTATCTTCAAAGGACTATTACGTCTAAATCCAGATGATATGAGGTATCCTTACCAGCTTGCCCTCATATATTTTGATTCTTCGATGACGGATGGAATTGTGGAAGGGGTTGATCCGGAAGGCTACAACGATACAGAAAAAGCGCTGAAAATACTTTTTGGCATAATACGTTATCATGAACAAAAAGGTCAACTCGGAGAAACAATTCCTATTCGTTTTACAATAGCTAATTTTTTATATAGGCAGGGCAAAGTCTCTGAATCAGAAGAACAATATGAAAAAATTAAATTGATGCTTGAAAAGTTTAAGGAAGAAGGGTCTATTGTCAACTTAGAAAAAAATGATTCTTATAAAAATGTTATACGTAATCTAAAGAAAATCAAAGAATCAAAGAAGAAAGAGGATGAATAACCTAAAAAAAATAAACTCCTTAGTTTTTTCTGAGCATGAATTTCATAGAGTTATTTGTAAATATGAAATTCATAAGTCTTCAAGTTCTATAGATGAACTATATGAAAAAATTTATCGTTTATTTGATAAAAAATTAATTGATAAAATTTCCTCAGAAGCTGATAAAACTAATCTTTTATTAAATAAATTTAATTATTCATATTTAACATATTATGATTCTAATTATCCACCCTTATTAAAAGAAATACATGATCCTCCCATAATTCTTTTTTATAAGGGTGACTCATCAATTTTAAAACTATCACACACGGGAATAGTAGGCACAAGAAAACCTTCCCCACTTTCACTCTCAGCAACCACTTCAATAGTTACTATGCTTGCAAGTAGGAGTCATTCTGGTATTATCTCTGGTTTAGCCAATGGAATAGATAGGGAAGCTATGATTTCTTCCATTCAAAAAAATATACCAACAATAGGAGTGATGGGAACAGGATTTGATAAAGAGTATCCATCTTCGAATAAAGACCTCTATCAGCTAATGAAAAATTCATCTGAAACCTTGCTCTTAACTGAAACTAAACCTGGTGAAAAAATTGGGAAATGGTCATTTCCAAAGAGAAATCGAATAATAACAGGTATAGCAGAAAGTCTTATACTAATGGAGGCTCCACTGGAATCTGGAGCCATGTCTTCAGCTTCTCATGCTATTTCACAAAATAGAGATATACTTGTATTTGATGATGAATCTCTTAAGTTTAACCAAGGCGGACGAAAATTACTAGAAGATGGTGCAAAGCGTCTTACAAAACAAGATATTTCAGGAAACTCTAAAATAGTACATCTCTCAGATATTCTCCCGGATGCACCTGAAAATATATCAAAATCAATTGCTTTTCTCTCAAAATTAGAATTTGAAGGCAAGGTAAAAGATAGAGGAGGAGGATATTTTGAGTTTTTTGAATAAAGTCTACAAATAAAAAAGACATTATCTCTCTAATATATAAATTTTTATACTAAATATTGAGCTGTAGTACTTCTATCACTTTCTAATTGAATTTTTAATTCCTCAATATTTGAAAATTTCATTTCATTTCGGATCTTTTTAAAGAAAATAAATTCTAAAATTTTATCGTAGAGATCCCCGGTAAACTCTAAAATATTTACTTCAATGGTTTTAGTAGTACCATTAAATGTAGGACGAACTCCAATATTTACCATAGCTTTGTATTTACTATTTTCAATTTTAACATAACCTGCGTACACCCCATTTCCAGGAATCATTTGAGCCTCATCAATGGACAGGTTTGCAGTGGGAAATCCAATTGTACGTCCCCTTTTATCTCCATGCATTACAATTCCTTTGATCGAAAATGGCTCTACAAGTAATGATTTTAACTTTTCTACCTCGCCTTCTAAAATTAGTGACCTCATGTAAGAGCTAGAAATTTTTTTCCCGTCTGCATAAACTGGTTCTATCTTACTCACCGAATATGAAAATTCTTCAGCGTGATTTGCAAGAAAATCAATGTCCCCTTCTCTATTTTTTCCAAAGAAATGATTGAAACCCAATATAATATGTTTAGCGTTGAGTTTTTTGTGTAGAATATCTTTTATAAACGTATATGCTGATATTTCAGATAGTTCTCTAGTGAATGGTATTACTATTAAATTTTTTAACCCGATTGATTTTAAAATCTCTTTTTTCTTTTCTTCTGTGTATATATATTTGAGATCTTTATTTTTCCCTAATACTATAGAAGGATTGGGATAGTAAGTTACCAAAACAGCTGGGAGCTGGAGAAGATTAGATTGCTCTAAAAGTTTTTCTAATAGCTTTCTGTGTGCAGTATGAACACCATCAAAGTTTCCGAGAGTAACAACACTACCACTTTCAAAGCTTTGGCCAATCTCATCCAAGTTAGAATAAATATTCAAGAATCACCTTTTTAGTTTTATACAAACTTTTCCGATTGAAGGATAAAACCAATCCTATATTTATAGAATTATGAGTAAAGTCATTCCATTGTTTCTACTTCTCTTTTCTTGCGGCTTATTTGCACAAGAAGATCTAAAAAGAATAGCTCACTTTAAAATCATTGAAGACCGCACTTCAATGCCCGATTCTAAACCTGAAGACTATGCTGGGTATCCAGAGTTAAAACGATGGGCTCTTTTTGAAGGGCTATACCTACAACCTGATAGTTCCATTGGAGGAGTTCGGGATGGGGAGTGCCGTATGATTTCTGCAGAAGGTCTTACCTTTTACCTGGAAGTTGACAAAGAACTCTCCCGAAAACTTTATCTCTACTTGGACTTTACAACCTACGAGGCCCGTGCAAATAAAAAATACCCTATTCGGACCCTCCAGATCTTAGTAAAAAATAAGCATCGTAAAACAATTCAATTCAATCCCGCAAAAGTGGAAGAAAACCCTGTTCGACTCGAATTGGATCGATCAGACCTAGAAAATGGAAGAATTAACATCAAATTACTTCCTGATATCATTGAGGGTGGTCGTTTTTGGGGTATTTGGGATGCATTCTATTCTTTTGAAAAGGAAAAAGAGTGAACTCTCAATGCTACCTCTGCGGCAGCACAAAAAATAAAACTGTTTTTATAGAACATAGCATTCCTATTTTACAATGCTTTGATTGCTCCCATGTATTTTCCTCCTATGAACAAGAAGAACACTATGACGGCTACTGGGGAGAAGGCAAAGAAGAAAGTTTTGACCTGGATTGGTGGGATGTATCTCACAGGGCAGTTTATAAAGAATTTATAACTAATTTTTTAAAATCTTCAAGTGGTTCCCTTTTGGATGTGGGATGCGGTTTAGGATTTTTTGTAAAAACAGTCATGCGAGAAAGACCTGAGTGGAAAGTAAGAGGGTATGAGATGTCAAAGGGAGCTGTCCAATTTGCTCATTCCAAAAACCAATTGCAAAATGTATTCTCTGGAATGGTCCAAGAAAGTGGGATCCCTAAAAACTCGGTAGATATTATCACACTCTGGGATGTCATTGAACACATCCCAAAGCCACACCCACTCCTGACCTATTTGCACTCCCTTTTAAAGCCAGGAGGGATCCTATTCATGCAAACACCAAATTTTCCAATACAGCTTCTCAAAGCACGATTGAAGGTATGGAAAAGTGGAATGGTGGAAGGCATTCACTACCTGGAAGCAAAGGATCATATCAATGATTACTCGCGAGGTACCTTAAGCAAGTTATCTAAAGACACGGGATTTGAAGAGCCTGAGTTTCATATACTCTATCCTATAGTTTCTGTTTCTGGGGGGTCTGGGAAGTGGGGAAAACTAGGAAAAGTAATATTTTATAAAATAACAAAATGGATCTATTTAGTAACCTTTCAAAAAATATTTTTAAACAATACTTTATTTGCTATCATCAAAAAAAGATAAAATATTTTTAAACCAAAACTTTCAATTTAGAAACTAGAGGATTAACCTGCCATTCTCTTGCGTTTGATGTACATTTTTAAGCTGGTCACTGCATCAGACTTGATTTGGTTCTGGATAAAAGGAGTAAAACCCAGAAAATAACCAGTTAAACCCAAAGCCATTCCTGCCCATTTCCAAACGGAATAGCTATCCCTATGAAAGATAATTTTTCCATCTCGAAATTTAAAAGTAGCATGAACCTTGTTGCAAATGGTTCGCTCTGTTTTCGAGTATGTGTATGTAGAACTCCAATCAACACTTCCATCAGTTTCATTAGCTCTAATGTTTCGAAAATCTATCTTTATTTCATTGCCTCTCTCTAAGATCATCAGCCACATTGCTTTTGCAGCCACACCCTTCACAATACCATATACGGGATCTCTAAACTCTACTTCATCATGATAGCATTCAAGCATAGATTTTTTATCTCTAGTCTGAAATGCAGAGTAAAATTTTTGTAGTGTTTCTTCGTTAGAATTCATTACTTTGTCTTGACTTGTATATATTCCAAAGGTGTTTAGCATAATTAAAATGTCAACTTAATCCTAAATTTGCCTGTCTTTAAAGAGACATGCGTGTACTTTTAAGTTCGAACTAAATTCTAATTGGGATAATGTAATTTTTTATTAAATTCCAATTTATGAAAAAAAACTGTAGAAGATAGTTTCTATTTTTAAAATACATTTGGGTTCCCAAAATCAAAAACTCCTATGATAGCAGCAGTTATAAATTGGGAAAGAATCGCAGCGGGAAAGGAGCGTAAAAGCAATTTATAGAGATCAGTAGATCGCTCTGGTATTACATTTAAAAGCCCACCATACACCATGCCTAAAAATGCCAAAGATGATGATCCATTTAGCAGATAAAAAGCCAATAAAATAGATCGATCCGTATATATTCCATCTTTATACATAGGTATAAGATCTATAAATTTAACTGTAGAACCCAATATGGATTGGCTAAATATCAGTGAAATTCTCCATAGTTCGATAAGTTCAAAGGAAATGCCCGAAAGTAGACAAAATGGTAATAATAGGATAGCTATGAAATTCTTAAAGGTTACCTTGTGAAAAATTTCTACTAAGGCTATCTTAATGTACTTAAGCAAAGTAATTGGTATGGAATCAGTATTGAGTATTTTAATGTCCTGGAAGTTACCCAAGATATAAAGCACACCTTCCAATAAATTTGTAATACAAATAACTATAAACCCTCCCAATAAAATTCCACCTATGAACTTTGCTCCTATGATTCCTCCATCCCAAAGAGTTACCGAGTTGCTACTTTTAGGTATAGAATCTTTTTTATAACCAATAGGATAAATAATCTTAGAAACAACAATCGCAGAAAATACGGATAGAATAGATGCAAATGCCAGATGCCCTTTTAATCCAGGAAATGTACTACCCAGTGACTCTGCATTAATTGTAATTAAAAATACTGATGAAGAGGAGAGAACAACAGTGATTAAAGTAAATAGTTGAGAAATACCCATTGTCCTAATGGAAGAAAATGCTAAAAAGAAAGATTCCAAGCTACAAAAGAAACTAAAAAAACTTACTAATCCTTCTTCACCAGAAATATGGAATGTTTTTGTAAAAAATGTAGAAAAAACATTTAATATCTTTTTATATAACTTTGTACTTTCTATAAAAACAAAGAAAATAACTAAGATTAAAGTTCCGCCCAAAGATTTTATAGAGTTTGTATCTTTATAAATAGAACTGAAAATACCCAAGTTAACATCTGCATCACTAGAAAAGGGTAATTTATAAATAAAATTAAAAAAATTAACAAAGAGTGAGAGTACATTTAAGAGAAATGGAAAAGATAAAAATATGAAGGCAAGAAAAAACTGAATACCCAATCCCCACTTGATAGTTTCCCAAGGAACTTTTTTTCTATCAACTGAGAGTAACCAAGCAAATATGCAAAATATATAAACACCAATAAGCGATAGTAAATTGAGCCTTAAATCCATTTATATGTTAAAAATTCCTCAGATACATTTTAAGTAGAGTAGATGCTATATAATTTTTTTAAGTCGTTTATATAGTCAATCAATCCATTATTGAATTCTAAAGAATCTGTTGATAATATTACATCATTTTCCTTAATAATAAATGGATAAAGGGAAGCATAATTAGTAGTAGTCAGTATAATTGTACTACCATTTACTTGGTATGGATGTGGATTTAAAAAATTTATAATCTTCCAAATGAATGTACGTTCACATTCAAATGAAATTGTCAGAGGATCATGAATTTTAAAGGCAAGAGAGTGATGGTTTAAATCTTCATCTGTGATATATGATGTAGTTTTAATGGCATCCCCTTCTACTTCTGTAATTTTTAGGATTTTGGGGATTATAAATCTTCTTTTTGATTTTTTCTCATGGTCATATCCTAATAAATAAAAATCCATTGAATTTCTTTTTAGAATTAAAAGAGGATCTATTGTACGCTCTTTTTTATCTTCTGGTATATCTTTATAATACAATATTTTAATAGGCTTTTTATCTTTTACAGCTTTTAGCAATGCTAAAAATATTTTATTTTCTTCAGACTTTTCTTCAGTCCTGGATTCTGTTTCACTATTTTTTTTAATTTTTGGATAGTATTGCAAATTTTTTTGAAAAATCTTCTGGCAGGCTATCAATAAATCTTCAGAATAATTTATTTCCATCTCCCTAGCGACTAGTATCGAAAGAGTTACGAGTTCTTTTTCTGAAAATTTAATTTCTTGCCCCAACGGACTATTTATAAGTTTATATATATTTCTTTCGCCTGAATAGTTATCCGTATAAAATTTTATTGTGATTCCTTGAGATTCTAAAACATCAATATCCCTGCGTAGTTTCTTCTGGTCTGACTCTATTGTTTCATTGGAGTAATGCTCGGGCATTAGCCTTCTAATTTTTTCAAAGGATATACCATTGGTGTATTTGAGTAGATTAAAGAGAAGCTCTAAGGTTCTACGTTCTTTGGATGTTATTTTGGGAATGGGTAGGCTTTCATCCCCAAGGTCAAATCCATCTTCTTGAACTGTCATGATCTACCTCGGGGATATTGTTTTATTCTTCGTTGTCGGCAAATAGATTGTTTAGGCTTTCCACTAAAACTTCTACTTCCACACCATAACCTTGACAAACCTGTTCAATTGTTTCTAGTTCATTTATGGAGCAGTGTGAGCAGCCTCCCAAATGGTAGCTAGAAAATACCAAACCTGCTTCTGGGTGTACCTGCATTGCTTCGCCTACGGTCATCTCTTTAAAAAATCTTGGTTCTGTTGCTTGCATACAAATTGCCTCGCTGTGATGTGAGTTTATTCTTCTCTATTAGACTTATAATCAGGGTGAATTTTTCTAGCAACGGTTTTTTTACAATTTCTAACAATTGTGTTTTCAACAAAAAATAGATACCTAAAATCAATATCCTTCCAATTCTGGGTTTATGTTTACGGAAATAGATGGAAATTTTTATGTTCGGATTGAAGGAAGGTTTGAATCTGCTCATTTTTTGTACCAATACTTTCCAGATGGAAGTGATGAGCCCATACACGGACATTCCTGGAAAGTAGAGATAACCTTAGCTTCTAATCAAAATATCGGAAAAGATGGGATCAGCTACGATTTCCTAGCTGCCAGAAACAAACTCAATGAGCTAGTTTCTTCTATTGATCATATTTTAATCAATGATCATCTTGATTTCAAAGGTGTGAATCCTACATCTGAAAATGTTGCCAGATGGTTTTATCACGGATTACGGGAAGCGGTAGAATCCAACAATGGAAAAATAAAGAAAATAGTGATACATGAAGGTCCTGAAAACTTAGCGTACTTCGAACCAATATAATAGTAATTTTTGAAATACCGGCGGAACTTACCTCCACCGGTACTTTGTTCCTAAAGAACCCCTAGTTTTTTTCCAATGGCATGCAGGTTAACACCCCATCCAATACCTATAAAATTCTTAGGTGGAAATATTTCCTCTGTAGATGGATCCCAAAGATCCTTAATGAATGCATCCAAATTTGTTTCCTTTCCTATGGGCATTCCCCAAAAATTTTCTTCCTCTTGGTATCGCATACTGTCTCCTTGGTAGCTTTGATTTTGCATTTCACTTTCTTATTTATCACTGGTATTTTTCTAAACAAGATTTAATTTTTCAAATTTAGTAAAAATTAGCAATAAAAAGTAAGCTTGCAATTCAAAAATTATATTACTTAGACTCCTTGACCATTTGGAAAAAATCATGGAAGAGGTATTCTGCATCGTGGGGTCCGGGAGAGCTTTCAGGGTGGTACTGGACACTCATAATGGGAAGATCTGTAGAAGCTAATCCCTCATTTGTGTTGTCATTTAAATTGATATGCGTAGACTCTTTAGAAATGGATTCTTCTACCACAGCAAATCCATGATTTTGTGATGTGATCTCTACTTTTTTTGTTCTGAGATTGATCACTGGCTGGTTCCCTCCCCTGTGACCAAATTTAAGCTTGGTGGTTTTTTTTCCAGTTGCCAGTCCAATGATCTGATGACCCAAACAAATTCCAAAGAGGGGAAGCTTTTTTTCTATAATCTTTTTTGCATTTGCAATGGCATAGTTCAGGGGTTCGGGGTCACCGGGACCATTGGAAAGAAAGTAACCGTCAAACTTTTCTTTGAAGAGTTCTTCAGCAGGCGTGGTGGCTGGAAATACTTTTACTTTAAAGCCTACCTCATTTAGTTTACGGAGTATGTTGGTTTTAACACCGTAGTCATACACAGCCACTGAAAACTGTTTCCCTTTGGATTCCCCATATTCGTAAGACGTTTTTGTAGAAACTACAGAAGCAAGATCCATTCCAGTGATTCCCGGGAAAGATTTTACTTTCTCCAAAAAAGAGTCCTGGTAAGAGTTGGCAACAAAGATACCACCGTTGGGAGAACCGTTAGTTCGAATGAATCTAGTAAGCTTTCTTGTATCAATTCCACTCATTGCAGGTATCTTATAGCGGATTAAAAAATCGGAAAGGGACTCCTGAGAACGATAATTGGAAGGAATGTGAACATACTCTTTTACCAAAAGACCACTGACCTGGATCTTATCAGATTCCATATCATCGGGATTGATTCCATAATTCCCAATCATAGGATAAGTAAGTGTAACTATTTGTTTTTTATAGGAAGGATCTGTAAGAATCTCCTGATATCCCGCCATGGATGTATTGAAAACGACTTCTCCGACTTCCTCTGACTCATAGCCGAAAGACTCTCCCTCATACACATCCCCATTCGCTAAAACCAGAAATGCTTTCATGATTTTCAGTATTTTTAGGGATATCTGAGGGTCAATAGAATTGTAAGATTTTGGATTAGAATCCAAAATCCATTCTATTAATAATTTGAATAAAGAGATTTAAAATTTTACCACATCACATATCCAAAACTGTGGTTCACATGCTATTTTTTAGTTTTTGGCATAACCCTTTTTCAAAATTTTAAACACAACCCTTCTATTTTTTGAGCGATTTTCAATAGAGTCATTTGGATAAAGTGGAATTGTTTCCCCTACACCATTTGCTTTTAAACGGGATGGCTCAATGCTATGGTTTTGAATAAGATATTGTGCTACTGCATCAGCCCGAGCCTGAGAGAGAAGCATATTGTTATCGTATCCTCCCAAATTATCTGTATGACCTTCAATGAGTACTTGTATGTCAGGATTGACTTGCATTGTTTTAGCAAGCCTGTCTAACTCTGCTTCCGAGTCTTTTTTTATATCTGCTTTGTTAGATTCAAAAAATAAATTGTTGATCACAATTTCCTGACCAGCCTCTATTTTTGGTAATACGATTTCTACCTCTACTTCTTTATAAGTATTGTCCACATTTCTCAAATCAGCATGTTTATTTACAGGTATGTGCTCTGCCTTTTGTGCATAGAATCCATAATTTTCACCAAACGGAAGTACGATTGAAAATGCTCCAGTTTTGGGATCGGAGACTGTAGTACCTTTTTTTTCTTTAGTAGTGAGTGATTCGTACGTGATATCCGCGCTGATGGGTTCTCCCTTGTTGTTTATTACTCTTCCCTTTACAAGTATTACAGGCTGGGGCTTGATTTCCTGTGGGAGATAGGTCATATACAAATGCCCCTGTCGGCTTATAAAAGCCCAATTTCCGGATGCTGGAATAGAGAAGAAATTTACACCCTTTAAATTTTTTGAAATCTCTTGGGGTGGTGTCCAATTTGTCCATCCTTCTCCCAATCTTTGTGTTACGTATACTGAGAGTCCATTGTGCCCATTGCTAGAAAAATAAAGCGTTCTATCATCACTTGCTAAAAACGGTGCCATCTCTTCATGTTCGGTATTGATAATCCTTCCCAAATTTATACCCAGTGGAAAACTACCAGTTTCATTCATGAGAGAGACATAGAGATCTAATTTACCTACGCTGTCTTTGTGTTTGGATGAGTATATCAAAACACGTCCACTAGAAGAAAGGGAAGATCCTCCAAACACCTGAAGATTCCCATTTTCTTCACTGCGATACAAATTATAAAAATCAGGAAAGTTGATAGGCTCGGGAGAAGACCATCCTCTGTCCTGCTTATAACTTTTGTAAAGAGGTACTTTATTTTGGAGCTTATCGATATCCCGTCTGTAGGCTTCTTTGAGTTCACTGTACTTCACTTCAAATTCCCTGGGAGTTTTAGAATTTTTTAATAGTTCAATTTTTTCAGCTTCCATTTTACGGCGTATTTCATTGAAAATTTCCTGATCACCATAGGTTCCAAATACAAAGAGCTCATTGCCACCCGGCATGGCTCCAATCACTGCTGAGGGTGCTTTGTTATTTAGGGGGGCATCCATCTGGGTCCCTTTTTTCCAGAGTCCATGCTGGTCCATTTCAGAGTACCAAATCTTTTGGGTGCTATTGCTACCATTTTCTATGAGTACTGTCCAAAAGAGTACATTTCCATCTGGTGTTACCGTTGGATTGAAGGATGTCAATGATCTGTAAACATATTTGGGAATGGGCTTTAAGGTCCATTTGCTGAGGTTTTTATCGGTAAAAAAAGGAGCCACTTCATATCGAAGGGGGGTACAAGTATCCTCCTGGATATCGCAGAGCATCCTTACCTTTTTTCCTGTGATGTCTATGAGTTCTTTGGCGAGATCGCTGTGCTTGAGTGTATAGGTGGCTCCCGTTTCTGTTTCCAGATACTGACCGGAACCAATTAGATTTCCAGTAACTAATATTTCTTTGGATACTAAATATTCCCCAGAAAGGAGAAAGAACCACACAATGAGACAGAATCTTTTCATATTTATCCCTTCGGTCATTCAAAATATCCCCGTTACCCCAAAATTTTGTTTTTACAATTTTATTTTGGTGAGGAAATAGCCGAATAGATTTCATTCTAATTAGCTTGGCTATAAGAGGGCAAATAGAAAAGTGGGGAAAGAACTCATAATTTTAGGTAGGAAGTTTCATGATCAGTGTTTCAGGATTAACCGTCAGATATGGAAAAAAGACTCTCTTTGAAGATGTCAGCATTAAATTTAAAGCAGGCAGCCGCTATGGTCTCATAGGAGCCAACGGATCGGGTAAATCCACATTTCTAAAAATTTTAGCAGGATTGGACCAATCCACTTCGGGAAATATTTCCATAGACAAGGGAATGCGATTGGGATACTTGAAGCAGGATCATTATGAGTATGAAAATGAAACCATCATGAATTCCGTACTACAGGGGCATGCAGAGCTTTGGGAACTGACCAAAGAGAGAGACCGCCTATACGCCCTACCAGAAATGAGCGAAGAAGATGGGATCAAAGCCAGTGAGATCGAAGAGAAGTTTGCAGATTTTGGTGGGTATGAGGCCGAGAGCTATGCTGGTGAGCTTTTGGAAGGTTTGGGGATTCCCTCCAACCTTCACTCCGAACCCCTTTCCTCCATTACGGGTGGCTTTAAACTGAGGGTTTTATTGGCTCAGGTACTCTACCAAAAACCGGAGATTCTTCTTTTAGATGAACCTACCAACAACCTTGATATTAAGACTATCAACTGGTTGGAAAACTTTTTAATCAATTACAACGGTGTTTTAATTGTGATCTCTCACGATAGGCACTTTATCAATGCCATTGCAACCGATATAGCAGATTTAGATTACAATGCAATCAAAGTATATCCTGGAAATTACGATGACTATATGACCGCATCTACAATGTCACGCGAGCAAATGATCAATGACAACAAACGCATGAAGAATAAAATTTCCGATCTCCAGGATTTCGTAAACAGATTCAGTGCCAATGCCAGTAAGGCAAAACAAGCTACTTCACGCCAAAAGTTAATTGAAAAAATGAAGTCCCAACAAATTGAAATCAAACCATCCTCCCGTGTATCACCTTATATTCGATTTAAAGTTGGAAAGCCCCTCGGCAAAGATGTTATTATCACTAAAAATATCTCCAAGTCTTATGGACCAATCAAGGTATTTGAAAATGTCAACCTATCTATCAACAAAGGCGATAAGGTTGCTATCATTGGAACAAATGGAGTTGGAAAAACTACTCTCATTAAATGTTTGATGAAATTTCTAGAGCCCGACAACGGCTCTATAGAATGGGGAATGAGCGTAAATGCATCTTTCTTTCCGCAAGATCACAAAGAAGGAATCAATGAAGATAAGCCTACCCTAGTAGATTGGCTCTACCAATTTGCACCCCCCGATACAGATAAAACAGTAATACGAGGACTTCTCGGTAGAATGCTTTTTAGTGGAGATATGGCTCTAAAATCTACATCCGTTCTCTCGGGTGGAGAAAAATCACGAATTATCATAGCTAGGATGATTATGGCAGAAGACAATGTGATCGCTTTAGATGAGCCCACAAATCACCTAGACTTGGAATCTATAGAAGCCCTAAATTATGCTTTGAGTATCTATGAGGGAACTGTAATTTTTGTATCACATGATAGAGAATTTGTATCTAGTTTAGCAACACGAATCATTGAAGTAACACCTGAAGGTATAACTGACTACCATGGTACATATGATGAGTATCTTGAAAAGGAAGGTGGAGATTTCTTTAAAAGATCTTCAGGGTCGTTAGCTAAAGCAAAGTAAACTTTAGAATATGAGGGAAAATACTTTTTCTTTGTAGCCCTTTCCTTTTTTTTTACTAAAAGTATTGAGCAATTTTATAAGCAATAATACTTTGTTTTCTGTGAATGAAACTAATACCTCCTCTGATACTGAACAATTATCCAAGCTAGGACTTAAATCCGAGTTCGAAAGAAGTATGAGTTTTTGGGAAAACTTTTCTCTGGGCTTTACGTATCTCTCTCCTGTTGTGGGCGTCTATTCCGTTTTTGCAATGGCTATCCAAGCGGGAGGTCCACCTATGATTTGGAACTACCTTTTGGTGGGGTTTGGTCAATTTCTTGTTTGCCTGGTTTTTGGAGAGATTGTATCTCAATATCCAATAGCGGGGGGTATTTACCCTTGGGCTTTGCATCTTTGGGGAAAGAAATGGGCTTGGATGAGTGCTTGGGTCTATGGTTGGGCTCTCTTCACAACAATAGCGGCCGTGGCTGTTGGAGGATCTCCTTTTTTGGTGGGACTTTTGGGATGGGAGGCGTCCAATTCTACCAATATTTGGATTGGGGTGGGAATTATCATCCTTTCAACCCTTCTAAACTTAATTGGAACTAAATTTTTAGCCAGAGTGGCTTTTTTTGGTTTTGTTTGCGAATTGTTAGGCGCTGTGGTTGTAGGTGGATACCTACTTATATTCCAAAGAAATCAGCCTGTTTCTATTCTTTTTGATACTACGGGGTTTGGTTCAGGAATCAATTATTTCCCGGCACTTCTTGCGTCTTCCGTGGCTGCTATGTTTTGTTACTATGGATTTGAAGCCTGTGGTGATGTTGCCGAAGAAACGCCCAACGCTGGAGTTTCTATCCCCAAATCAATGAGAATGACAATTTATGTGGGTGGGGGTGCTGCTATTTTTATTTGTCTCGGTCTTTTGCTCTCTCTCCCAAATCTTGCAAGTGCCATCTCAGGAGAAGATAAAGATCCAGTGACCACCACTTTAGTTGCTGCTTTAGGCTCCTCCCGATACTCCTTTGTAATTGGCATTGTCATGGTTTCCTTTTTGTCTTGCACACTGAGTTTACAGGCAGCTGCGAGCCGTCTTCTCTTTTCGTTTGCTAGGGATGGGATGATCCCAGGGAGCTCAGCTCTAAAAAAATTATCTTTATCTACAAAGGTTCCTACCAATGCCCTATTTGTCACAGGGCTTATTCCAATTTTTGTAGCGAGTGTTGGACATGTATTACAAGATGCAGTTTCAGCAATCATCAGTTTTGCATCTGTTGGTATCTATATTGGATTTCAAATGGTGGTTCTTGCTGCACTTAGGGCTAGGTTTAAAGGTTGGGAGCCAACTGGAAGTTTTAGTTTGGGGAAATGGGGTTTATTGATAAATGGTATTGCACTTTTTTATGGTATTACGGCTATAATCAACATGGTTTATCCCAGAAGCCCTTTAGAGCCATGGTTTATAAACTATGGGATGATTTTTTCATCTTTTATTGTAATTGGAACAGGTGCACTGTACTTATTTATTTTTAGACCAGACAGAGGAGAATGAAATATCTGATCTATTGTGTGGATATTGAATTAAAAAAAACATTTTTTATTCACTAAAAAAGAATTTTAATTGATTCTTCACCTAACTCATTAAGGTTCTATTAGGGGAATTTACTACCATGCAATCCATCATCAAAAAAAGAAACGATTTAATAGAGTTTCGAAGAAGCATCCACAAATATCCCGAACTGATGTTTGAAGAAAATCAGACTTCTAAACTGGTCTGTGACCATCTTATGGGGTTGGGTTTGCCTTTTGAGTCAAAGATTGCTAAAACAGGAGTCACCTGCCTCATTGATTCAGGAAAACCGGGAAAAACAATCCTGGTCAGAGCTGACATGGATGCTCTCCCAATCCATGAAGAAAATAAAGTCGAATATGCTTCTACAAAAATGGGGATCATGCATGCATGTGGACATGATGGGCACACGGCAGTTCTTATGGGGTTAGCTACCGATTTGCAAAAAGAAGCTTCGCAGATAGTTCCCAAAGGCAGAGTCCTACTTGTTTTCCAACCAGCCGAAGAAGGTGGTGGTGGAGCAGATAAAATGATTGAAGAAGGTATACTGGAAAAGTACTCCGTGGATGCTGCTATAGGTCTCCATGTGTGGAATCATATTGATCTAGGAAAAATTGGGATTGTGGATGGACCGATGATGGCCTCCGTAGATGAATTTCGTATTACTATAAAAGGTAAAAGTGGCCATGGTGCAATGCCCCAATACACTGTGGATCCCATACTCGTTTCAGCACATATAATTACCGCACTTCAAACGATAGTCTCTCGATCAACTGATCCATTAGATTCTTGTGTTGTGACAGTTGGTAGCTTACACTCAGGTGATGCCTTCAATGCTATTCCCGAAACTGCTTTTTTAAAAGGTACTGTGAGAACATATAGTAAAAATTTATATGAAGAAGTACCCGAGAGGTTAAAAAAAATAGTTATAGGTATATGTGAAGGATTTGGCGCAGAAGCAGATATCGAATATTTAAGAGTAAATAAACCTACTATCAATAACCCTGAAATAGCCAATATTATAAGGCAAGCAACAAGTAATATTTTAGGTGAATCTCATATAACTACAGAAAATGTTAAAAATATGGGAGGAGAAGATTTCTCTGCATTCCTAGATAGAGTTCCGGGTTGCTATTTTTTTGTAGGTTCCAGAAACTCTGAAAAAGGATTTATTTCTCCCCACCATAACTCAAAGTTTGATTTTGATGAAGATGCTCTACCAATTGGTCTAGCTATTTTAAGAGAATCTATTCGAGTCTATTTAACATCATATTAAAATTATGAATACTATTCATAATAAAATAGGTGACTATTCATTAAATGAAAAGCTTGCTGAAAATTATAAATCCATCATTTTTCGGGGAACTCATAATCGATCTAATGAAACTGTACTTATAAAAGTTTTAAAAAAACAATTCAAATCCCCTTCCGAAATAGTTCTCCTAAAACAGGAAACAAAACAAATTCAAAGTTTAAAAATAGATGGTATAGTTAAGAATTATGATGTTATAATAAATGAATCAGATATTGCCTTTATCTATGAAGATAGTGGAGGTTATACTTTAAAAAATTATATTAATAAATATCAATTAAGTACATTAGATTTTTTAAATATTGCAATACAGTTATCAGGTACTCTTGCTAATATCCATTTAGCAAACATCATTCATAAAAATTTAAAACCACAAAATATTTATTTAAAAATATCTAAAAATAAAATTATTGATTCAAAGATTTCAGACTTTGGTTATTCATTTCTATTAAATGATCAATTAGGAGAACTTTACAATCCTGGAGTAATTGATTCAATTCTCCCCTATATCTCTCCTGAACAAACAGGAAGAATGAGTACAAGCATAGATCATAGAACTGATCTATACTCACTAGGATTACTTTTTTATGAAATTCTCAATAAAAAACCACCATTTATATCTTTAGATCCATTAGAAATCATTCACTCTCATCTTGCAATTGTACCTAAACCTCTGCATGAAATCAATAAGTCAATTCCAATTGTTATCTCTTCTATCATTCAAAAGCTAATTTCAAAATCCCCTGATGATAGGTACCAAAGCGCAACAGGTCTCAAGATAGAATTAGAAATCTGCTCAGATCAAATTCGTGATACCGGAAAGATTTATTCTTTAAATCCTGGGGAAAAAGATATCATTGATCATTTTAGTTTGCCACAAAAATTAATTGGTAGAGAAGAAGAAGTCCAAAAAATTTTAGAAGCATTTGATTATATCAGCAAGGGAAGATCAGGTGTAGTTTTAGTTTCGGGTGTTCCGGGAATCGGGAAATCCAGTGTAATCAAAGAAGTAAATAAACCTATAATCAATGCAAGAGGGTATTTTTCTACAGGGAAATATGACCAACTTAGAAAAGATGTTCCTTTTAGCTCAATTATCCAAGCATTTCAGAATCTTGTACGACAAATTTTAACTGAGAGTGATAATAAAGTTCAGAGATGGAGAAGGAGTATATTATCTGCGGTTGGAGAAAACGGACAGGTAATCACCAAACTGATTCCTGAATTGGAACTCATAATTGGAGCACAGCCAGAAACAGTAATTTTAAATCCAGAAGAAACTCAAAATCGTTTTAATCATTTATTTACTAATCTTATAAAATCTTTTGCCACAACTGATCATCCCTTTGTACTTTTTTTAGATGATGTTCAATGGGCGGATCCTCCAAGTTTATCTCTATTGAGAACTATTTTAAGTGATAGTCTTGTAAATAATTTTCTACTTATACTTTCTTATAGAGAAACTTTAATTAATTTCTCTCATCCTTTTAGCATATTTATTGAAGAATTAAAAAGACAAAAAACTAAAATAGATAGGATTTACATCAAACCATTAGTAGAATCTAATATTGAATCTTACATGGAAATCATATTGAGAAAAAATGGTGATAAGGTAAAAGATTTATCTCATTTAATATATGAAAAAACAAGAGGAAATCCTTTTTTCTTAAATCAATTTGTTAGAAATCTATATGATGATAAAATTATATATTTTGATCAAAAAACCGGATGGGAGTGGGATTTAAAAAAAGTACATAGCATGCAGGTCACAGATAATGTGATTGAGCTAATGATAATAAAAATTAATAAACTTTCAGATTCTGCAAGAAAGTTACTTATCTATGGATCATGTATAGGCAATCGTTTTACATTAGAAGGAGTGTGCAATCTTGCCGATATGAGCTATGAAGATGCATTATTTGCTATCGATGAAAATATTAAGGAAGGTCTTATATATTTATCAAACACTCTCTATAGATTTTTACATGATAGAATCCAAGAAGCTGCATATTCTCTCATTCCAATTGAAGAAAAATCTAAAATTCACTTAAAGATAGGAAGAATGACCTTAGATGGATTGAGTCAAAGTGAAATCTCTGATAAAATATTTTTTATTGTAGACCATTTAAATCATGGAATTGAATTTCTAGAAAATGAAAAATCAATCTACGAATTAATTCAATTCAATTTATTAGCTGGTAAGAAAGCATTGAGTTCTGCTGCTTATGAGCCTTCTTATCATTACATGAAAATTGGATTTACTATCACAGAAAAATATGTTAAAGATACCATCTGGATCAATGATTATGCTACTGCTTTAAGTTTATATTCCTACTGTGCAGAAACTAGTTATCTCTGTGCCAAGTACGAAGAAATGGAAGATTACTCAAATGTAGTTTTAAAAAACGCAAATAATTTATTAGATATAGTTAAGATTTATGAGATAAAAATAAAAACAGAAATAGCTAAAAATAATTTTCCTAAAAGTATTAAATATGGTTTAGAGATATTAAGAAAACTTAATATAAAATTTCCTAAAAATCCCAATCAATTTGACCAAGCAATTAGCTTATTTAAGTCAATAGTATCTATTTACTTAAAAGGCATGAGATTTTTTTTACATTCCCCTCCTGCTACTGACCCATATATATTAGCAGCGGTGAGAATAATTTCTAGTATAAACTCTGTTGCATATTGGGTAAAGCCAAAACTACTACCTCTACTTATTTTAAAAGTTGTTAGAATATCTTATAAATATGGTCCTACGATTTACACACCATACAATCTAACTGGTATGGGTTTGATACTCTCTGATATTGGTTTGTTTAATTTGGGAAATAAAATAGGGAATATTGCTTTATCTCTATCGGATCGTTTAAATTCTCCAGACCAAAAACCAAGAACTTTATTTGTATACTATACTTTTATAAAGCATTGGAATTCATCTTTAAGAGAAACCTTAAAGCCTCTTTCGGAAATTTTTCATAGAGCCCTAGAAGTTGGAGATCTTGAATTTGCATCACATTCTGCATTTGTAGATGTATATTATAGTTACAGCTCTGGAATTGAATTAGAAGAAGTTCAAAAAAAAATCAGTCTATATTTAGATGATAAAAAAAACATAAGATACCAAATTGATGTCAATGCAATACATATCTACCAACAATCCATTTATAATTTTCAGGGAAGAAGCAAAGATAATTCAAAATTAAAGGGTAAATATTATGATTTTGATTTAATGGTTCCCCTTCATATTGAAGCAGGAGATAAGACAACATTGTTTCATGTTTATTTATGCTCCATGTTTCATTCATTTATGAACAACCGTTTTTCAAAAGCTCTGGAATTCTCTGAAAAAATAATCCCTGTTATGGAAGGAGAGGGCAGCGTATATGGTCTTATAGTTTATTATTTTTATGACTCTTTAAACAAAATTATGATATTAAGACAGGGTACTACTAAAAATAAAATTCAATATATAATAGATATAAAAAATAATATTAAAAAATTTGAAAAATGGAAAAAACATTCTCCCGCTAATTGTAATCACAAATATAATTTAATTTTAGCGGAGCTACTAAGCTATGAACAAAAGGTTTTTGAAGCAATTCCTCTTTACGAAGCTGCCATAAAAGATGCTAGAAAAAATCAATTTCTTCAAGAGGAAGCTTTGGCGCTGGAACTAGCGGGAGCATTTTATCTAGATCTAGACTATAGGGATCATGCTAAAAATATGATTCTCTTGGCTAGAAGTGCCTATATGAAATGGGGAGCACCGAACCAAGTAGCAAAATTAGACAATATATATGTAAATTTACTAAAAGAGTCTACCGCTTACTTACCAGGATCTATTGGTTTATCAAAAAATAGCTCTACTCTCGATACATCTACAATTTTAAAATCTTCGCAAGCTCTTTCTGGTGAAATTGACCTATCAAAATTATTAACTAAAATACTAAATGTATCTATTGAAAATGCAGGAGCACAAAGGGGAATTTTAATTTTATCAAAAAAAGGTAAACTTTTTGTGGAAGCAGAAGCTAATGCAATCGGTGGAGAAATCATTTCTTCCACTCCCCTAGATGATTATAAAGAAGTCCCAATCTCAATTATAAATTATGTAAGAAAGACAGGTCAAAGTATTGTACTACCAAATGCATTTGAGAAAGGTATGTTTACTGATGATACATATATTTATTCAAAAAAAATGAAATCTGTCCTCTGTGCCCCAATACTACACAAAGGGAATATGTCGGGAATTCTCTACCTTGAAAATAATCTTTCTCCTAACGTTTTTATTAGGGAGAGATTAGAACTTTTATCTATACTTTCCTCCCAAGCTGCAATTTCTATTGAAAATGCACTTCTCCTTGCTCAAAGAGAAATTTCAGCTAAACTTTCCAAAGAGATGGAAATAACTTCTAGGATCCAAGGATCCCTTATCCCGGAAAAATGCGAAGTTAGAGGGTTTGATCTGACAGGGTATATGAAGCCTGCAGAATCTGTGGGAGGTGATTACTATGATGTTATCAATACTCCTGGAAAAGATTGGATTGTGATAGGTGACGTATCGGGCCATGGAATCCTCTCCGGTCTGATTATGATGATGGTTCAGACCTCAATTCATTTAATTTTATCCCGAAAAGAAGAGACCACTCCCTCACAATTACTCAAAGAGATAATAAATGGCATTGAAGAGAACATAAAAAAAATATCTGGTTCTCAATTTAAATATATGACTATAACTGTTCTATCTTATGAGGGAGACGGAATTTTCACCTATGCGGGTCAACACCAGGATATGGCTTTATATCGAAAAAATAGTAGTTCAATAGAACTTATCCCCACAGAAGGAATTTGGATTGGACTTGGCAAGATGAACCAAACTAGTATCACATCAATTCAAGATAAAACATTCCAAATGAATAGTGGCGATACACTTTTCTTATATACTGATGGGCTTACGGAAAGTGAAACATCGGATGGTAAAATGTTTGGTATTGAGGGAGTGAGTGAAATCCTTATGAACAATGAAAGGGAAAATTCTTCCAATACCAAAGATAAAATTTTAAAAAAATTAGAAGTATATACATCTAAAGATGATACCACCTTTCTGATTCTAAAAAAAGACTGAATAGAACCAATTAACAATTCCAAACTCTTAAAAAGAACAGAATTTGGTTTGATTTTTCCTAAATAATCCTCGAGCTCCTAGAAAAAGGTTTTATAATTCTTATACGACATAATTTTTTCTTCCAATTTCTGCAATTCTAGAAATACTTGGAATATGCGTACAGGAAAGTGGATGCTCATCCTTTTGTTTCATGGATCCCAATCCTTCTTTATTTTTCTGGTTTTAAGCCTAACCCCTATTTCTGCAGTAGACTTCCCCTTTATCCAAAATTTAAACTATGAGAATCCGGAGCTTCAAAAAATTAGAGAAGATATAAAACTCAATTTACACATTTCACGAGGCGGAAACCAAACAGACTCCCTTACCCCACTTACATTTTATAAGTATAAAATCAAACAAGGTGATACATACTCCAAAATACAAACTAAATCGATGCTCGATATTTCAACTATACAATCTATCAATTCTCTTACAAGCTCACAGGACATACAAAAAGACAAAGTAATAATTCTCTGTAATATGAGAGGAATCTATGACAATGAAGATCTCCCTAACTTACCTAAAAGTAGAGAGAAATTATCACAGAAATATAGAATCAATGCAAAATTATTTATTTATGACGATACATATAGAAATGAATGGTTTGTTCCAGGTCAGCGAATGACAGCAAGAGAGTTAACATTTTTTACAGGACAGGCATTCACTGCTCCCTTAGAAGAATCAGAAGAATCCTCTTTTTCTTTATCTAAACCTGTTCATGGTACTACATCCTCCCGTTGGGGAAAACGAACAGACCCTTTCACAAAAAAAGATACATTCCATGGTGGTTTGGATATAGCTGCCAATAAAGGAGCGGATGTGTTTTCCTCTGCAGCAGGAGTTATAGTTTTAGCCGAATCAAAAGGAGGATATGGAAATTTAGTTGTAATCAAACATGAATTTGGATATGAAACTAGATATGGACACTTGGACCAAATATTGGTTACAAAAGGACAACATGTAAAAAAGAAAGAATTGATTGGAAAAGTGGGAAGTACTGGTAGATCTACAGGTTATCATTTGCATTTTGAAGTAATACGAAATCAAAAAAATCAAAAACCTATATTCAATGGTCACTTATGATGTATTATAAATTATTCTTTAATCTTACTAAAATTTATTATATATTTCTTTTATTTTTCCCATATAGCATACTAAAAGGAGAAGGTCCTCTCGCACCATTAAAAATCGATACTCCCAGACAATCTATATCCATTTTTATGGAGTCTATGAATACCCATAGAAAAGGTATCATAGAAAATGATCAAACAAAGATAGATGCAATTTACAAAGCTATTAAATGTTTAAATTTAAAAGAAATTCCTCCACTGATTCGAGAAGAACAAGGCAAAGAAATAGCAATTTTTTTGAAAGAAACTATAGATAAAGTTTATGTATTTCAACCTAACTTTGAAGATGTTCCCATTGATATTTCGGTTCCAACATGGACTATACCTGAAACAGAGATTACTTTAAGTCTAGAAGAGTTAAATGGTAAAAAAGAATATTTATTTACAACTTCTACCATTTTAAATGCACGTATTTATTTTAATAAAACAAAAAGTATTCCCTATCTAAAGGAGTCAGGACAGGGTGCAGGATACTCTCCTCCTTTCAGTGAACGATTTGCACCACGATGGACAAATACCTTTCTTTTTGGGCTTTTGGTGTGGCAGTGGTTAGGGCTATTTCTTGCTCTATTTTTAGGAATAGGTATTAAATTTTCGTCTACATATTTATTTGAACTCTCTGTAAAAATAGCAAAAAACTCTTCTTTGATCTGGGATGATCAAATATTTATAGCTCTATCAAAACCAGGCGGAAACCTAGTCACCATTGGTTTTTGGTATATTTTCCTCTATTTGGCAGGGATAGATGGAAAAATTTATATTATATTAAGTTATATATTAAAATTTTTTATGGGTATTTTTTTTATAAAATTCCTTAATGACTTTTCTGATATCATTGGAACATTTTATAAACAACATATTATTTCATCAGAAGATCCTTCTGACGTACAACTTGTTTCTTTGTTAATTAAACTAACGAAGATTATCCTTGTCTCCCTTGGTGTGATGCTTTCTCTTCAAAATATGGGAATCAATGTAATTTCTCTCTTGGCGGGATTGGGAATAGGAGGCTTAGCTATTGCCCTAGCAGCAAGAGATACCGCAGCTAATTTATTTGGTTCTCTTATGATTCTTTTAGATAAGCCATTCAAAACTGGAGATTATATAAAAATTGGCACCATAGAAGGTGTGGTAGAGGAAATTGGCTTTAGATCCACGCAAATAAAAGGCGATGGTGATAGCAGTATCTCCATGCCTAATTCTCTAATTGCAAATTCAAACATTGAAAATCTAGGCATAGGAAGAAAAAATAAAAGTTCCTTCTCTATTTATTTACCTTATGACACAAATCCTATAAATTTGGAAATTTTTCTAGATAAAATAAAATCAATGCTAACAAAGAATCCTATGATTCTGAGAGAAAAAATAATAGTTAATTTTTATAAAATTTCAGATCCAGGTCTTGAAATTTACATAAGTTTTTTTATGGCATCGTCTGAAATAGTGCAAGAATTGAATATACTTCAAAAGATTTATTTGGATATTTTTAAAATTGCCGGTGATTTAGAAATAAAATTTGTAACACAAAACAATTCATATTCTTTAGGAATTCATAGTAATAATTAGTATGAAAATTTATATTTGGAGTATAAAACAGTGAAAAATCTTAACTTTAAAAAAACATTTGAACTTCGAATAATAAAAAATAATAGTATATTTCATAAAAAAAATATTTTTTTTGTTATTCTACTCTCCTGTGCTTTATCAATCCCACTTCATTCTGCAACCAAACGGAAAAAAGGTGAAACAAAAATTCCTATCAATCCCCTCTCTCAAAAAAGAGATTCATTAAAAGATGATATGGAAACCACATTGAGTACTGCTATCCAAAATAGTATTACAAAAGGAGGGTATATATCTGTTCTAAAAGATAAAATTACAATTTTAGAAATAGGAAATAAGTATAACAGTGAAACATTATTGCCAGTTGCTTCTCTGAGTAAATCTTTTACTGCATTAGCAATTTTAAAACTCCAGGAAGAGGGGAAATTAAAACTAAATGATAATATCTCAGTGTTTTTCCCAGAACTCAGAACTGATGAAAATGAGGAAAATAAACTTTTTACAATACGCAATCTTTTACAACACCATTCCGGTTTGCCATACGAAGGGGAAAAAAGTGAATTTACATTTACTATGGAAAAAAAGGATTTTACTCTTCCTAAGCAAGTCGCAAGTGCAGGAGGAAGATACATCTATTCTAATTACAACTACCGCTTGCTTGGAAAAGTAATTGAGATTGCATCAGGTGAATCACCCAGCGAGTATATCAAATCAAAAATCTTAGATCCATTAGAAATCACAGACTATTCTTTTGGAGAAACTTATGATTGTTCCTCCGGATTTTTTATATCCCCCCGTCACCTCTTAAAATACGCAGGAATATTTTTACAGGGTGGAACTTATAAAGGAAAAGGTATTTTGGAAAAGAAAACATTTAAAAAGATTTTTTCTAGACCTAATAGCCAAGAAAAACATAATTATTATGGATTAGGGTGGCACGTCCTAACATCTGAACGGGAGAAAAAGGTAGAATCCCTATTTCATTCAGGTATTGGAGATTATAACTTTGGTCAGTTGAGAATCTTTACTAGGAATAAGTATATTTTCTTTTTCCAAACAGAGCATACGGGAAAAAATAGAACCGAATTCAATAGGCTAAATAAAAAACTAGAATTCTCTCTAATGAAATATATTCTATTAGACAAAAAAGTTTAAATTTACTCCCTCAATTCAGGAAAAAGGTGGATATCTTAACGGGAGTGGATAAAGTTTCACCTAGAATCCTTTGGTTTCATTGAATGCTGAATAAACTATTCCTACTACTACTCTCATTGTTTTCTCTGACATGTTCCGGGAGAGATACATCTGACTCTTTCACTGAGATCATAAATTTAGCAGGGAATGAATGGTACGCAATTCTCGATGATGACATTGAATACTCCGGCATAGAAGTAAACACTAAAACTTGGACTGAACTTGAACAACCTTCCAATCTTAGAAAACTAGATCCTGCATATAGAGGAGTAATTTGGCTACGTAAGTCCTTTGATATAGACATTTCCAATACAAAGAAAAATCTAGCCCTTACCCTTGGAAAGATTTATGACTATGATGAAGTTTACCTAAATGGAAACCTAATAGGTCAAAATGGAAAGAAAGTAGGTTCTAAAGATGCATCACAACCTGCTTATAATCGAATAAGAGTTTATCCTATACCTACTAAATTTTTAAACCAGGGTTACAATGTTCTAGCAATCAAAATTAGATCAGATTTTAAAAACTATGCTGGTATTATATCAGGTGAAATAGGAATTTCTTCCATATATTCAGTGATTGATTCTATCATTCATGAATCACTGTCTGACTTAATCTATTTAATTGCATTTATCTTCATTGGAATTTTCTTTTTTATAAACTATCTTAAAATGCCTGAATTTAAAGAGTATCTTACATTTAGTATTTTTATTATTGTATTTTCTTTCTATGAACTTAGCAAAAATGAATTTAGATTCTGGATTTATGATAGCTTTCTATTTTTCAAATATCTTGAACTTATATTATTATATAACATTCCTTTTTTTTATATAATATTTATTCAAAGTTTTTTCAAAATCGAAAAAATAAAGTATCAAAACTATTATTTTATAACTAATTTTTTGATTACAGTTATATTTTTAATATTTAGAAATCCTGACCTCTGGACTACAATTACTTCTTTATGGTCGTACCATTTAATATTTCCATTAGCTTATTCAGGATACAAATCTTTTCAAAAAATTAAAGAAAAGAAAATAGATGCTTTATTGTACTTCATTGCACTGATTTACTTTATGTTTGGTACTTCTAAAGAGCTACTAATTGAAAAAGGATTTTTAAATTCAGAGTCTTCCCTTGACAGTGCTCTATTAGTTTTTATTCTCTTAGTTTCCATTGCACTACGATATAGATTCCTTGAATTAAAAATCAATATCCAAAGGCGATTTGATCAATTAAATGAGATAGATAATCTAAGAGAAAAATTATTTGAATATTTAAACCAAATTATTATGCCACATGTGGAGTCATCCCTGCAAACAATTCGAGCAATGAAAGTTGATAATACATTGTACAACACTGATAATCTAACAAAAATAAATCAGAGTTACAGTGCTATAGATAATTCGCTCGATGATATTATAGAATTATCCCGACTGGAAGTAAAAAGAGACTCTCCCCTAAAAGATACAGTTAATTTTGTAGACTTTATAAAAACAATTATTCCTGATAATGAGATTACTTACACAATAAAGGTCGATCCTGCTTTTCAAATTAATAATACCCTCGATCTAATTAATTCTCTTATGATACGTATTATTGATTTTAGTGGATTTAAAGATTTTACTAGTAAAGATTTAATAGTTACATCTGATTTAAAAGATCATTTGCATTTTAGATTTATGTTCTATAACAAAGAATCTCGTATCACTCAGAATTTATATAAGCAACTCTCAGAAGGTAAATTTAGTAAAATTGAAGTAGTTCGCTGGGCTATTATAAAAGAGATCTTACGCCTCTTAGATGGTAAATTAGAGATGGGGCTAATTAATAAAAAATATTTAAGAATTGATTTCGAATTAAAAGCATTACCGCTTCACAAAGAAAGTAAACTAGAAAAGATTATATCAAATGATGATAGCAATGACCCTCCAAGGTTTAATTTTAGGAATCTATCCGATTGGAAAAAAATTAAGATAAAAATACCTAACATAAAATTGCCTCAATTTAAAAGTAAATAAAAATGACTTTATATTATTCAAAATTTCTTTATTTTATATTACTTTTTCCTCTATTAATTTTTATTTCATGTTCTAATCCCATAGAGAAAAAGCAAAAAGAACTCCAAAATTGTAAAATTACAGTTGTATCAACAGAAATAAAAAAATTTAACTTTCTACTTTTACCACCAGTCCCTAAAATTCAGTTTAATATTACTTTACAGATTGAAAATACTAATGATGTTGAAGTAACTATTGAGAAATTTAACTTTAAAATACTAACTAAAATCTCGGAAACATCTGATCCAATGCAAATTGCAATAGTTGATAATAAAGATGAAATTGTATTACCTCCCCTATCTAAAAAAGATATTACCTTAGAATTACTCACAACTCTAGAAGAAAATCCTGATCGAGATGTTTTACGACTAGTACTATTTTTGGGAAAACAAGCTATGCAACAAGAAAAAATTGATTTTATTTTAGATGGAACAATTGAGTATAGTTCATTCTTAGGAAAAATAAATATCCCATATTCAACTTCTTTTAAAACAAGATTAAGATAAATATGTATAAAATAATTGCTACTGCTGGCGAACAGGATTTAAAAAATTTAAGTATCTATGATACCACTGAGATTGATATTTTAGAGGTTAGGCTTGACCTCTGTTCAAAGAAATATATCAAAGAAGATTTAATAGATACTCTTAAATCTTGGAAAAAATCTCTCCTTTTTACTTATAGAGCCAAAGAAGATTCTAGCGAAAAAAAACATACAGCATTAAAATATGAGTACATTGCTTTTATTTTAGATTTTTTTAATTCAAGCTCAAATTTTATTGATATTGATATTACTAGAGAAGACTCTCTTTTAAAAAATATTCAAAGCTCATTGTATACAACCATATTTTCATACCATGATTTTTCTGGTTACCCATCTGAAGATAAAATAATATCATTCATAGAATCAATTCAATCTAAAAATGGTAGATCAAGTAATGTATATAAGTTCGCTGTAATACCTCCTAGTTTAGAAGGGGATATAAAGTTTTTAGAAATAGGTAAAAAATTATCTACAAAATATAATATGATTTTAATTATTATGGGAGAAAGGGGAATGCATACCCGAGTCTATGGTGATTTGTATGGTTCCCATTTCACTTACTCGTGTTTAGATGAACCAAGAGCTCCCGGTCAAATAAAATCTAAAGATATTCGAAAATTAAGAAAAATATCTGGTTTGGATCAATAATTTATGCAAAAAGTATTAAAATTCAATTCAATTTATAAAGAAAAAATTTGGGGTGGTAGGAAATTAGAAAACCTAGGAAGAACAATACCCCCAGGAAAAATAGGTGAAGCATGGGAAATTTCTGATTATGGTGCAGATATTTCAATCGTTGAAAATGGAGAGCTAAAAGGTAAATCTCTAAGAGAGTGTTTTTTGCAGTACAGAACTGATATCTTTGGAGATGCATTTAAGAATGATACATCCTTTCCACTGCTCGTTAAAATTATTGATGCAGAAGACAAACTATCAGTTCAGGTACACCCAGATGATGAGTATGCAAAA
The DNA here is from genome assembly GCA_945887855.1 of Leptospira interrogans serovar Manilae. Classification (GTDB taxonomy): domain Bacteria; phylum Spirochaetota; class Leptospiria; order Leptospirales; family Leptospiraceae; genus JACKPB01. The sequence goes on along the minus strand of CAMCZP010000001.1, from coordinate 77,266 downwards.
AATTATGATCCTACCAATAAAGGTAAGAAAGAGTCATGGATTCTGTTAGATGCAAGTGATACAGCAGAAATTGTTTGTGGCTTTAAAAGATCCTTAACACGTAATGAGTACATAGAACTCATACAAAATAATAATGCTGAAGAACCCTTGTACTACAGAAAAACAGAAAAGGGAGATATTTTTTTAATTGAAGCAGGCACAGTGCATGCTATTGGTCCCGGTAATTTAATATTAGAAGTTCAACAGTCAAGTGATTCAACTTATAGAGTATATGATTATGGTAGACTAGGAGATGATGGAAAACCAAGAGCTCTCCATTTAGATAAAGCTTTGGATGTCTTAAATTATAAACGATCAATAAATTCAGAAATTCTCAAACCTATAAAAATTCAATCTATGCCAATTGAACGATATTTATTGACATCTAATAATAAATTTAGGATTGAAAAGTTTACCATTCTTAAAGATACAGTCTTACCTAATATGTATACCACTCCTGCATTTCATATATTGACTGTTTTAGATGGCGAAATTGAAATTGAAGATTTAATTATAAAAAAATGTGATACAGTACTACTCTCTGCATCAGCTATTAAAGATGGAGTTTTTTGCAAAGTAAAATCTAAAGCAGAAATAGCATATTATGGCTCCGGAACAGATTGGCTTATTCCTTCCGGAGTTTTTTAATCTTTTTAAAATATTGATCTTTTAGTTTTTTGGGTTAAGAGCTGTAGTGCTCTCATTCCTAGGAAAGAATTTCCTTTGGGATTTAAACGGGGACTCCAAACTGCTACTGCATATTTACTTGGATAAATTGCAGCAATTCCTCCACCTACCCCACTCTTTCCAGGAAGCCCCACTTTGAAGGAAAACTCACCCGCCTCATCATAGAAACCACAAGAGTGCATGATGGCATTGATTCTTTTCCCCATAACTGGAGTGATTATTTCTTTTTGTTTGTTGAGTAGAGTCCCATGATTTGCATATAACAAAAATGCTCTAGATAGCTCTTTGCATGTCATTTCCACTGAACAAAGATGAAAATATAAATCCAAAATATCTTCAATATCATTTTTTATATTCCCAAAGGCTCTCATAAGATTAATCATAGCAGAGTTTCTAAAGCCAGTTTTTTTCTCTGAATTCGCTACTTTGAGATTGTATTCAATATTCGGGTTATCAGAGATCTCTCTAATAAAATTTAACAAATCTACTTTAGGATTTCCTAAAATTTCATAGAGTATATCACAAATCACGATCGCCCCCGAATTGATTAAGGGATTTCGTGGAATTCCATTTTCTTGTTCCAATTGGATCAATGAATTGAACGGATTTCCTGAGGGTTCCACTCCTACTCTCTGCCATATAGCCTCTCCAGATAGCTTATATGCAAGGGTGAGGGAAAAAACTTTAGAAATACTTTGGATGGAGAATTTGTCATCCACATCTCCAAATCCATAATTTTCGCCATCTACTGAGGATATATGAAAAGCAAATTTATCAGGATTTATCTTTGCTAGCTCAGGAATATAATTTGCAACCTTTCCCTCTCCCTGAATTGATTTGAGTTCAACTTCAATTTCTTCAATTATTTCTTTATAGTTTGGTTTTTCAGCCATTTAACCCAGTGATCCTTTTATAATTTATTCTAAATGTAAAGATTTTAAGAATGGTTATTATTACAAACCATTTATACAGATCCTACAAAAAGTATCCTTTTGTAAATCTTACTATATATATTTTTAGCTTTTTTCTATCATCTTTCTTTACTTTGTTCAAAACTTATTCCATATCCCAAAAGAAATCTTTATTTGTAAGTTCTTTTTCTTCTACCTGCCCCGGAGAAAACGGAATTCTAGTATCTTCCATTGTGGTAAGTATTCCTTTTCCAAGTTTTTCTAAATCTAAAGTTTCTCGCTCCCAATATTCTTCTGTTCCAAAATGGGGGAATGTATTTTTAAATGTTTGCTCCACATATCTTCGTGCCACCCATGCAGCATAATGAATATATCGTAACCCACGTAAAGGCTCTATCAAACCAAACCAAGAATCAGAGAAATCTCTAAACTCCCTGTACCCTTCTAAGAAGGCTACTTTTCCAGGAGAGCTTTCATCTTCAAAAGATAATAGCATCCAAAAATCTTGTACTGCAGGGCCCATTACAAAATCATCAAAATCTATAAAACAGAAATTATTATCAACTTTAATTAAATTACCCTTATGGCAATCTCCATGAATCCTATGAATGGGAATATTTTTAGATATTTCGTAGTATTTACTAAATAAATTTTCAGCTGCTAACTCATATCGCTTCATAAGTGATGGAGATAGCAAATTATTTGCTTTAAGGTAATTCAAAGGCGTGATACCATATTCCTGAACTGTCAAAGCTAACCGATAAAGAGAAGATTTTTTTGAGCCTACATTGTGAATTCGTGCGAGGAGGCGTCCAATTACTAATAAACCATCCAATGATATTTCTTCAACTAATCTACCTTTTTGATTTGGCCAAACTGCATAATAAAAATCTTTATAAATAAAAAGTGACTGTCCTTCTTTTGATTTCAGAGGAGCTATTACTGGTATTTCATATTCCTGAAGTTCAAAAAGAAAAGAATGCTCTTCTAGAATTTGGTCAAAAGTCCAACGATTCAATCTATAGAATTTTATCACACAATTTAATGAAGAGCCAACTAATTGGTCTTGAAATTGATCTGGGATAAGCAGTTCTTTTTCTAATGAAAGCAAAAAAACTCGGTTTTCAAGACTATTTAAAGGGGTGCAATGTCCTGATGATTTAAAACCTAACAATTCAAAAGCTTGTATTACATCATCAATTTGTAATTTATTAGAAAATTCATCTGAGAGTTCAATCAATCACTTCACTACTTCGCTAATTTGATTTTTAAACTTCTTAAATTTTTCTTGAGTATATCCCAAAGAGTAGGAAACTATTTTTTTATCCTTCATAATTAGATATGTCATAGGGACTGCAGAAACTCCCAAACGTTTTAATGAGGTTTTTAGAGGGTCTTTTAGAATTTTAAAATCACCTGTCATATTTAATTCAGAGATTTTTTTTTGAATGTTTGCATTATCATCACCAACAAAAATAAACCAAAGCACAAGATTGTTATTACTCTCCCTCAATTTAATTAATTCTGGAATTTCAGACTTACATGGAACACAAAAAGAAGAAGTAAAATTCAATATTAAAAATTTATCATCTTCTAATTTTGCCATTTCTTCATACAAAGTAAATCTTTCATTTTCTAATGTATAAATAGGTATGTCAGTAATACTATTATATGATTTTGAGTTGTAATCAGAAGTGATAAATCTCTCTTGAGTAAAAATAGAGGTATTCAAAAATAAAAAAAGAAAGATATTTAAACAAATTAATAGATTAAAATTATAGAGAAATTTACTAACTTTATTTTTAAAAAAATATGCTATCCTCCGTATACTCTGTAAAAAAATTACCTTGTAAAAAAATATCATTTTATTCAATTTATTAGAGTTCATAGTTGTACAATAAATCTCTCTTTTTTGGTGTAAATCCTGCAGTGCTTAAAAACTTCGTTGCCTCTTTTTCTGACTTCAGACCAAAAGATCGTAGTACATTTTCTTCAATAACAACTGATGAAACATCATCTGCACCACTAAATAAAGCTAGTTGTCCCACACCTTTTCCTAAAACCATAACTGATGTTTCAATGTGACGAATATTATCTAAAAATATCCTACATATTCCCAATACCCTTAGATACTCATGGGTGGGTACACTTCTAACAACGAATCGTTTTGTTTGTGGTTGGAATGTCCAAGGGATAAAAGATATAAAGCCACTTGTTCTATCTTGAAGCTCACGTACTACGGATAAATGCTCTATAATTTCTTCAGGAGTTTCTTCACTCCCAAAAACTATATTAGCACTCCCTGGTAGTCCTACCTCATGACAGGTTTCCATTGCCCTAACCCATTCATCTACACTTGCTTTTTTTGGAGATATTATATTTCTCATCCTCTCAGTTAGAATTTCTGCACCTGCTCCAGGAACAGAGTCAAGCCCTGCCTCTTTTAAAAGGAGTAAGACATCTCGAAGTGGCTTACCTGTAATTTTTTCTAAATTAATAATCTCAACTGGAGAGAATGCACGGATATGCATAGTAGGAAATTTATTTTTTACTCCCGATAAAATCCCCAGATAATAGTCAAAGGACAAGTCCGGATAAACACCCCCTTGTAAAAACATTTGATTTGCTCCTTCTCCCACGGCAAATTCCATCTTTTCCAATATTTCTTGCTGGGTTAGTACATATCCTTTACCATTTCCAATTTCGTCCATAAAGGAACAAAAACTACATTCTACATTACAATAATTAGTATAATTTACCACCCGAAACATAGTATAGCTGGCAAATTCGTGCGATAAAACCTTTTCTCTAATACTCCTTGCAACCATTTGGATTTGCAAAAAATCAGCTTCTTTGTAGAGAATAAGTGCTTCCTCGGGTGTAATCCGTTGACCCGCTAGAGATTTTTGTAGGATTGCTTCTGCCCTTTCTGTGCTTTTCAATATTCCATAGGAAACCATTTCTCACACCTCTGTATCCAAAATCAAACTTCGAATGGATAGTTCAAGGAAGAATAGACTAATTAAAAGATATTTTTTTATATGCAAACGAATGATAGGTTTTACGATAAATATAGGGAAAGAAAACTTTTTACAATAGCTTTACTTATTACCATAGATTCATTTCAAACATGGTTTTCTAGCATTTATATACATCATCTATTACGGAAAAATATGAGTAAAATATTTATTGCATATCATAAAGATAGTATTTCAAAAGTTATCAATATGTCCGTATTTTGTTTCTCTATACTTTTTACCTTATCCCTTCACTCAGAAACAATTAAGAAATTTAAAGTTGTAATAGATCCAGGGCATGGTGGCACAAAACAAACACCTTATGAAATCTATGGGGATAAATTTGATACTGTTTCAGGAAGGTACTTAGAACCGTATAAGAATGGAGCTTCCTATAAAAATAGAACTGAAAATGAAATCGTACTACAAGTAGGAAATGAAATTAAGGAAATTCTCGACTTAACAAAAACTAAAAAAGGATTTAAAAAATTTCAAACATATATAAAAATTTTTTCTGATTCCGATTCACCATGGATTAAAATAGATGCTTCTATGACACGCTCGGATTCATACCTGGACAAAAACTATAGAGAAAAAGATGATAAAAATGAACTATATCGACTTTATGATTTTCCTGATTTTAGCACTGGAGAAATGAAAGATGGAAGAATTACATTTATAAACAAAGAAGAACCACAACTAGTAGTCTCCCTCCATATAAATGATATGGGATCAAAAACAGAAACAGATAACGGGGGAATGGGAGTGGTACTCACCCCATCTTACCAAACATTTGAACTACTAAAACGTATCTCAGAAAAAAAAGTAGAACCAGATCAATTTTTAAACTCTCCCTGGAGCAATTGGATGATTTTTGAGAGAGGTTGGTCTAGATTGGAAAATGCTATTGCAGACTCATGGATATATTTCCATGGATACTGGCCTACCAAAGAGGGAAACAAAGCAGATTTGAATAGATTTGAAGGGTATAGATACAATATGGTGAATTGGAAATACAAGGACTCAGATGGATGGGAAGAAAAAATTAATACACCCAATGGTCCATATGCCTTAGATCATACACAATTTCGTTCAGTAGGAAAGTATTGGGATCGGGAGAGAAGTAAACCTGAAATGCAAAAGAGAGAAAATGGACCCGAGGGTTATGGTGGAGATAACCATTACGCAGGTATGGAAATATTGAGATTTATACAATATGCACTACGAACGGGAACTTCTAATTCAGAAGAGTATAAATCACCAAATCCCATTCTTTCACCATATATATCAACCTATAGTTTACCTGCTCTTGTGAATGCAATCTCTGCTTATATTGAACTTGGTGACATACGAAGTAATAAAGATTATTACTATCTTACGCAAAAAAAAAGAAGGATGGCAATTGCAATTTCAGTTGCCATTTATTCTTTGTGCAATGGTTTAGAAATTCGAAATATTGATACCGCTTATATTCCTAAAGGAAAAAAAATAGAATTTGATAAGTACATCAATAAAAATGGTAACAGTTATTTTATCAATCTACAGGAAAAGGATTCAGATAAATGAAAGATTCACTTCTTCAGGAAAAAAATTTTAATCTAATAATAGATGCCTATAGAAAATCTCTACTCTTGAGATACAGTGAGGAAAATATAAAAAAATTCCCCGAATTATCCAAGGTCGATCGTACTACTATAGATAAGCTTGTAAAATATTTCTTAGAACTTCTGTATCCACCCCTAGAAGATAGGTTAAAACTTGATAATGCCTTTGCTTCCTTAAGCAATTTTGTACATTCACCTTCAAAGCTTATGGGAGTCTTAGGAAACATACCATATGCTGTTATGAAATTTGGGAAGATGCTCTTCAGTGCATTACAAGCAGGTATGAATGCACTACGAAGCTATCTGGCAGCACATAGATTTGAAAAAGAGCTATATGATGCCTCCTTGCCTTTAATTGCAAAGGGAATAGATATCTCTGAAGAAAAGGTTTTCAACTCACTTCTTGCAAAAATACCCCAAGCAGATGCCGATGAGTTCAGACACCAAGTTGTTAAACTTTTTGAAATACTCTCCAACCAAGAATTGCTAATAAAAGTACAGGATGTAATGCTACATGTTATTGAAAAAATGGAATCGAAAAAAAATATTTATACAACCGAAGAAGTAGATGGGATTAGATTGGGTTATGGAATTATTGAGAAGGGAAAAGAACTTTTTAGTTCATTGATAAAGGAAGATATTGAAACAGTTTTAAAAGGAATTGATATAGTGGAAAAGTCTTTTTTTGAGAAAGCTAAACAAGAGAATATGTAATGCCGATGGTCGGAATCGAACCGACACGAAGTTGCCTTCGGTGGATTTTGAATCCACTGCGTCTACCAGTTTCACCACATCGGCTTATTATTTCAGTTAATCTCCAGATTCTAAATACTTGCCTTTTCCACGAGCAACTATTTTTCCAATTTCATTTTCTATTTCAGCCCGGTTCTCAATTACTTTTTTATTCTTCTTAACAAACCAACCCCTGAGATGAAGTGGTTCATTTGTAAAAGCAGGCTGTAAATAGCGCACAGTCAACTCACCTGTGACAGTTTCAAAATTCATGGCTTCATTGATTTTTGCCATAATTTCATCTAAGATAGTAGCAATGATTCCAGGATGTATCATGTCGGGATGACCCTGAAATTTTGCAGGACATGTATAATCGCCATAAGCGGTTTTTGTGTCCTCATCAAATGTAATTTTGAGTTGAAGTCCGTCCTCATTATCTAGACTTGAACCAAAGCTTATATTTTTTTTGGGTGCTGACTTCATAGCTGTTAGAAATCCATTCTTACATCATTTTGTCAAACAGAAATTAGGTTAAAAACCATTGCTCTCCCTGACACTTATCCTTCTATATATCGGAAATAAATAATACTCTTCCATTAAATTTAACAGAGCAAAAGTTTAGGTTGTCGAAAATAATACAGGAGATAGCGAATTGGCACAAGAAGAGAATGAGCAAAACCAGACTGATCTGCAGATAGAAAGTATCTCGCCCCCCTATTCTCCTGATGAAATTTTAGGGACTTCTCATTTGAACCAAATTCATAAGAGACAGCTCCAAAACGCAGAATCAATGGCAAAAAAAGGCAATTTAAAAAGTGCCCTAGAAATCTATGGTAGGACGCTTCAGAGGATAAAAGATCCAGAAGCATCTGAAAAAATCAAGGAAATCATTGAACTAGTTGGGAACTCCTATAAAAAAAGGGAGACCCAAGCCCCTCCTAAACAAATACCTACAAGTCGTGGTGCAAATAAGCTAAATTTCAGCAAGGTTTTAAGGGATCTCTCAAATGTAGTATCCGAGCTATCACAAAATCTACAAAATCAGCAGGACAAAACTCCAAAGCAATCCCAACCACCGGAAGCAAACGACCGACAAAGACAAGAGCTTCCAGAAGTTTCCAGACTTCCCCAAGAACCCCCAACACAGGAACCTCCTCCTTTTAATCCTCCCCAACAACCATATCCTCAGGACATGGGAGGAAACTTCCCCCAACCATCCCCTCCACCGCAACAACAAGGGGATGCTCCGTACCAACCACCCGGTAATCCGCAAGGGGGAATGGGCAGTCAACCATCTCAAGGGTACCCACAGGGAATGGATGTTCCGCCACAGCAATTTAATCCCCAGAGCCCAATATCTCCAGGCCAACAGCCTTATACTCCCCAAGGAATGGGCTTTCCACAACAAATCCCACAAGGAATGGATGCTCAGCCCCAACAACCTTCTTATCCCCCAAATTTAGCTCCATCTGATAAGACGAGTCCACAAGCTCCCGGATCAGAGAACCAAAACCAAGCCCCTGTAGGCTTCCAAAATCCTCCCCCTCCCTTCTCCCCTATCTCTCAGCCACCGGGACAATCGATCAATTATCCAGAACTTCCCTCTGGTGCTCCTCTGCCGGATGGGATCTTAAATCGCCTAGAAATTTTAGAGGATCTTTACAATAGAAAAGATTGGCAGGACTTAAAAGATCTTCCACTTCGAGATAGACGATCCGGAAGTGAACGTAGAAAAGAAGATACTCCTGTTGAAAATGATAGAAGGGATCAGGAAAGAAGAAATGATAATCTATTAGATAAACGAGATGAGTTTGTATCTGATTGGAATGATAGCATTGAAAAAGGAGTTATTCCACCCTCTCCCGAGCAGGACCAAAATAAGCTGACCTCCGAGGCTCCACAGCCCACACCTGCGGAAAGTATAGAAAAAAAACCTGCAAATGAGGAGTTTGCAGAGGGAACCCTTCCCAAGATCAATCTTCCCGATCCAGTGGTTATCTCCTATGATAGTTTTAGAGATGCTCCCAAACGTAGCATGTCCCTGGAAAAAGGGGAACAATCCTTACCTGCCGAAGAAGGCTTACAAACCAGAGATGTTCTCTTTCCCACAGAGAAAGACGCGCAAGTCCATGAAATTTTTAAAATAAATTTACCCAATCCCAGGGATACCTCGGTACGAAATCGGGAGACTGAGGATGATGAAGATAACTTTGTAGATAGAGATATCAATATAATTGATTCCCCCGTTGCTGATGAAAAAATAGAAGAAGCTATGGAGAATAGACCTGAAGTGTCTATTCCAGAAATCCAAACAGAAAGCCAAGAGCCTCCAGAACCAGAAAGAATTATGCATGGTATACTGGAATTAAAGCCTCCAGAGGTAGATGATGCTCCCTTCTTAACACTGACATTTGATTTTAGTAAAATACCGCATTCTTTTAGACTATCAAAAAATTATAGCATTATGGAGTATTCCTATTACAAATACAAACCAATGCTTATGAAAGCCCAAGAGTTTGCACGACGCAAAATGCTCAAAAATGCTCTCAATTATTATCGCGTAGTTAGATCACAGAACATACCACCTGAATTAAAATTAATGATTAACCGTAATATCACAGATATCACCGAATTCCTAGAAAAATTCATTATGAGCAAAGGTGGTTAAAACCAATTTCTTCAAATTCTGAAATTCTCACTGAGGGATTTCCCTGAAAAGTCTATCCCAACTTATATTTATCCTCATTTAGCCATATTAAGTGTGACATAAAGTAGAACTTTGTAAAGTTATATAGATAAATTTTCGATTATATGTACAGGTAATAGGTATTCAAAAAAAATAAAATTTTTTTGAATAAATTATTTTTTTTATTGTTCGTATGCCATTAAAGAATAGCTAAAAATTTTTTGCTGTAATTTCATTTATCTTTTTTGTACTACAATAATATTTAGTTTACTTAGTCTTTAAAATTAGAAATAGGATTATAAACCATGCAGTTATACACTTTACATAAATACCAAAGAAATGCTTATATAATCCTCGAAGGAGAAACTAAGGCTGAAGATTTCTTTATTATCAAAGAAGGACATGTTAATTTAATCAAAAAATTTCCAGTCTCCAGCGAAAAACATGTAGAAACTTTGGGTCCCGGAGACTTCTTTGGAGTGGTGGGATCTATGACTCAACTTCCACAACTAGAAACAGCAGTTACGATCACCCCAGCAGTTGTTATTTCCATAAAACATTCAAAATTTGCTGATTTGGTAAAAAATAATCCATCTCTGGCCAATAAAATTATACGATCATTCTCAAAAAAATTGAGAATATTCAATGAAAGAAATGTTGATTTTAGAAACCCAGTCGAAGGGGAAGATGAAAATTTTAGAACCCTCTTAAATATTGCAGAAACATATATTGAACTACACAGGAATAGATTAGCTACTTATATGTATAAATGTATCAACCACTATGTTCCTGAAAGTAAGACAGGAGAAGCTGCTAGAGAAAAATTGAATCAACTAGAATCAACCCTTGAGTTTAATAAAAAATCTGGTGTAGTACAAAACTTTGATGATGGAGAAGTTATTTTTTGTGAAAACGAGCCCCCCAATGAAGTTTATATTTTAAAGAAAGGGAAAGTTCGTATCTCAAGGATTGTAGAAAATAAAGATGTCCAGCTATTTATCATGAAACCTGGTGATGTTTTTGGTGAAATGGCTCTGCTTGAAAATAAAAATAGATCTGCTACAGCTGTTGCCCTAGAAGAAACGGAATTACTAGTGATCAACAGAACAAATTTTGAACTCATGACCCAAAAAGAACCCCAACTCATGACCAAGACCATTGCATTGCTCGCCGATAGAATTTGGACTTCTAATAAACTCATGCTAAACACATATTTTCCTGATTTGAATTCAAAGATTCTAGATATGCTATATGTAAACTTTGAAAGAACTAAAACTGAAATCACTCCTTCTCAAACCTATACTTTCAATTTGAGTTTTTCAGACGTAATGAATATGATAATTCTCGAAGAAAAAGTTGATAAAGCAGAAACCACTTTTTTAGCTGCAAACAAATTTTTAAAGATAGATAAAAACAATATAGTCTGTTTAGATATGCAACAACTTGCGAGACAAGTTGGGGCATTGAGAACAAAGTATTTAATAAGTAAATTTAATAAATAAAGAATTTACAAGAAATTTTTCTTTATTATTTTCAGTTTCTGGTACTTTTTTATTTCTTTGGAATCAAAACTAACCATTTTTTCATTTGAAAGACAATCCTTTTCTATTTTTTATTACGAAATTTTATGAGTTGACTCATAATTTATTTTTTAGTTTAATACTATAAAACTTTTAGATTTTCAGAAAAGGCTCTTGGATACCTTTAAATCTTAAGGTTAAATTGTATACTTTTGGAAAAATAAAGATGATATTCTCAAAAAATAATAAATCAGATGTTTCCGCCATAACCGGGGGAGAAAATAGAAGTTTTGAAATCATTTTCTTCAGTTTAAGTATTCTGGTATTAGCAGTGATGCTAGTCTCGGGCTATAGCTACGTTAATAATAAAAAAGCAATCGAATCCCTCTCTGGTGAGGTAATTGATGAGATCAATCAGCTTGTATTCCAGGAGTCTAAAAACTATTTAATGACTGCTGTAGATATGACAGAGTTGAGTTCACGTATCTCAGGTGAGGGCTTAGGGGCATTAGAAAACAACACTAGATTGGATTCTTTGATGATGAATGTTTTAACTCTTCATAGCCAACTCCTAAATTTTGAAATTGGTGATGAAGATGGAAATTTCCTTATGCAAAAGAGGGAACAAGATGGTACCATTTCCACTAAACTAATCCGTCGTACTGGAGATAATGTATCTGTAAAATGGAAGCATAGAGATAAAAATGGCACAATCTCAGAAATAGAAGATCCTAAAGATAAATACGATCCTCGAACCAGACCTTGGTACCAAGGAGCAAAAGAAGCAAAAGAATTATTTTGGACAGATGTATACATTTTTGCTACCGATAAGTCACCCGGTCTTACAGCTTCTTCACCTGTTTATACTAAAGAAAAAAAGCTTTTGGGAATTTTTGGATTAGATATCCCTTTGAGAAATATTTCTGAATTTCTAAAAAAACTTAAAGATGATCTCAAAGAAAAAAGTATAGGTGAGTCCAGTATTATTTTTATCGTAAATGATAAATCAGAAATTATAGCTTACCCAGATCCTGAAGTACCTATGATCGAAGATAAAGAAACCAAAAAACTGATTCCACGTTCTATTTATAAATTAGAAAATGCTAATCATGTTATTGAATCCTACAAAGAACATCTAAAAGATAAATCACAGAGCAAATTTACAATTGATGTGGATGGTGTAAAATACATAGCATCATTTAGAAGATTCAAAAAAGAAGAATTTAATAAAGATTGGACTATAGGGCTTGTAGTACCAGAAGACGATCTCATTGGACCAATCAAGAAAACAAATAATCTTTTAATAGGTATCTCAATTGCTATTCTTTTGGGTGCTATGATTTTAGGTGGAATTCTTTTACAAATCAAAAAGTCATTGGATATGAAAAGTCGTTTTATTAAGGAGACTTTTGGAAAGTACCTTTCAGATGAAATTGTTTCTACAATTTTAGAAAGCCCTGCCGGTATGCAATTAGGAGGAGATAAGAGAGTTGCAACCATTATGATGACTGACCTCAGGGGGTTTACCTCCATTGGTGAAAGGTTACCTGCAGAGAGCGTGGTAAATATGATTAATATTTATTTAGATGTTATGACCGAAATTATAATGAAGTACAATGGGACCATTGATGAGTTTATTGGGGATGCCATATTGGTAATTTTCGGTGCACCAGTCCAGAGACCAGACGATGCCCAAAGGGCTGTTGCCTGTGCAATTGAAATGCAGGTTGCAATGGCAGAAGTGAATAAACGAAACAAAGAGGCAGGCTACCCGGAAGTTTCTATGGGAATTGGTATCAATACAGGAGATATCGTAGTCGGTAATATTGGATCTTCCAGGAGAATGAAGTATGGTGTAGTTGGTAAAAACGTTAACCTAACTTCCAGAATTGAGTCGTACACCACTGGAGGACAGACTTACATCTCTCCCGCTACCGTCGAAGCTTGCAATGGACTTCTAAGAATTGATGACCAAATGGATGTTACTCCAAAGGGAGTAAACAATACAATTACAATCTCATTAGTTGGTGGAATTGGGGGTTCATTTAATGTATTCCTTCCAGAAAAGAAGGATCTTCCTCTCACCTCTCTAAAAGAAACCCTTGAAATGGAATTTACTGTTCTAGCAGGAAAACATGCAAGCAATGACCTCTATGTAGGTAAAATCAATGATTTTGGAATGGAAGAAACTATAGTTGGAGCTGAAATAGATGTAGAAAAGCTAGATAACCTAAAAATCACCAGCCTTCGCATCAAAGGTCAATTTTATAAAACAGACCTTTATGCTAAAGTAATCAAGGTTATTGGAAAATCTCCCAGCCAATTTAGAATTAATTATACTTCAGTACCACCAGAATCCGGTGAAATTATGCAAAAGATTTTAAAAGAATTTTCAAAATAGTTTCATGGGTTATTTTTGTAGTACTATATAACTCTTTTCATATTTATGAGCTTTTTTCATAAAATAAAATAGAAAAAAGCTCATAAATTAAAAAGTAAAAATTATCAATTACGCTTTATTCACTTAAATTTGTATGACATCTTTCTTTACTTTAACTAGTATTAATTTGTAATGCAAATGATAAATTATTAATTAAGTGATAATACTCAAATAACAACTACTTTGAATGATCTATTTTTAATAATAGAATACCATATAAATTTATGAAATAACTCTATTGTAGTTTTTTTTGTTGTCATGCTACATCTATTTTTTACTATAATTCTTTAAAAAATAATCGACATAACTCATGAGGCTTCAGATCATAGGTTCGTGATCGACATATCTTTACTTACAAAAAATCACGAAATTTTCAAACCTGAAAAAGATATAACTTTCAAGGGTAAAAAAACTATTGATACTATAGTTATACTCTTAAAGGGTCTTGCCCTCCAAACACTTACACTCAATAATAAGCGTAAAATCCAAATAAAGCATTCTGAGCTATCCTACATTGGTTTAGAAGAAGTCCTAATGCACTCCCCTCACGACCACCAAATCACAGTCAAAGCAGGTTCTGAGTATCTGCTCTATACACAAACAGAATTTTTATTATTATTCCAAGTTCAACTCAATGTTACGTTTGATTCCATTATTTATCTATGCAAACAACTTCGCATTCATAATTCCCAAGGAAAAAAAGATAAAAAAATAACCAAGATTCAGACTCTCCTAGATGAGAGCGATGCAGATGAGGATCTAGAAGAGGTACTGTACAATATCTCTTTTTCTGATGCAGATAATATTCCTTTGGAAATTTCTGAAAAAATTTTAAGGGAATTCCCAGCAAATTACACAATGATGGAAGAGGGAGAACTCTCTAACGAGCTTTATATTATTGTGGAAGGAGAAGTTTCCGTTTTTCAGGAAATTAATGGGGAAAACAAGAAAATTGCTGAACACAAAGCCACCACGTTGATTGGAGAAATGGCTCAGTTTGATGGACTCCCAAGATCAGCTACCGTTATCACAAATACACCCACGAAAGCATTAGTCTTCAAACCTGAAAATTTTAAAATGGTATTCCAACTTCACCCCAAATGGAGCCTAAAAATAATCAATTCCATTGCCAGTAGAATTACAAATATACGCAGCCAAATTCTTTAAGTTTTTTTTACTTTATATAGATTTTACTATCCTCTAAAAAATTTCAATTACACCCCCTTCTTTCACTCTTATTTTAGTGGGAGCTAATTCTTTTTGCTTCACCCCTCAATAAAAAACCAAAATTTTTTTTAAATAATACTTGACTTTTATTTTATATCGAACATTTGTTATAAATAAGAATATGCCAAAGATTGTAAACCATGAAACCTACAAAGAAGAGCTGCTAGAGAAAGGCTTTGATCTATTTGCGAATAAAGGCTATACAATCACCATTCGCGAGCTTGCAAGCGGCTTAGGAGTGTCCACAGGCACCCTCTACCATTATTTCTCGGGGAAGGAGGAAATGTTTCGTGAAACTATGGAACACATTGCGAAAAAGCATGTTGGAAATATCAAAAATCAAATCCAACCTGATTGGTCTACGGAAGATCGAGCCAGAGCAATTTTTATCTATGTAAATATGAATGATGACTATTTTAAAAATATACTTTTTCTATTGATTGAGTATCACAAACAAAATGGAGGGGTAGATACAGATGGAATTATATCAAAAATTGCTGGACTTATTAGAAAAATCCTCCAAGAGCAGCTCAATTTTCAAAATGAAACTGAATCAACAACACTACTAAGTTTTTTTATAGGGCATATTCTACAAAAAAAACTTGATCCAATGGGAAGCGTTTATCCCATGCAAGGGCTAGAGCTAATTAAGATATTTATGGCTATAAAGTAATACTAAAATAATAGATAAACAGGAGAATTAAAATGCTAGAAAACAATACAATCGATGTGATCACAGGAATGGCGGGTAGGAATGTTAAAGTAGCTTTTGATTTACTACCATCCGCAATATCAGGATTTGTACTACAAGAAGGAAAGAAAAAAGATATTGGTATGAAATCAGGTCATGAGATTCATTATGATTGGTCTTATAGCAATTTTGGTAATCCTGAATTTATGAACCTATACAAAAAAGCAAAAAAAGGACAGTGGGATTCCGATGATCTCCTATGGACAACGGATGTAGATCCTACAAATTTAGATTTGCAAATATTTCCTGAAAAGCTCCAACCTATGTACAACCACGTCAGCTATAGAAAAATGTCCGAGAAAGAAAAAGGAAAAATGCTGCATTCAACAGTTTCTTGGCTATTGTCTAATTTTCTACATGGTGAACAGGGGGCATTGTACGCTGCGTCAATGACAGTAGAAGCTACTCCCTGGATGGGAGCTAAGTACTATGGATCCACTCAAGTCATGGATGAAGCCCGTCACGTGGAAGTATTTCAAAAGTATCTCGATACAAAACTCAACAAACTCTACCAGATCAATGATAATCTTTTCGTCATCATTCATGCCCTAACTACTTCCTCTGATTGGGATATAAAATTTTTAGGTATGCAAATTATGATAGAAGGTCTGGCATTGGGTGCATTTGGAATGATGTACAGATTCTCTAAAGAGCCCCTTCTCCGTGAACTTCTAAAAAATGTTATCTCCGATGAAGCCCGTCATGTGCATTATGGAGTGGAAGCACTCCGTGATTATTACACCAAAGAGGTTCCCGATTACAAACGAAGAGAAAGAGAAGATTGGGCTTTTGAAGTGAGTAAACTTCTTAGAGATAGATTTTTATTTATAGAATTCTATGAAGAAAATTTTGGTCATGCAATGAGTCGTAAAGAATGGATTGATACAGTGGTAAGTTCTGATCTCATGAGCGAATTTAGAAGAATGTTATTTTCAAGACTGATCCCCAATCTAAAAGCTATTGGTTTATTGACTGATAGAATCAAACCCAGATATGAAGAATTAGGTCTATTGAGATATGAAGATGGTAAAGCAGCTGATAAAATTACACTCAATGAACTTCTAGCTGCAGCATAAATCTAGTATTGAAATAAGGGTAATTCTTGCCCTTATTTCAAAGTTTTTTTATTCCCAAATGAGTGCATTGCTCTCAGCATAATCTGCAAACTTAATAGGTTCCTTTCCAGTTAAATACTTCACATCCCCAGTAATAGCAATGGATTTATTTTCCTTTAAATCTCTGGCTATATGTCCTAAAAATGCAGCATACTCTTCACTAAAGCCCGCACTTGATAAAATTAGCATAAAATCTTCATTTGATATATCTATATAAGAGATATCTGATTTTATAATTTTAGATAGTATTTGTGTTACTTCTAAATGATTTATTGATTCTCTACCTGTGAGTAAAAAAGCTCTATTTTTTTCTTCTGTATTGTTAAATGCTCCTAGTACGGAATTAGCAATATCATCGGTGTGGATAAAACTCACCTTTGCATCACCACCAGGAAAATATATTTTTTTATTATTCTTAATACCATCTAACCACATAGTTTGAAAATTTTGCATAAACCAATTTGGTCTGAGTATAATATACTCAATTCCAGATTCTGCTAAATAGATCTCCAATTTTTTAAATGGAACTTCAAGAGGAGCATGTTCTAATCCCATTGCGGTCATTAGTACTATTTTTTTTACACTGTATTGCTTAGCTTTGTCAATCCATGGCTTTAATAGCTTGAATTGATCCATATTGCCAGCAGGAGCCATTAAAAAAAGTCTGTCAGTTAGCTCTAAATATTCAGTCCCTTTTTCAGGATGTGCCGCATCTACACTAATCCATTTTAAGTGAGTGTCTTTCTTTTTATCTTCTGCTTTCCTGGTACAGGCTATTACACTCTCACCTTTAAATACTAGTTGTCTTACTACTTCAGATCCGATCAGACCTGTTGCACCATAAATCAAATACGTCATATTGAATACTTCCTAATAGATTAGGATTATTTTAGTACAGGGAAGTAAAGAGTTCTTTGAAAAATGAGAAAATATAGTGGAAAGGGGTTAATTTAAAGAAGAAAACCCTTTATTTTGCTTATAAATTGGAGGAAGTTAATACTTTTTGAACACCAAAAGAGTCTTTTCTGGAAAGTACTTTTTCAAATGATTCTTCATATTGTTTAAAATTTGTCCCCATCAATCGGTCCCAAAAGTTAAAATATAGGCTGTAGTTTCCATTGAATTTACTGTGATGAAGATTGTGATGAGTAGAAGTATTTATCCACCTAAAGATAGGATGCGTGGTAAATCCTTTAGGATAGAACTCAAAACCTGAGTGGAAATACATATTCAAAAACATAGCATAAAACGTGTGGATCAAAAAGACAGGATAATACATTGGGAAAACAAGTAAAAAAGGCACTACATAGATTCCCTCAAAAATAGCTTCAACCCAATGGAAATTGTATGCCGCTATGGGAGTGGGATTTACACTCTGGTGATGAACTGCATGCACATAAGAGTAAATTTTCTTGTGATGCATAATTCTATGTGCCCAATAAAACCATGTTTCATGCCAAATTGTGATTAAAATAAAAGATAAGATCATATAAGAAACACCACCATACAATTCGGGATCCCTATACATTTTTATATGTATTACATGTAATTTATTTAAGATATAAACGGTTGTTGCAATACCGGAAAATACAATCAGAGTTACTAAGGATTGTACTATTTCTTTTTTAATTTTGTCTGTGTTGGGATACTTCTCCTGGATCTTATAACGGAAAAAACTAGATTTTTTCCACATGTAAAAGAGAGCAAACAATAGACCTGCAAATGGATAGTATCTTACAATATTCATAAAAATATTGTAACTCCCTACTTTCAATAAACAATCAAACTCTAAACCGCAATTGAACATCTCTAAGAACCCACCTCTTCTGAAGTTAAATTCAGTTATCCAAAATGCAAGAATTTATTGCAAATGAATCTACATTATCAATAAATTAATGTTTGTAAAAATTATTTTTCTCAGATTGCTCCCCGAAATACTTTAGCATAACCAATTTGTCCATATTTCAAAATCTGCTGGCCTAGTGTAACTGAGGTGGCAGTATAAACTCTTGCACTTGTTACATTTAATCTATCAGAAGGATCGGAAGGTAAGAGTTTTGATTATTACGTCTAAAAATTATATTTTTCAAAGAAACTTAATAGGTAGGGGAAAAATTTACCTGCATCGAGATTTTAAAATAATCCTGCAAGTCTAGTATTTCATTAGACTTACAAGATTTACCAAATGTATAATCGTTAAAAAGAGTTACTTCTCGGGAGTAGTAACTGGATCTGCAGGTTCGGCGGCAGGTTCCTCTTGTTCTATCATTTGCATTTTTTCGATAGCCTTTTCTTTTTTAGGGACAAGTCCCATTGAAATCGAAGGAATCCATGTGATAAGCATCAAACCAATGAGAAACAATCCAACAATCGGAGCAACGGACTTTATCACAGCACCTAGAGGTTGTTTGAAGATACCTGAAGCCACAAAGAGGTTTACCCCCACTGGAGGAGTCAAGTAACCAATCTCCAAGTTTACGATCATGATGATACCAAAGTGAACGGGATCTACTCCGTAGTTGATTGCCATTGGGGCAAGGAGAGGAGCCAATACCAAGATAGCACTCATAATATCCATAAACATGCCCACAATGAGGAGGAGTATGTTTACACCGATGAGGAAGGTGATTGGGCTTGTAACCAGTTCTTTCATCTTAGCAACTAGATTCTGAGGAATCTCATTTTCAATCATAAACTTGTTTAAGCTCACTGCCATAATCAAGATCAAGAATAAAATACCCAACATCTCGGCACTTTCTGCCATAATGTTAGGAATCTTTTTGAATTCGAGTTCTCGATGGATCAAAACCTCAACCATGATAGCGTAAAACACAGCGATAGCAGCAGACTCGGTTGCAGTAAAGAAACCAGAGTAAATTCCACCTAAGATTACCAATGGCATCATAAGTGCTAAAGTCCCTTCTTTAAATGCAACTCTAATATCAGAGAGCACCCATTTGCCTCTTGCCACGTTTCCTGCTCGGAAAATCGAATAGATGATCAAAAGTGACATGAGTAAAAGACCAGGACCAACCCCTGCGATAAAGAGATCAGTGACAGAAGCCCCCACCATAATTGCATAAATGATCATTGGAATACTTGGAGGGATGATGATACCCAAGGTTCCACCAGAAGCCAAAAGACCCATAGAAAAATTAGTGGGATAGCCCGCTTTAGTTAGAGAAGGATACATCAAACCACCGATTGCAATCAAAGTAACTGGTGAAGAACCAGAAATAGCCGCAAAGATACCGCAAGAAAATACCCCTGCGATGGCAAGACCGGCAGGGATCGGAGCTGTAACGGTCTCTGCTATGCGAATCAACCTTCGAGCAATAGATCCGTGTGTCATCAGGTTTCCCGCTATGATAAATAGTGGGATCGCAAGAAGTATCTCTTTATCACCAGCGAAAAATAAGTCTCCGATGATGGCATTCAATTCTTGCAACTTGACCAAAGGAGGATCCGGTAAAAAATAATAACAAAAAACGGTAACAGCTCCCATCAACACGATGAGGGGCTGACGTAAAAAAATGAGAACAACAATTAAAAGTATAATACCCCAAGCACTCATTGCTTATTCTCCTTATCTGATTCTTTATGATGCAGGCCTAACTCAAACTCATGTTCGGCGAGCTCAAGTGCTTCCGTTGCCTCATTCAAGTCTTGCGGAGCTAAGGAAGGAAAGATACCATAAAGTAGATGTCGCAAACCCATAGAAGTGAAAATATAAGGAAAGATCAATTGAACCTTCCAAAGGTGGATTTCAGTGACAGGGTTGACTTCATCTTGCTCGATACTCTCTGCGATGTAAAGAAAAGACAAATAACTCAAGAATAAGAAAAATCCAGAAATCACGATATGCTCTGCAATTTTTACATACGGGACGAGAGACTTTGGAAGTACTTTGTCTGCAATTTCCGGTCTTAGATGAGCTCCCTTTGCCGAGGCACAGACTGTTCCAAAAAGCCCACCCCATAGCATAAAATACAAAGCAAGCTTTTGAGCCCAAATAATACCACCAGAACCAATCCAATTTAAACTGGATTCAGCACTACTTTTGATTGACAATGCTGAGTTCACTGCCCAATCTCCCATAGACTTAGCAACGGAGCTGTTAGCAAATGCTTCCATCTTGGAAGCAGTTCCATTCAAGAGGTTGTCTACCACCTCTCGTTTTGCAACGTCCGAAAACATTAACAAAGTGAGAAGCAGGAAGCAAATGCCCCCTGCCCACTTTTCCACAACATTCAAATATTCTAGAACTTTCTCGATAGCTTTCAAAGAGGCTTCTCCTTTTTATTTTTATTCAAATGCGAAGAATTCACTCTCCGCATGCCTTCTTAGCACTGACGATTTTATCGTAAATGGCTTTCGAGTTGCCTCCAATCTTACCAACGATCGGACCAGCCATAGCTGCAGCGGCAGATTTAAACCCTGATAAATCAGCAGCATTTGGAGTGTAGACTTCAACTCCCGATTTTTCTAGAGTATTGATCATATTTTTCTCAATGGCTCGAACTGCTTGTCTGGCACTAGGTGCGACCGCATTTCCTTCACCCATGAGAATCTTTTTTTGGTCATCATTCAGTTCATCCCAAAATTTTTTGGAATAAACAATAGCCGCAGGTTGGTAGATATGTCTTGTTAAACTAAAATACTTTATAGCTGTTTGCCATTCTGCCGCTAAGGTAAAGAGAGGAGTGTTATCAAACCCATCCACAACTCCTGTTTGGAGAGAGGGAAGAACTTCCGGAATAGCAATGGGAATACCGCTTACGCCCATTTGCTTCCAATAGGCAATATGCACAGGAGATTCTTGGATTCGAATCTTGATTCCTTTCATGTCATCTGGAGTTTTGATGAGTTTGGATTTTGTTCCAATACTTCTATAACCGTTTTCAGCCCAAGTAACAAAAATAAGACCTTTCGCTTCAAAGAGTGCTCTGTAATCTTCTAATACATGTTTGTCTAGAACACAATCTGCCTGTTTGAATTCACTGAACAGGTAGGGAATTTCGAGAACATTTATTTCCTTGATTGTGTTTGCCAATGCACCTGCTGTCAGTCCGGCACCTTGCAGTTTTCCCCGGATGACTTGCTGGAGGATTTCATTTTCTCCTCCCATCTGTCCGCCTGGATAAACCTTAATTTTGATTTGACCGCCTGACTCTGATTCAATACGTTTTTTCAACTTAGACAACTCATTGGTCCAGGGAGATCCCTCTGGAGCAACAGTTGCTAATTTAATAGTTGTTTGAGCAGAGACAGCACCGGTCAATACTAGTGCTGTTCCGATTGCGAATAGGGTTTTTATCAATGTTCGTAACATTTAATTCTCCAAGTTTAAAGATCTTCTAACAGTTTTTTTGCTTTTCTTTGTTCAACAATTTGTTCTGATTCGATTTCTGGAAGAGATTTTGGATTTCCTTTGATTACATAGTCAACTTGTTTTTTAAATTCGTCTTCATTTCCTTTCAAACGGGCTTCGGCATATATATTACGCACTGCAAAATAATTTGGATTATTCTTGATAGCTTGTTCAAATTGTTGATCAGCTTTTTTCTTATCCCCTGTAGGTGATAGAGCGTTTCCAACAGCTTGGTAACGCAAAGTAGCATCAAAGAAATATTTTTTTCCCATTTGCGTTTCTAACTCTTCCACTCTTTTGATCATTGCTGAGAATTTAGGACGATTTCCTAGTAATGTTGTCATACCCTGGATTCTTGACCATTTACCTAAACAGGCATATCTCCAATAGAGAGCATCTATGTCTTCTACTCCCAACTTGTCCAGAGCTTTCTCAATATCTATACCCTTTCCTACCTCTGCTCTAAGAGCGGGATTTAATTGAAGTGCTGCCTCACAATATTGAATTGCTTTGTCATACGCATCTGCTTGTTGTTTCTTGATTTCACCTTCGTTAGAATCATTCATCTCTAACCAAAGATGTCCATCAGCTAATAGATAGTATCCTCTGCAAATGTTTAGTTTAACATCAGTAAACTGGGGATTTTCTACATCATAGGCTTCCATTCCTTTGAGAGATGCAAGTAAATCAGCTTTTTCATGACGATTTTTCCATGCTTTCTCTACATCAGCTGGTAATTTAGCAGGTGCTTTGGATCTTTCTACTGCAACAGAAGCTCTTACTTGACGGGACTTTCCGCAAGCTACGAATATCGACAGTACCATAAGGGCAACAATTGCCAGTTGGACTCTACTTTTTTGTTTCATACTCATTCCTCATTCTATTAATTATATTAGAAAGTCCTCACTAAAAGCAAAAATCTTATCCCAAAGAATTCCAATGGTTAAATGAGATTCTCTATAAATTCCTAAAGAATCAGACTACTACCGTGAGTTAGCTTTGAATAAGACCTTAAGTTTCGCCGAAACTTAAAAAAAATGGTGAAGACAAACCATTTTCAGGTATTTAGAATAGTTATAAAAATAAAACTGTCAATGATTTTTTGATAATATTTAAGATAATATTTAACAATTAAGAAAAGTCCTCATTAAAAATTTAATTCCAAGGAATTTGATGGTGAAAACCAGATTCTATACCAATTCCTAGAAAGTTGAATAAATACAGTAAAAATAGTTTGAGAGGGAATTCTTTTAACTTCCATATTTCTATAGATATTTTAATTTCCCTTTCTCCAGAGTGTACAGCAATATTTTTCTTCCCTATCGGTGAATACTTCTAAGATTTCCATCCTCGTTGTTCGGGCTAGAAACTCTATATCCTTTATTCGGAACTTACGGGAAATCTCTGTGAGTATGGGTTCGTATTTCTGAAAATGAAAGTTTTCCTTAAGAATCTCCGAATAGATAACTCTGTTTTCTTTACATACAAGATAACTCTCAGCCTGTTGTAGTACAGGATTATAGATTGGAAAATGGAAAAAATCCTGGGTATTAAAATCAGTCTTCAATAAAGAATTAAGTCTTTTTAATAAATTCAAATTGAATTCTGATGTTACCCCTGCTGCATCATTGTAGGCAGAGAGGATGAGATTTGGATCTTTAACAAGATCAACTCCCAATAGAAAAAGATCATTTTCTTTCAAACAATCTGTAAATAGACTTAAATATTCTATGGATTCTTCAGGTGTATAGTTCCCTAAATTAGACCCAAGAAATAAGAGAACTTTTTGTTCCTCTAAGTCAGGTATATGAGATTTTATATGTTTATAATCAGAAATAATTGGCTCTATAGAAAGATCTGGAAATTCATTTTTTAGATTTCTCTCTAATATTTGTAGTACGTTTGCAGATATATCAATAGGACTGTATATAAAATTTTTTTTATTTTCTAGGGCTTTATAAAGTATTGCAAACTTACTCCCATCCCCTGCTCCTGGCTCTAAAAATCTAATTTTTTTATTATAATTTAATTTATTAAAAATAGAACTGGTGTTTTCTTTAAGAATCAAATTTTCTGTTCTGGTGAGGTAGTACTCTGGAAGATTCATAATCTCCGAGAAGTATTTATCACCTAGTTCATCATAGAAAAAACGGGATGGTATTTTTTTTGGATAGGAACTCAGACAAATTCTCAGTTCCTCTATGTCTTCTTTGTAGCTCAATTTTGCTTTGTAACACTTCCTCTCACCAGTCTCACTCCACTAAACTGCCACCTTGACTCTGGGTGAAAAAAATTTCTATATGTTGGACGTATATGTTTTCTTGGTGTTACACAGGATCCACCTTTTAGTACCATTTGGTTTACCATAAATTTTCCGTTGTACTCTCCAATATCTCCTGACCAGGCTTTATATCCAGGGTAGGGAAGGTATGAACTTTGTGTCCATTCCCAAACCTGTCCCAAAAAGCTATTCTCTCCCACAACGGGTATAGGATGTAATGTACCTGAATCTAGAAAATTACCCTCACTACCATTGTAGCTCTGATTCAGAGATGCTACTTCCCATTCGAACTCTGTTGGAAGTCTGAGGTTTTTCCATCTGGCAAAAGCATCTGCTTCGTAATAACTGATATGAGTGAGTGGCTCATCCTTGTTAAGTTTCTGTAAACCACTTAATGTATATGTAAAATAGTCATCACCTTCTTTTTTCCAATACAGGGGATACTCGATTTTATTTTCTCTTACAAAATGAAATCCTTCCTGGAGCCATAGTTCAAACCTCTTATATCCATTATCTAAAATGAAATCCAAGTACTCACCATTGGTGGTAGGAGTGGAAGCTATCTCAAAAGCATTGAGATAAACTCTATGTTCTGGAGCTTCGTTATCAAAATGGAATTCTTCATTTTTGGTACCAACTGTATAAAGACCCTGTTCTATAGGTATCCAGACTCTAGAAGTTTTCTGAAAATCCAAAGTTTGTTTTTTTTCAATCAATTTGGGAAAAAAGGGACTGAAACTCCAGATATACTTCAAGTCTGTTAGTAACAATTCCTGGTGTTGTTCTTCATGGTTGATCCCAATTAACGTTATGTATGACAATTCTTCAGTGAGGGACTTTTCTAAGAGCTGAGCCATCTGGGAATCAACAACTTTTCTATATTCTAAAACTTCCCGTAAGAGTGGCCTGGTATAAAATCCTCTTGTATTGCGTGGAGTTCTCTGTCCCTGGCTTTCATAGTAGCTGTTGAAGAGAAAGTCGTATTCCAGAACGTGAACTTTAAAATTCTTAATAAATTTCTTGAGTATAAAATTTTCAAAGAACCATGTTGTATGTGCTAGGTGCCACTTGGGAGGGCTGACAAACTCTGCAGGTTGTACTACAGTATCCTCTGGTTCCAAATTTTTAATAAGTTCTGTGGTTAAACTACGAGTTTTTTGGTAGTTTTCTAGAATATTATTCATACCCCTACTTCAGTTGCTTATTTCCACGCCCTTCCAAAAGGCTACCCTACCTTTTATATTTTTAGCTTTTTCTGAAGGTTCAGAGTAATACCAGACAGCATCTCGATTTTCTTTTCCATCGATAATGAGCGAATAGTAGGAAGCAACTCCTTTCCATGCACAGGTAGTGTGCGTAGTACTTTCTTGAATGAACTCCCTATTCAGGGCTTCTGCTGGGAAGTAATGATTTCCTTCTACAACAACTGTGTCATTGCTTTCTGCAATTGTTTTACCGTTCCAAACTGCTTTCATAAAATCTCCTATAGAGTTCCGATCTAAATAAAACTCAGTAAACCTTTTTAGTCTAGGGCGATTGGAAAATCAATAGGAATATTTGTTATTTTAAGCTCATATTTAAAATACTCTTCCAAATTCTCAAAGCTCAGTTTCAAGCAAAAAATCCCGAATATTTTTATGGATGATTCCATTTTGGCTTCGATCGAACTCATCTAGAGAGAGAACATACTTGGGATAGTTGTCTGGAATACTCTCAAAGATAGAAAACTCTCGATTCATGGTTTGTTCTGTCGCTAAGATGTAAGCGACTTGGATATAGATTCGCTTTGAGCCTTGGTCTGCCACAAAATCAATTTCTTTATCTTTTATTTTACCCACAGTTACAGTATAACCCCTTCGCAAGAGTTCAATGTAAATGATGTTTTCGAGAACTTGGTTGATGTCTCTTTGGTTGTTTCCATAGATCGCTTCCCTGAGACCATGATCGGTGAGATAGATTTTTTCTTGGGTAGAAAGGACTGTCTTACCTACTAGATCATTCCTCTTCACAAAATGAAGTAAGTTAGCCGATCGACTATATTCAATATAATTATATATGGTTTCAGTAGATATTGAACGTTTCTGGCTCTTAAGATATTTTGATAGAGATGTAGCAGAAAAGGAATTTCCAATATTTGCAATAAAAAACAAAATCAATTGTTGAAATGAGGATACATCTCGAACATTGTATCTTTGCATAATATCCTTGAGTGCTATAGAGTCGAAGATATTTGATAGATACTGCCTGGCATCTGCATCATTCAAATCGTAATTGTATAAGAAAGGAAATCCTCCTCGTTTGAGATAAAGTAGGAAAGCATCTGCTATTAGAATGGAAGGATTTTTTAATTTTAAATAATTGAATGTTTCCGAAAAAGAAAATGGATACATTTTTATCTCTACGTAACGTCCTGCCAGATAAGTAGCAAGCTCACCCGAGAGAAGATTCGCATTAGAACCGGTGAGGTAAATATCCACATTGGTATCAACCAGTAAGGAATTGACCAGCTTCTCCCATCCTTCTAATTCTTGTATCTCATCTAGAAAAAGATAAACCTTATCCTCCACTTTTGTGAGGTTTAGAACCTTTTCTAATACTGTCTCAATACTACGGTTTAAGGGATCTGATAGGGATTCAAAATTTATGGAAAGAATTGAACTTTCGGGAACTTTTCGATGCAAAAGCTCTTTCTGTATAAGCTCCATCATTACCGATTTTCCACAACGGCGGATTCCAGTGATGATCTTAACAATGCTCATGTCCACAAACGGGAGAATTTTTTCTACAGAATTTAGGCGGGGAATCCAATCCATAGAATAAGTTTATTCGATATATCGAAAAAATCAATACGATTATTCATTTTCTTATTTTACATCGAAAAAACTATCTCCTCTTAAACTCCCTTATCTTAATCCTTCTTCTCTTCTGAATTTTAAGTGCCGCCCCCGAATAAATCAATCGCAATTGGCGAATTGATTTGAACTTTATATCTCGAATTTCTTCTTTTTTATTTGCGTCTACGTCCAAAAAATCATTGGCATTGCTAAATGATGTTTGGATGATCATCTCGGAAAGTTGCACTAACTCCTGGTGGGTGAGCCATGTCATACGCTTGAGTGTGGACATATCCCCTGCTAAATCTTTGGCAAAGTATCCCATCTCCTGACGGATTGCAGAGCGAATCTTTGAATTTCCCCCTACCCTTTCCCGTATGATAAATCGAAACAGGGCTCTATTTTCTGAGACATACCCAAAGAATAGATTGATAGAATCTCTAAGAGCAACTTTATACGATACCCCATCTTTTCTGGCACTGCGAAGCAAACCCCGTAATTTCAATCCTACTTCATCAACAAGAACCAGTCCCAATTCATCCATGTCCTTAAAATGCCTATAAAATGCTGTAGGAGAAATTTCTGCTACTCGGGTGACTTCCCTAAGGCTCAATCCCTCTAAGCCCTTCTCCTCTCCCATCAATTCTAATGCCGCCTGAATGATTGTTGTGCGGGTTCTCAATTTTTGCATGTGTTTATGATTTACTTTCATACTAATTTTCAAGTAGTTTTATAAAATTATACAAGTGTAAACAAAAAAAGATATAAGCAATAAAAATTCCAATTCTCAAGCTCCTACTATTTACGTGTAAATTTGATTCTTTTTTTCAATAAAATTTCTAGGATTTCTCTAACTTTTTCCTCTAATTTAGAGCTTATTTCCCTTATTTCCAAGCATTTTTTAGAGAACTGGTGAGATTTCATTCTCTTTTCTAAATCCAAATTTATAAATATTTTTTTAATACTTTCTTGACTTTTTAAAGTGATGATTTTTTATTGTTTACAAGTGTAAACTAATACCAGGAGAAAAACATGATTCTTCAAACCGTTCAGACAATTTCCAACCGACTTCCCAAGGGATCCTCAGCATGGATTAACTTTGGTCTCTCCCATTTATCTAAGACTTGGAGCGTAAACCGTATCAAAGCAAAGTTAGTTAGAATCCAAGAGGAATCCCATGATGTAAAATCGTTTTATCTAGAGCCTAATGGACTCTGGAAGGGATTTCTACCGGGGCAACATGTAAATTTGAGTCTTAAGATCAATGGAAGATTTCAAACAAGAACCTTTTCTTTCTCGTCTCATCCAAAAGAAAAACTCATACGTATTACAATTAAAAAAATCCCAGGCGGACTTGTAACAAATCACATACACACTCTATCTAAAATTGGTGATATTTGGGAACTTGGGGAAGCAACTGGAGATTTTTTACTTACTAAAAATATAGAAACAGAAAAGTACTTATTTATCTCTGGTGGATCTGGAATAACACCAATACTATCTCAACTCAAAGAGCTATCAAGGAAAAACTCTACTTCTAAAATTACTCTTCTCTACTTTTCAAAGTCAGAAAAAGATATCTTATTTAAACATGAGTTAAATATATTGACTCACACTTTACAAAATCTTAAAGTAATTCACTTCTTATCAGAAGAAAAAAATCCCATGTATAATTTTGGAATTTTTGAGGAATCCATTTTAAAATACTATGTTCCCGATTTCAAAGAACACTCTACTTTCTTTTGTGGTCCCGAGCCACTCAAAAAAATAGTTTTTGGTCTCTATGAAAAAGAAAATTTACTCAATAAAATTCTATCAGAAGATTTTGGACTTTTTAATCAAAAAGAAGAAGATGTAGCAGAATTACAAAAGGTAAAATTACTTTTTCGTGCAAGAGAAGAAGAAGTTGGATCTCAGAATATTCTGGATTCTCTTTTAGACAAGGGAGTATCACTTCAACATGGTTGCAAAGCGGGAATTTGTAATACATGTGCTTGTATGAAAGCCAAGGGAAGAGTTAAAAATCTTATCACCGGTAAAATTTCAGATGATTCTCGTGAAAAAATTAAGCTCTGCGTATCAGTTGCAATGACAGAAATCCATTTAGAGGTATGAAAATGAAAACAATTCAACAAAAATCCAAAGCATTAACTCCAGAAGAAATTGAAAATTTTGGAAGTGAATTAGAAACTTTAAGAAAAGACGTACTACAAAAAGTTGGTAAATCCGATGAAGAATATATTAGAAAAGTAGAAAGTGCAGTTAGATACTTTGAAATCATAGGAAGACTAGCCCTGCATTTTGGAGTGGATCCATTTACCTATTTAGCAGGTGTGGGAGCATTGTCCCTTTCTAAAATAATTGATAATATGGAACTCGGTCACAATGTAATGCATGGTCAGTATGACTGGATGAATGACCCCGAATTAAATTCAGAAAAATATGAATGGGATATAGTTTCGGAGAAAAGTCAGTGGATCTTATCACATAATTATTTTCATCATTCATTTACAAATATTATTGGTAAAGACCTAGACTTTGGTTATACTATTATGCGTCTTACATCTGATCAAAAATGGTCAGTATTTAACTTATTTCAAGTACAGTTAAATATTCTTTTGGCTACTTTTTTTGAATTTGGAGTTGCCTTTCATGGGCATGGAATTCAAAGAGAGCATTCTCTCACAGGCTCCGAAGTCACAGAGGCAGAGAAAAAAGAAGCCGATAACCGTTTATTCTTAAAAATTGCCAAGCAAATAGGAAAAGATTATGTATTATTTCCACTCTTGGGAGGACTGCAGGCACCGCGAATTTTACTAGGAAACTTCACAGCAAACATAATCAGAAACTTATGGACCTATTCCATCATATTCTGTGGGCATTTTACTGAAGATTCAGTCACCTACCCTCTTTCTACTTTGGACAATGAGACAAAGGGACAGTGGTATCTCCGACAACTCCATGGTTCTAGTAATTTAGAGGGTGGAAAAGCCTTTGATTTTTTATCCGGAAACTTGAGCCATCAAATTGAACATCATTTGTTTCCCGATATCCCTGCTAATCGTTATGCAGAAGTTGGAGAGAAAGTAAAGGAAATAGCTCAAAAATATGAACAAAATTATAATACTGGAAGTTTCTTTTCTCAGTTTACATCTGTTATCAAAAGAATAGTTGCTTTTTCTTTTCCAGATCCAATAGCTGAAAAACTTTTCAATGAAACTAAAGCAGCATAATTTTATTTCAGAAGAAGATTACTAACTTACTGTTCTACAGTTTTATTAGCCTGTGTCTTACTCATCATCTTCCCCTTCCCTTCTATCTTTACCCCAAGGGTAGTGTCCTGATTTATCAGGGGATGCAGCAAGACCAGGTTGAATTTTTGTGATTGTAAATAAAAACTGTAGTCGTTCTTTTCCGTTTTTATTGACAACGAACTTAGAACTTAAAGAAATTTCAATGAAGTTAATCATTCTCTCTTTGTTAATTTGGTTAGAGATCCTAAAATCAGCAGTTTTTCCTATCACTTCATGGCTTTCTAATTTTTCAGTGGAATCCATCACTGAATAGGTTGGGGTTCGAGGGGCTTTAAAAAGAACAGGTGCACCTCTTTTTACAGTGATATCATACTCTTCATGTGTATCATCTTTCTTGAAAGTAAATACGAGATGATCCTCACTGATAGCTGCACATCGTGTACCAATGTTTCCAATTGCTCTTCCGATTATGAATGTGGAAGTTCTTTCTGTCTCACTCACCAAATACTCAAAAACTGTTCCCACAGGTGGTGGTGGCAACATTTCCTTCTCTCGTAACACTATGTAAGGCTTTAAAAACTGGTTATAAAATACCCATCCCAAACCTGTTGCTGAGAGAAGAATTAAGACCCACAGAGAATGTAAATAAAAATCTTGAATGATTATGGAAAGAAACAATATATTATGCTCTAATATCTAAATTTTTTCCAGTGTGATTTCGAACTAAGTCTGGTGCACTCATAACAAGGGAAAGTAACTCTACTATCTTTCTGGCTGGTATCACTGGTATTTTATCTGTAGAAAAAAGGGCTTCCGGATGGACTAAACCGTCTTTGCTCTGAGGCGAAGTAGCACGTATTTGGGAATTGTGCATGGATACTAAGTTTGCATTTGATGAAATAGACTGAATATTCATAACTTTTTCTCCTAATCCATTAATGTATTCGACTGAGAATGGGAAATCTTTAGTTAAATTATTTCTTTCTTATTACAGAAGTTTCCTCTCGAAGTTTCTTTTTCTCTTCTTCATCTAAATCATTGCCCAACCATGCTTTTTTCCAAACTGTATTCCATCTATGCCAAGAATCTCTATTTTCTCTTCGTTCTCGCAAATCTTCAGGTACGGTTCTATACAAAAAATCTATCTTTTCTGCTCTAACCTGAACACGCTGATAGATTGACTTTATAGGAGTTCTGTCCATACCTTAGTTCCCTTTAGTGATTATTAAAAATCAATACCTTTTCTATTTTTTTCAGAAATAAAACTTTCTTTTAGAGAAAAATAAATTCTCAAGCTCCATTTTTAAAAAGCAGTTTTACTTACTGATATACCAAGAAAAGCAGTTTTTCAATGTGTTAAATATTTGGTATCATTTTAACTATCGGTATTTTTGAGAATATGCAACCAAAAAAATAAGTTCTTAGAATTGGAAGGAAAGTAAAATATGAATACTTGCAAGCTTTGCAATTTTCAACCATCAGATCTAATAGATTCAGAGATATTTACTTATTGGAGGGTAAGACCCGCAGAAAAAGAAAAAAATTGCCCCGGATATCATTATATTGAATTTAAAACCCATGTAGAGACATATTTAGAAGTAAACTCAGATGCTTGGAAGGAGTACGGGATGATTATTTCTAATTTGACTTCCCTTGTTTATAATAAATATTCCCCTCTAAAAATATACACCATTTCCATTTCAGAAGCAGTTCCTCATCTACACTTCCATTTTGTTCCGAGATATTTAGAGTCTCCTATAGGGTTTGAGTATTTACAGCTTGCACTGGCAAATAAAATTCCAATTTAAAGCTCTCCCTTTCTAAGTTTGTCCCTGATAGACTCTATTTTTGCCTTTCTCTCAGGTTCAGATAGAATACTCATCTCTCTTTCTATGATTCCAAGTTCTAGTTCTAGCCTAGCAGGGATAGGCTCCCGCACTTCTAAATCTTCAAAGAATTCGCCATATATCTCTTTTTTAGCTTTGGTGAGATGGTCTCTTTTTGAAATGGGATCATCTTCAAGATGATTTTTTAGATACTGCTTTGAATAAAGAAAAAATGCTTCTATGCGCTCTTCTGGTTTTTCAGGGAATAAAACAGGTTCTAATTCCTCTCCAAAAATTTCTACACGTAGAGCTTTAGATTTTTTATATTTTTTGTATTGGGAAAGTTCTGAGTCTACATCTATCTTTTGCTTTTCTATCTCGAATTTATTAAGATTTTTTAAGATATCAACTAAAACTTGAGCCCTCTCCCCATTGAAATCACGCTGAAGTTCTTCTTGTAAACTTTTAGTTGGATTCTCATCCGTTTCATATTTATAATATAGCAATCTGGTCCGTAAATATTCAATTGTTGACTGTCCCTTGATAAGGAGTAACTTTTCTTCCTCCAAATAATTAGGGTTGTAGTTCAATTTTTCTATGATAGATGCATTTGGATTAAATGTTGAATAATCAGAGGCATTCCTATTTGCATAAAAATAATAGCCAATTCCTAAAAATCCCAGAAGGAGAAGAAATGCCAGAAACATATAAAGACCCTGGTGATCGTTCTTTGGTCTTGACACATTTTCATTTTCTAGGTAGTCTGTCTCTAATGGACTGGAAGGATCTGTTTTTTGTTTAAATTCTTTATTTTCTTTTTTCATGTCCTACTCTTTGTTTTCGGAATTTCCTGCAACTTACTAAAAGAGGATTCCTCTACCACAAATGATGCTGCGGTTGCTCTTTTAGCAAATTCAGCCTCCACAAAAAGCAATTGTGAAGAATTTGTTTCCTCTGAAGAGGTTTGTATTAAAAATCCTAAGGCTATTGTAGAGGTCTGTGCTGAGTCAGAAAAAACAAGGCTTCAATCCTTTATTTCTCCAAAGTCTGCAAGAACCATCGATTCCTTAGAATCTTTTTTTGCCTGCTGGAGTCGATGTAATTTACAATTCAATGCGAAAGATTCCATCTGCTCGGGGTCTAAATACTATGACACAGATGAATACCGTAAGTCCCAGCGCATCTTCACAACGGAACCATCTAAGCTTTGGGGAAAGTGCATGGACACATGCAATGGGGGAGCTAGTTCAGAAGGAGAAATTCAAGGTGTTACATTTACAGGGTATGGTTACTAAACTATGATCACTAACGATAAATTAAGTCAAATACTCAGCTCAACATATCTTCCCGATGAAATAGAAATAAAATTACCTATCATCGAGGAAATTAATAAATTAAAAAAAGAGAAAAATGCAGTTATACTTGGTCATAATTATATGACCCCTGATGTATTTCATGGAGTCTCGGATATAATGGGAGATTCTCTTTATCTTAGCAAAATGGCCGCAGAAACCAATGCTGATTTAATATTATTTAATGGTGTTCATTTTATGGCTGAAACAGCAAAAATTCTTAGCCCCTCCAAAAAAGTATTAATTGCTGATCTCAAAGCCGGTTGCTCATTAGCTGAAAGTATCACAGCAGAGGATGTCATACAATTAAGAAAATTATATCCGGGGGCTCCTGTTATTACATATGTAAATTGCTCTGCTGAAGTGAAAGCAGAAACGGATATATGTTGTACATCAGCTAATGCAGTAAAAATTGTAAATTCTGTTGAAAGTGATATTGTAATTTTTCTCCCTGATGAATACCTTGCTTCAAATGTTCAAAAACATACCCTAAAAAAATTAATTACACATCCAGGTAGGTGTATGGTTCATGAGCTTTATAAGAAATCCGATATTGAGCAAACCAGAAAACAATTTAATGACTTAGTTGTAATATCGCACCCAGAGTGCAGTAGTGATGTAGTGGATGCCTCAGATTTTTCAGGATCAACATCAGAAATGTCTGGTTTCATAGAAAAATCAAAAGCCACAAATATTATGTTGATCACTGAATGTTCAATGGGAGATAATTTACGATCACAGTTCCCCTCCAAGCATTTTGTATCTACTTGTCAGACATGCCCACACATGAAAAAAATCACATTAGAAAAAGTTAGAGATGCATTGCTCTATGAACAATACGAAATTTTACTTCCCTTAGATATCATTGAGAGAGGCCAAAGGGCAGTAAATAGAATGCTTGAAATCTCATTTGGGATAAAGAAATAAATTTATATATCAAATTCAGTTCACAAGATAAGTATTTTACACCACTACAGAGTAGTACAACATCCCGGAGGTTTCCCCTCGATCCGGGTTGAGGAAATCCCAACTTGGGAACCGTTCTTCAACTCCAGCTACGCGACCATCTAGGTTTCTCTTCTTTTTTGGAACTTATTTTCTTCTCTTTCCATAAAGAGAAAAAAGTAGGTTCCATTTTTCATAACAAAAAGAAAAATGGAACCTACTTGTAATACATCATTATAATTTATTCAACAATATAATCTTTTAATTTTTTTGACCTACTTGGATGCCTGAGTCTTCTCAATGCCTTAGCTTCAATCTGACGAATACGCTCTCTTGTAACTTTAAATTGGTATCCAACTTCTTCTAGTGTTTGAGCATAACCATCATCTAGTCCAAATCGCATACGTATCACTTTTTGTTCTCTAGCTGGTAGAGTGTGTAGTACTTGCCTAATTTGTTCTGCTAAGATACTTGAAGCTGCCGAGTTTAGAGGGGACTCTACTTCTTTGTCTTCTATAAAATCACCTAACTCAGAATCCTCTTCACTACCTACAGGAATTTCCAGAGAGATTGGTTCTCGTCCAACATTTTTGACGCTTTTGACTTTTTGGACTGGCCAACCAAGTCTCTCTGCAATCTCATCATTGGTTGGATCCCGTCCAAATTCCTGAACAAATAACCTGGCTTCTCGTATCACTTTATTAACTTGTTCAATCATATGAACGGGGACACGGATAGTTCGGGCTTGGTCAGATATTGCTCTAGTGATTGCTTGACGAATCCACCAGGTTGCATATGTAGAAAATTTATAACCTTTCTTATATTCAAACTTATCAACTGCTTTGATCAAACCAATATTACCTTCTTGGATCAAATCAAAGAAATGCATACCTCTATTCGCATAACGTTTTGCAATAGAAACTACAAGACGCAAGTTTGCTTTTACTAATTCTTTTTTAGCTTGAGAAATTTCTCGTTCACCTTTTATGATTTTCTCGCCCCAATCTTTGATTTCTGCAGTGGTAGAACCAGCTTCTTGCTCCATACGTCTCAGCTTACGTTCATTGTTACGTATGTCTTTAATGACCTCACGTACTTCATCAATGAGAACACCCATCATCTTTTCAATTTCTTCTATGTTTTCATTTTTTTCAATGAATCGATTGAAAGTTTTGATTTCTTTAACGTCATGTCCGTATCTCGCTTTGATCTTTAAGAAATGGCGATCAATTTCTTTGATACGAAAAACCATTGATTTAATCTTTTGAGAAATCTTTTGAATTTCTCTTTGTGATACACCTACTTCTCTGACAGCAAAATCTATGTCTTTTTGAGCTTCTTCTATTTTATCTTTAAATTCTTTAAATTTTCTACTGTTCTCTGAATATTTTTTAATTTTATTTTGGCATTCAACTAGAGATTTTTCATCGGTTTGGATTTTCTCCATGTTGGAAAAAAATAATTTTTCAAGCTTTTCCACTTCCACGGGACTCATGGCATAGGATTTTTCAACTCTGACGATTTCATAAATTTTAATTTTCTTACTACGGATCTTGGGCATTAACTTTGTAAAATTTGCCCGGAGGATACTGGAACTGAGAATGGTTTCTTCAATGATCTTTTCACCTTTCTCAATCCTCTTTGCCAAAAAGACTTCTGTTTCTCCGGAAATCAAACTTACCTTGCCGATTTCTTTTAAATACAGACGAATAGGATCTTCTGAGGTAGCACTGATAGAGACTCCCTCTTTCTTTTTTTTAGCCGGTTTATCTTCTTTGCCGGGTAAAATTTGAGGTTCTTCAAATTTTTTACTGTACTCTTCTACTACATCTATTCCCATCTCATGCAACAATGTAAAAACATCATCAATCTTCTCTGAGTTGAGAATCTTATCAGGCAAAATATCATTAATCTCATCATAGGATACTTCGCTGTTTGCCTTTCCGATCGCAATGAGGCGCTGAACTTCAGGCAGACTCTGTAAATTTTCCATGATTAACCTCTTCCATTTGTATAATTGAGAGCTCTCAATTTTTGATCTATTTCCAAAATTTCGCTTCTTACTGTCATCAATCTGGAGAGGTGATCTTTTTTATCCAACACACCCGCCCCTGAATTTATACTTTCTAATTCTATTTGTTTACTTGTTCTTTTTTGTAATAAAATACTTTCTTCAAACCGGCTAATTCTAACTTCTTCTGGCTCATCCTTGCTTTCTACTAATTCTAATAGATAAGGCATAAAACAAGACCTAATCTCCTCAGGAAAACCTTCCTCTTGCAAGATATCAGGGGAAATAGTTTCTGCATTGATATAACTAGTATAAAGAATTTCCCACAAATAAGCAGATTCTCTGTCGTTCATCTCCAAACCTTGGATTTCCTGAATGTATCTAAATAAATCTGGATACATTAGA
The DNA here is from genome assembly GCA_945887855.1 of Leptospira interrogans serovar Manilae. Classification (GTDB taxonomy): domain Bacteria; phylum Spirochaetota; class Leptospiria; order Leptospirales; family Leptospiraceae; genus JACKPB01. The sequence continues at coordinate 40,258 of CAMCZP010000001.1, read as the reverse complement.
AGGAAACTTAAAATTTTTCTACAATATGCAGAGCTAGCAGAAACATTTTTTACACTAGAATTGCTCGCCTTTTTAGTATCGACTTTCGCATCCCCTAAACTAAGACCCGTGCCCCTTTTAAAGTCATTTATGACTGCTGAGATACTGAGACCCAAATGCCTTGCTCCCTCGGAAAGATACATCTGCTGGTCTGTTTCTCTCTCTAAAGTCTTAATAAAACTAAACAGACTTTCTATAGCTTTCTTTTTTTCATCAGGACTAGATAATTTATGTGTGTGATGAAGAGTTTCTTGCAGTAAAAAATCAGAATGTTGGATAGTTTTATGAAAAATTTCAGAAATTTCTTGCAAAGATTTTGTAACTGACAGATCAAAAGGATCTACTCCAGTCTCCAAAACAACAATCTCAGCCTGCACTCCTTCTCTTAGACAGATTTCAGATGCCCTTAGTGCTGCAATTTTTCCAGCTTTGTCCCCATCGAATACTAATTTTACACTATCCGCATAATTTTTTATGGATCTGACCTGTGCAGACGTAAGGGATGTGCCTAAGGGTGCAATTGCTGTTTCAATCCCCTTAGCGTTCAATCCAATGACATCCAAGTAGCCTTCTACCATGATTGCAACCCTGGATTTTCGTATGGCTGTTTGGGAATGGAACAAACCATAAAACATCCTCCCCTTTTCATAGATGGGGGAAGCCGGGCTATTGATATACTTTGCTTCTTCCGAATCCTTAAAGATTCTCCCTCCAAATCCAACTACTTTTCCGGATGGATCCTTAATGGGAAAAATAATTCTATCTCTATAGAAATCATAGGGAGCATTCCCACGATTTTGACTTTGTTTAAGAAGACCTAATTTTTGAGCAAGCTGGATGGATTCTTCATCCCTCACCACACTCCGAATAAAATTATCAAAACCAGGAAGAGCATATCCCAATTCAAACGTAAGAATACTTGATTTCTCAATTCCCCTTTTTTTTAAATACTCCCTTGCAACCAATCCCTCTGAACCGGATAGGTTTTCCTGAAAATAGGAAAGAAATTTTTCATTTAACTCATAAAGTTTTTTCTTTACATTGGCTTCCTCAGAGTTAGTAAACTTTTGGAGAGGAATCCCGGAGTATTCAGAAATAATTTCTAATGATTTTTTAAAATCTACTTTTTCATACTCTTGGATAAATGTAAATATATCACCGGATTTACCACATCCAAAACAATGAAAGAGCTGGAGATCAACTGATACTGAAAATGAAGGAGATTTTTCTGAGTGAAAAGGACAAAGACCTACTGACCTTTTTCCGGTTCGTTTTAATTTGACATATCTAGATATATAAGATTCTAGGCTTACTTCCCGCTTGACTTTATCAACAAACTCGTTGGGCGATTGCAAGGGTTCTCAACTTGGAGTTAGATTTTTTTTTACAAGAGCCGAAACAACTGACCCTTCAACATTTTTACCTTTAAACTCTAACATAACTTTACCCATAACTTTCCCCATATCAGAAGGTGATTTTGCACCTATTTCAGAGATAACTCTTAGCACTACCGTTTCAAGGTCTGATTCAGGGATTGAGGGAGGAAGAAAACCATGTAAAAAATCTGCTTCCTTGTCCTCTTTTTCTGCTAAATCCTGACGATTTGCTTTGCTGTATTCCTGGGATGTATCTCTACGCTTGGATATGTTTTTTTTTATTATTTGCAATACTTGGTCGTCAGATATAGAGGAAGACCCTGTTTTAGTTAGCTCATACTGTATATCAGACTTAAGCATTCGAAGTGTAGACAGAGCGGGCTCTAATCTCTCTTTCATTGAACGCTTTAGGTCTTCATTTATTTTTTCCTGTAAGGACATAGAACTAGGGAATGATGGTCAACAGAATGGATCAAACTCGCTCTTTCTTTGCAAAAATTCGTTTTTTCTTATCTCTTTTTCTTCTTGCAGTATCGATTGCTTTTTTTCTAACAAGGCTAGGTTTTTCGTAGTGTTCTCTTTTTTTAATCTCACTCAATATTCCTGCATTTGCACAGTCACGTTTAAATCTTCTGAGAGCAGCTTCAATTGACTCTCCTTCTTTGATGATAATCCCTACCATTCTCTCTCCTTGGGAATTTTGGCTAACTTTGTAAATGTAACATGCAGAGTATAGATTCCAAATACATATTTTGCAGTTTTAAAGAATACCTGAATCCACAGATATTCTGAAAACAAAAGTAGCTATATACTAAATTTTTTAATTGGGAGTTTACAACAATAAAAAAAAATTAAGCAGCGTAGAAATCTGCCTTTAAAATATCGGAAAGTTCAATTCTAGAAATGACACCTTCTCGTTCATTTTTAATAACGCATTCCCCTTCTATTCTTCTATTTTTATCTAATTCTACGACAGATCCATCTTTGAGGTACAATATAATATCGATACCTCTATAATTTACATAACGTGATAGTACTTTTTTAAACTGATTGGCTTTTTGATCCATGTATTTCTCTTTTTAGGGGATTTTCTTCTATCTTCGGGATTTATTCCAAATCCTTTATCATTATTTATGTCTCATTATGATTTTAGAACAAAATCAGAAGCCAACTTCATGGAATTCCAGCATCATTCAGTTGTTTTTTAACAACGGAAATCATTTGGTCAATATTTATATACTTCATTTCTATCATGATTTCGCCTAATTTTTTTTCAGGAAATTGCTTTTGAATTTTTAAAGATTCTTCCAACTGCTCCTTATTTATTAATCCCTGAGCGATGAGTTCTTCGCCAAATAACATAAATCCCTTCCGTAATCTATTTTTTCTGCATCTAAAGTGTCATACAAGTGTATTGAATATCGAACAATACAAACCATAAATTAGACTACCTCTAAAAGTGCAGTTATTACTATTTACGTAAAGAAATCAAAAATTATATAAAAAAAAACATAATTATTCATGGGGATTCTGTAAAAAGTCTGTTTTTGTAATTTTATATACAAAACTCCGAGGCTTTTTTCGACCCACTAGTGGAAAAAGATAGGTATTGAGTTGCGATAAAGTTGACTTTAAAATGGAAAACCTACTCTAGATAATGGCTGCAATTTTACCATCTACATCTACAGACTTTTCATTATTAGACAAACTATCAATCCAATCATCCGTAAGCTTACAGATTTTATTTACTGTTTCTTGGTGAAAAATAATTCCAAGATGACCTTGTTCAAAAGTCTCCAGTTTTTTATTGGGAATGGGAAGCTCCATGATATCCTCTATTGTAGATAGAGGAACAATTTTATCTAAAGTACCCGCAATTGAGAATACAGGAGTATTTAATTTTTCCATCTCTTTAGTATAATTTAAATCCCCATCATAAGAGTAAAATCCGTTTTCGTGAGAAAGCTGTGAACGAATAAATTGAAGTATCACTTTAATTGATTCTTCACAAAATACATCTTCAACCATAAAGTACCATTCAGGAGGGGTGATTTGCTTGTACCCCACAAAATCATTTAGATTAACAATCTTTGTGCTGATCTGGAATGAGAATTGGCGTAAAGAAGAATGAAGGTTTAATATAAATTTAAAAAAACTATTCAGATCAATTGTTGTGAGAGTATTTTTTACAGGGAAGGAAACAATATTAAAGAGCATATCATAGACCATACGATTGCTAAAAAATTTAAACCCATTTTTAATAATATCCAATCCAAAGAGTGGTGAATCTAAATTGATGTAGTTAGGTGAAGTTATAGATATTATTCCTTTGATTAGATTGTGAGGATTGATTCTATCTTCTTTCCCTGGCATACTGATTATTCGATCATAAGCTGCTGTGTAAAACCGGGGAATCATTCCTCCCATACTGTGACCCATGACTACTACATCTTCATCGGGATGTTGGCTTTTGATCCATTGAAGAACTGCAGGAAAGTCATCCTGGATATAGTCATCCATAGTCCAGCTGGTTCTTTTTCCATCAGGGGGTAGAGTGTATCGCGATCTTCCCCTCATATCCATAGAATAGACTCTATATCCATATCGAAGTGCCATCTCTCTAGAGAGCTTATCCATCACAGAACGCCTACAAAAAAATCCTGGAATCATCAAAATGACTATTTTCTTTTCATTTAATTGCTCAGGGGCAATATGCTTGAGACTAACCGAGTAACCACCAGTAGTAGGAACAATATAACTTGCATCCAATCTATACATCATATTATAAACATGGGAATGTGCTACAATTGAAGTAACAGGATCTCTCTGACCTTTTTGCAATGTATAGAGTAAATGATGAATGGAAGAAGTTGTGTCTGATTTTTCTATATTTTTCCTTGCAAAGTATGGATCTCCTTTTCGATCTACTTCTAAAGCAACTATATATTCAATTACATCAAATAATGTATGTAGCTGCAGAGTGAGGTCTCTTTTTTGATCTTCCGTAAGCTTTTTTCTTTTGATTCCCCATAAAATACCAATTGGATTTTCTTTTACAATCAATGGTATACCTATAGCGTATCTCATTGTTTCAGTAAGTAAATTTTTTAAATTGGGGTGAACCCTATCATCGCTTCGGAGATTGATAATTTCTACGGAAGGCCTATTCATATGGCTATAAGAAAGGACTGCTTTTTTTAATATTTTAGAAGATTCATTTTTTTCATCTGAAAGAGGAATAGATCTTGTCTTACTTATGAACTCTTGGATATCTTTATTTACTTTATTTCCAATCATTTCTTTCATTTTGAAATGCGTAGAAGAAGCTACGATTTTAGTGTCTATGCCTTGTATTACTTCAAAAACAGAATGATCAAAGATGTTTTCATCATTAGGGAAAGTTAGCGCAACCATCTTATTTACAAATGAAGACCATATTTTTTCCAAATAAGAGTATACATTCTCACTTATTGGAAAGATATATACGTCATCTATATTTACCATAAGACCGTTTCGGATATCGGTGTTATTAAATTTTGTCATTTCTGACTTCCCCCATTAAAATGGATATATTTTATTTAGAAGATTGCTCTCCATTTACCCATTGACCTTTGTATATCACGTTACCATCTTTATCGGTCAGAATACCAGGACCATCTTTCTTGTTTTTTTTATACTCACCTGTATATTTTGAACCATCTGTAGAAACGTATACTCCCATGCCATGTCTCATGTCATCTAAAAACTCACCTTCATATTTATCTCCTTTAGGATATATATATGTCCCCTTCCCTTTGTATTTGTCATTTTCAAATCCTCCTTCATACCTACTTCCATCCGAGAAGAAAAAATTTCCTTTTCCATTGAATTTATCTTCCTTAAATTCACCCTCATACCTATCCCCATTTACATATTTATATATTCCTGTGCCATTTCGTTTTCCATTGGAAAATTCTCCAATGTATACATCCCCAGAAGCAAAGGTCAATGTTCCTTTACCCTGGTAAATTCCCTTTACAAATTCTCCTTGGTATGTATCTCCATTTTGGTAAGATATAATTCCTTTTCCGTTGTATTGGTCTTCTCGAAAATCTCCTGTATATTTTGAGCCATCTGTGTTGATTTTAAGACCTTTTCCATTGTATTGATCATCTTGGAAATTTCCAGAGTACTTCACTCCAGAAGTAAATGTATAAACTCCCTCTCCTGAAAATTTGTTATTTGCAAAATTTCCTTCATATTTATCCCCATTTGGAAATTCAAACTTTCCTTTTCCGTGAATTTTATCTCTATAAAACTCACCCGTGTATTTACTTTTATTAGCAAATACGTATGATCCTAAACCTTCTTTGATTCCTTCCTGAAATGAGCCATCATAAGCATCCCCATTAGCATACTTAAGTTTACCCTGTCCATGGTACAAATCATTTACAAAATTTCCTTCGTAGATATCTCCATTTGAATATCGATAAATCCCTTTTCCATAAATTTTATCATCCTGGAAATACCCCTCATACTCATCTCTATCATTGAATATGTAAAATCCTTTACCATTACGCTTATTGTTTTTAAATTCACCTTTATACGTATGACCTTCAGGATACGTGTAAACACCAAGACCATTCATCTCATTGTTAAGAAAGTTACCCTGGAAATTCCCTCCGATTGAAAAAGAAAAATTTCCCTGTCCACTCATTTTATTATCTTTCCAGCCGCCTTCATAGATGTCTCCATTTGGGAAAAAATAGACGCCTCTTCCATTTTTCATTCCACCATACCACTGGCCTGAATATTTTCCACCATCCGAAAATATCTTGGTTCCAATTCCACTAATACAATCCCCTGTAACACAATTTGGTAGTACAGAAAAAGAAGTAATAAATGACGCAACTGCAATAACTATCTTTTTCCGCCGACAGGCGGAAAAAAGCCTAGGATTGTTGCAAATAAAATTGCAAAAACTGACTTTTTGCAGGAACGCCATAAATGAAAAAAATAATAGTATAATTTTAGTTTTTTTAAACATGATTATAATTATAAAGTATAGGACAATATTAAGATTAGTATATATTTAGGAGAACATCTTAGTTTTGAATTTTAGTGATCCAAAATTGTGATTCAATAACCTTTCTCAATGGTCTTGTTGGCAAAGGCATACTTGGGGTTTGGATGCCTACTATAATTGATTTTTTAAATGTACCATAGCCTGACTTTTTATTTGATTTCCATTCTCCTGTATAAATACTTCCATCTACGTACGACATAGTTCCCCTTCCCTCCCTAACACCTCTTTTCCATTCACCATCATAGATATTTCCATTATTAAAAACCATTTTTCCTTTTCCATCCGGAACATTATTGATAAAATACCCAGTATAAACATTCCCATTGCCTAAAAAAGCAGTGCCTTTTCCATTAGGAAAATCAGCCTGGAATTCACCTTCATACCTTTCACCATTACTAAATGTATAAATACCATAACCAATTTTTTTTTCATCTTTAAATGTTCCTGTATACGAATCACCATTTGCAAATTTCATAGTACCTTCTCCATTTATACAATCTCCCTGTATACACTCTCCTGCAGATAATGATATTTTAAAAAAAAGTAATGATAAAAAAAATAGCCCAGACGTTCCTTTAGGGAAAATAGAAATTTTTTTGTATTTTTCAGAAGGCTTGGAAAATATAACTACTCTATATAAGAATGTCCTACTTAATTTATTAGTATATTCTAATATATAGCTTGAGATAATATTTATATATTTTATTATTATTTTTAAATGGATCCAGTTTAAAATATAGTTCTTATATTTACTATTTAAAGTAAGCAAGAATATTTCAAGTTTACCCTTTTTTATAGATCTATCCAAAAACAAATAGAAGAAGAGATTTTTCATCGCTTTACTTAATTATTTTCTTTAGAATCCAGTGGTTTGTAATTTTCCAAAAACTTTTGGGCTTTTTTATCGTCGGCAGGATCTCCATTTATCCACCTACCTCCATAAATAACTTCGCCATTTGCACCATACATAATTCCCTGACCATGAAATTTATCCATATCAAAATATCCGTCGTACACAACACCATCACTATACATTAATGTTCCCTTACCGTGTGATACATCATCCTTAAATTCACCTGAATATTCTCCGCCATCCTTAAAAGTAAGGACTCCTTTTCCACTTCTCTTGCCATCTTTAAATTCACCAACATACCTATCACCATTTGGATATGTTACAGTGCCATGTCCGTTAAACTTACCATCCTTAAACTCTACTTCGTACTTTCCGCCTTTTGCTAAAAAAACTGTAGCCCTTCCCTCAAATTTCCCGTTCTTAAAACCACCCACATATCTATCTCCATTTAGATATGTATACACACCATTGCCTTCAAACTTACCTTCTTTAAAGTCCCCATCATACTTCTTACCTGTTGAAAACAAATAAATTCCTTTACCATCAAATTTATTATCTTTAAATTCTCCAGTGTAAGACGTTCCGGATGGAAAATATAGTTTCCCCTGACCTTCATATTTATATTCTTTGAACTGACCTGAATATTTTGTTCCATTAGGATAGACTATAGTTCCATCACCATCGTATTTATCATTTTTAAATTCCCCATCATATCGCGTTCCATTCGGGAATAAGAATATTCCTCTTCCTTCTTTTTGGTCTGATTTAAATTCACCTGTATATGTTTTTCCGTCAGAAAAATTATATGTTCCAAAACCATTTTTTTTCCCTTCACTAAAGGATCCCATATACTTATCACCTGATAGGTAGGTGTATGTGCCATTTCCTTCTATGAGGTCATTTCTAAATTCTCCCTCATATTTTTCACCGTTTGCATAGGTAAAGGTTCCCTTACCGTGCTTTAGATCATTTTTAAACTCTCCTGAATATTTAGATCCCAAAGCGTATGTGTAAGTACCCTTTCCGTTGAAGGTATCGTCTACAAATTCTCCCTCATATTTATTTCCATTTTGAAATATTAACATTCCCTGACCAAAAAGTTTTCCTTCTTTAAATTCACCGATATACTTTTCTGCATAGGCATATTTGTTAGAACTCTCTTTGTCATCAGAGTCATTTTCATTTGCGAAAAAAAGCGTACCTTTGCCTTGAAGCTTTCCATTCTTAAAAGAGCCCACGTACTTTGTTCCATTAGAATATAGATAAGTCCCAACACCATTGGTGCATTTACCTGAGATACACTCATCTGCGAATATATCCAAAGAAAAAAGTAATATGATCATGGTAGTCAAAAATGAAATCTTAGAAATTTTATATGCCAAGGGTGATAATATAAAGATTACCATATTCATACCTTTTTTAACCCCTTTAAATGGCGGACTCTTGACTTACTCTCATCTCGGGACTATTCCTACTATTTAGTCTATCAACATTTCACAAATTATGAAAACCCATCACAATAAAAAGAATTTTTATTTCCAAAAATTCTTTTAAGAATTTCAGAATTTGTTACCTGCTAATTTAAAAAATCTACTCAGCCAGTCTATAGTTGAAAAAAGAATGCTATAAACTTACTATTTTGAAAGAATATACACCAATATAACAGTAAATACATTTAACTTCTTTCTTGACGATGAGAGCAAAGGCAGTAATTATGTATTAAAAAGTGACCCCTATGATAAATATTTCCTCAATATTCTTGGACTTTAGATCCATTTCTAACCTGAATTTATTCTCCATTTTTTCTTTTCTGTTTTTTTTCACAATCGCACTGTTTTCAAGTGATCTAGATAGCTTAGATCCAAAAGAAGGCGAAAAAGACGCCATCCTCTTCTATTGGAAATCAGAATACAATGAACTTCTAGAGAAAAAAAGAGTCATAACAGAGAAATACAACGAACTCCTCAAAAATAAAAATACCCGTTCCCTTCTCACAGAAGAGACAAATAAAGAGTCCTTGGAGTTACAAAAAAAAATTAAGGAATCGGAAGAAAAGTCTGAAGCTCTCCTAAGAGAAATAGAAGCAAATAAAAGAAATACTAGCCTCTTAGAGAAAGAGATTTCTACTTTAAGAACCAATCTGGATACTCTAAATGCAGAATACTCCAAAGCAAAAGAAATTGCTGCCCAGTCTGATGGGTATAAAGCAAAAATAGCATCCCTTGAAAAAGAGATTGCAACAGCCAAATCTCAGAAAGATGCCGCGGAAAAAAAATTAGCCCAGGTGGCGGAGTTAGAATCAAAAATTAAAAATTTAGAAACGGAAAAATCTCAACTTTTGAAGGCTTCTGATGAATCAAAATCGCAACTTTCGCGAAATCTTGATATGGAAACCAAAATAAAAGGATTAGAGAAAACTATCCAATCTCTAAATGCAGAAAAGAATACTCTCATGGAAGAAATTGCATCTGCAAAAAATTCTCCTACTCCTCTTATGATGCCCCTAAATACAATTCCTGAAGACTATGTATCCCAGCTTGAAAAAACCATTCGCGAATTGGAAACAGAGCAGACCAACCTTATAAAAAATCTCAACCAACTCAAAGATGAGACAATCCAAATTTCCAATCAAAAAAATAGGGAACTTAAAACTGAAATACAAAGTAAATCCTCTGAATTAAAAATTGATGAAGAGAAATTGGCAATATTAAAAGAGCAGGAATCAAATTTAGAAGAAGATTGGAAAACATATAGAACATCCTTGAATCAATCTAAGTTGATGCTTGCTCAAAATCTTACCCGAATCGAAGAATTAGAAAAACAACTCACTTCCATTACACAAGAACTAGATGAACTTAAAAAGAGAAATGAATCTATAAACTCAGAACTAGAAGATGTGAGAAAAGATTACGAAGCTGCCCTAGGCGATCTAGCAACTGCTCAAGATAGATACAATGAGGAAAAAAACAAATACCTTGAAGAAGTTGAAAGGTTGAACTATGAAAAAAATAGATTAGAAGATACTTTAGAAAAAGAAGTAAAAAGAGGTGAACTCTCGGTATCCAAAAAAGGTGATTCTATTATTATCAATTTAAACAATGCAATCACGTTTAAAAAAGGGTCTGCAACACTACTTGAGTATGGGAAAAATGTATTAAGTAAAATTAGTTTATCTCTAAGAAAACATAATAAAAATAAGATTTATATAGAAGGAAATACTGATAATATTCCTATAAGCAATGAAAAATTTATTGATAATTGGCATTTATCTTTTGAGAGAGCATTTGCAGTTTATGAATTTCTAAAACAAGAAAAAGGAATCAATCCAAAGCAGTTTGCTCTGGCGGGTATGGGAGAATTCAATCCAATCAAACCGAATACTTCAGACAAGAATAGGCTCATCAACAGAAGAGTCGAAATTATTATTACACCCAATAAAATAAAATAGGAATACCGAATGAATTTTCTTTTTAACCATATCTTTTTAAGTAGATTGGTACTTATCCAACTATTTATCCTTCTGTATCTCAATCCTCTTAACTCTGAATCTAAAGTGGAAGACGAAGCAAATGATTGGTTTTACTATAGATCTGAATATAGAGAATTGCTTAAGAAAAAGAAACAATCCGAAAAAGAATTCCAAGATTCCAAAGAACAATTTTTACAAGAAAGTGCTGCGATAAAGAGAGAAAATGAAGTACTCAGAGCTAGGCTAGTTGCTCTTGAGGTAGAACTCTACAATACAAAAGAGTCTAAAGCTGCTTTTTCTATGATCACAGATAGAAGAATTTCAGAGATCAATGAGAAGATGGAAGAGTTGGAATCTTCTAAAGATCGATACGAAAGTAGTTTACAGGAGTTAAAAGAAGAAAAAGCAGAAATCTCCAAGAAACTGGAAGAAAACTCTAGAAAATCTGAGGAAAGATCAGCTGCATTAGAAATGATTGAACAACTTGAAAAAGAAAAAAAGGCCTTAGAAGATAAGTACAAGGCATTGAGTTCTGATTATGAATCATTGAAAGAAAATACTGTTGCTAAAAAAGGTGATCGTACTACAAATCCTAGTGATTACGATAATTTAATGCTCTCCACAAATCTAGAAAGAATGCTTACTCCCCAAGAAGTCAAAGCACTTAAAGAGGAAAATCTCAATCTCCAAGCTGAAATAAAGCGACTTACATCTGACTTAGAATTAGTACAAAAATCTGAAAAAGATTTTCTTTCAAAAAAACTAGAAGAGCAAGCAGAGCAACTTCAATCTGAGTACAACCGAAAATTAAATCAATTTACAATCCAATTAGCCCGTTTACGAGAAAGAGAACAAGAGCTAACCGTGGAAAATACAAAGCTCAAGGAACAATTAGAAAAAGCTTCCTCTCTCACAAAGAAAGAGCTAGAAGAAAAACTAAAAGATGAAATTGGAAACGGTGATATGAATATCACCCAGGAAAAAGGTAGAGTTATTATAAATGTATATGATAGAATTACATTTGATCTCGGCAATGGAGAGTTAAAAAAGTCTGGTAATAAAACATTAAATAAAATTATATCTGTCCTAAACCAATACAAAGATAGAAAAATATATATTGAAGGAAATACAGATAATTTGCCCATACGTGGAGGAAAATACAAAGACAATTGGGAACTTTCAACCTATAGAGCTCTTTCTGTACTACGATATATACTTACCAGAACATCTATTCCAGAGAAAAATTTTGCTGCTGTAGGAAATGGAGAATTTAACCCCATAAAAACAAATTCTTCAGAACAAAATAGAAGTATGAATAGGAGAGTGGATATCGTACTACTACCTAATTTAAAAAATGGAAGTATGGGAAATTAATTTATAAACTTATTCCACAAGTTTTAGTATCTTTCACTTCGGTGCAAGATACTTCTTTAACTTTAACACCTGTAGACACTTCTTCGATTAACAATCTTTCTGATTCTGAAAATTGGTTCAATAGACAATTTTCTGCTTTTGTTTTAAAAAATATACTTTTAGAATTTACATATGCGACTAATCCTATTTTCCCTCTTGTAGAATTTAAAAATATAGTCTGGTCGTTTGATGTTAATTTATTCGTGTTAGATAAATTTAAACCGCTGCATGATTCTATGGAAGTGAAAACATTATTGGATTTAATAGTTGAAATTTCAGTATTTGAACTCTGGGTTACCTTTAATAAAGCAACTGAGCTTTCCGTACATTCAGGTGATTTTTTTATAATAGTTGCAGTGTCATTTTTAATTTTTATTAATTCTCCAGATGTGGTGATTAATGTATTTGTACTACAGCTTATTTTTTGTAATTTAGAGCAGGTATATATTTTTGAAGCTGATGTAGTTTCCTGTCGTAAACATTCCCCGCTATTCAGATAAGTGTTTAAAAATAATATGGTTTTGTAATCCTGAACACTCTTCTCATCTTGGAGATTTGACTGCTCATTATTACAATACAGAATTAGAAATAATGATGCAACTGCAATTACTATCTTTTTCCGCCGGTAGGTAGGAAAAAGCCTAAGATTGTTGCGAATAAATTTGCAAAAACTGACTCTTTGCAGGAACGTCAATAATAAACTTATTAAATGTAATCTTTTCAAAATTTCACCTCCATTCCAAAGTTAATCAAAGGCAAGAATACTAAATTTCCACCCTGTCTGACAGTTTGAATGTATGGAGAGTTGACTGTGTCTATAATTGGTGAAGGATTTTTATATCTGTCGTACTGGGTGAAATTACTAAAAGTTTCTCCAATTTCATTTCGTCTTCCATATAAATTTATGAAATCAACATATACGTTTAGGTATCCCCATTCATAGGGTAAAAATTTATCAATCCTAACATCTAATTGGTGGTAGGGACGAAACCTGTCACTATTGAACGCATCTGCATATTTTGGAAGATTGAATACCACCCCACCCTGTGCTGCTTGTGTTGCTTTTGTAGAATCTATGATTGGTGTATAGGGTGTACCTGAAAAATATCTAAAGCGAAAACCTATCTGCCAGTTTTCTTGCCATTTATAACCAAAAACTAGATTGAGAACATGTGTTCTATCTAGATCATATAGCTCTTTTCTATCATTGTTATAAATAAATTCGTATTGGTTATCATTGTAATAGTTTAGATAATTAGTTCCTACTTTAGTTTGGTACACTAAGTCTCTAGCACCATTTTCTATAGAACGTCTAGTTCTTTCATCACTTGTAAGACGGGCTTGGTTATTGATTCGCTTAGTGATAGAGTTTGTATAGGAAATCCACCCAAACCAACCAACATTTGTTCTCGGATCCCTTTCTTTTCTAAGAAAGACTTCTACACCCTCTGATGTTCCATATCCACTATTGGAGTAATTTAAATTTCTAGCTACCAAAGGATTTTGAATTGCATCATCGGGTCTACGCAATAAAGTTCTTGGCTCATTGTTCAATGAATATGGATCAATAGCAAATTGATCATTTACTATTATATTTGAAAATATATTTTTAAAACCCTCTACTTTTACATTCCATAGATTAGATATTTCTTGGATGAATCCTACTGAATTATGCTCAGCCCTTTCCATAAATAAATTTGGATTCCCTGCAACCTTTGATGCTTGTTGGACTAAGGTGGGAGTGTTATAGTGAATACCATTGCTACCAATGATACTAGTCTTTGTTTTTTCAATTGTATAACTGGAATTGAACCTCGGCTGTAAGTTAGATTCCCCTGTTTTCTGATAGGTATCAAGTCGTACTCCAGGATTAATTTTAAAACCATACTTTCGAAATACTAATTCCGAGTATCCACTCATTTCTTTAATTTTAATTCTATCTCCGTCAAAGATGGATCTAAGTGCGGGACTTTGATCAATGATGCTATCAAATTGATTAAAAAAATTTGCATTTGAAGATGCGACATCACCTGCTTTTAAATCTATTTGTCGCTCTCTATATTGAACACCCGCTTCAACTTTTAAGAGATCATCAATGATCTCTCCTTCAATTTTATTATCAATAAATATTATTTGGTCTAAAGTTATATTATTAAATCCGAATATAGTTTCTGCTGTTAAAGGATTTGAAACTTTCAATTCAAAAAATTCTTTAAACGCAGATTTGGAATAGGATAATGTATTACGCCATTTATTTGTTTTAAAAATGTACCGCACTCCATCTGTTCTAAAACTTCTATTTAGACCTACTGGCGGTCTTGAGTCTTTCCTCTCAGAACTTTCTAAATCTGCAACAGCTCTTGTGTATGCTTGTAGATCTCTGGATCCAAAACTTTGAACTGTAATTCTATTGTTACTGTTTATATCCCAAAAAAGTTTTACCTGGAAATCAGAATAGCTTGCATACTTTGCATCATCAGGGATAGTTTGTGGAAATGCTTTGAGGTATACCAAATTGGGATAGTTTTTTCTGGCTCCTGCAAGAAAACTAAACCCATTGCCAATGGGTGCCTGAACATATCCATCACTGAAGAGAATACTTGAATTTATAATTGTCTTTGGTCTATCAATTTTATCTACACCTTCAATTGCAATTATTCCACCTGTAGCATATCCATACTTAGCAGAATATCCCCCTGTATATATATCAAAGGATTTGATAACATTATTATTTAGAACTGAAGATTGATTTCCCAAGTGAAATACATAAGGGAGAGGAAAACCATCAAAATAATATTGGTTATTTCTCGTCCCACCTCCACGCAAAGAAAAATCTCCACGTTCGCTATTGGAATATGGATTTGCATTGAATGGATTTGCTGTATTACTAGTCACAAAAGTAGGATTGGTTCCAATAGGCAAACCAATTACAATTCCGGGCAAGGTTTGGATTGCTTTTAAAGAGTCACCTCCAGTACCGGGTAATCGTTTGATTTCTTCCTGTGTTAAAGTATAGGTAGAAATTTTTTGCTTATCCTTTTCCCCTGCAACAACTATCCCCGAGAGTTCTTTATTATTTGAGTAAAGAATAATTTCCTGGTTGTTATAGGAAAATTCCTTATTCCAAGTTTCTATATTATTTTTAATAATAGCCTTTATTGTATAATACCCTGGTTCGGGAAGACTGAATTTAGAACTTCCATCTATGCTAGTGATGACAATTACACCAGCCTTTTGAATTGTGATCTGAACTTTAGATAATGGGATGTTTCCTGGTTTTTCTAAGAGTCTTATTTGTACCTCAATTTTTTCTGCACCCAGATTGTAGATAAAAGCAAAAAAACAAAAAAAAATTTCCAACTCATATATCAATCCAAAATTTTGTTTTTCCAGGATTAGACTCAAAGCTTAGTTTGTATCCATATTTGTTCAAATTTCTTTGGGATATATACAACCCTAATCCACTACCCTCTGCATGTTGACGTGTTGTAAACATAGGTTGGAATATTTTACTTTGATTTTCTTCTGAAATACCTACTCCGGAATCTTCTACTTCAACTACAATTTTATTATCTTGCAAAAAAGTTTTAATATAAATATTTTTATCAACACTATTCTCGACAGCCTGTATGGCATTTAAAATAATGTTGGCAAATACTTGTTTGTATTCGAGGGAAGTTCCTGCTACAATTGGAAATTCTTGGAAATCTAGATGGAGATGAATGCCTACTTGGATTCTATTCGAATAAATTTCAATAGATTCTTTTATAATGGAAACTAAATCTAAGTTGTCTCTGACGATCTCTTCTCTATCTGGTAGCAAAGATCGTATCATAGTTACAGTCTTAAACATTTTCTCAGAAGAGGATTTGAATAAATTTGCCTTCAATAATAACCCATTGTATTCAATAAAAAATTCTAAAATACCTGCATTTTGGGTTTTTAGTATATTTGAATACTCTTTATAAATATTTTGTAAACCTGCCTCTAAAATTAGAACGGAAAGGTTTTCTATGCTATTGATTTCATTTAGTTGATTTTTAGAAGTAAATAATTTAAGTTCTTCTTTTAATTCTTTTTGTAATCTTCTGTGATCACGTGTTGTTAGAATATTAGAATTTGAGTTTATACTAATATGATTTAGTATTTTAAAAATACTTTCTAAATCTATAGGATATTGGATAGTACCCATATTTTCAATATAATTTTTTAGGAGTGATTGTAGGTTAAGTATTGAATTTCTTAGGCTTTCAGAAGTAGCCTGTATTGCACCTAAAGGAGTATTTAACTCATGTGATATGTTGGTTATAATTTGGTTTAGAGTTGCCTGTTTTTCTGCAAGGATTAGTTTATCTTGAGATTCCTTTAGATTGATAAATGCTTTTTCAGCAATTTCTTTTTGCTCCTTGTAATCTATAGTTCTGAGCTCTACTTCTTTTTGTAAATTTGTGGAAAGATGCTCGCTGTTAGACCAGGCTTTTGCATTCACACGCGCAATCACAACCCCTTGGCCCAATAAGAATAAAACCAAACCATAGGCTGTAAGCTCGACACTTCTGAGAAACCCTTGGTACATCAGTAAGTCATGAACAATAGAGGAGATAAATATTATTGATACATAGGTAATCGATCTAGAAATATATTTATTTCTTGCATTGTTTGGGATTTTAAAAAAGGAGTGCTTGATCACCTCAAATGCAATCCAAAGCAAACCTACCAATAATCCCAATTGAAAATATGTGAGGAGATTTGTAAAAGTAAATGTATCAGTAATAATTATAACAAATGAACTAAAGATAGAGATAAACATTACAACGTAATACCATGGATAGAATATTTTATTTTCTAGTACTTCCTTGATATACACAATAAAGATAGCCATAGAACCAGTCATGGTAAGATACTCTAATTTTAACAAAAATGAAAATGCATTCATATCAGGGAAATATATTTGGATTGGCTTAGAAATTACCAAAACTCTCATACCAATCACCACACAAAATACTCCAAACCAAAGTGTATAACGATTGGAAGGACGAAGTATAAAAAGAAAAAAGTGATACAAGCCAGCCATTGTATTCAATCCAAAAATCACTAGGGAACTCCAGATGGCAATGTCCCGAAAATTTGATACTTCTCTAGGATTCCCAATAAAAATACCGGACTTTAATCCCCCCACTCTATTCTCCCAGTTGGCTATCTCCAGAAGTAGCTCATCGCCATCCGAGATCACTTCTGTGACAAACACAGGGATGCTATGTGAGCGCATACCTTGTGGTGTGGGGGTCGGATGACCGCTCTTTTGGATTAGGCTTATTCTATTTCCTGATTTTAGCCAAAGTCGGTAGGAAATAAGTGAGAAATCTGGTTCGGATGTAAAAGAAAGTTTGGTGGGTTCTTGGACTTGAAATTGTATTCTATACAATCCAACCCCCTTTGCTGTGAGAGTTTGATTTCCGTATTGCTTGTCCTTCCATCTATGGGGAATATCAACATTGTATCCCTTTATCTTATTCTCTAAGAGATCCAGACTTGTTTGGGGGATGACATATCCATTGCATTCAAAATCATCTTTGCTATCTCCACTGTCAAAAAAACATCCTTCCGATGGTTCAAGGCTTGGATCCTCATCATTTTTAATCAAAAGATAATTTGGATAAAAGATATAATCACCAGTGATTTCAAACACCTTTTCTTTCCGAATATCCCACTCCCTTAGATCCAAAACTCCATTGGTAAGCTTGGGAGTGGGTTTAGAAATATATTTCTGACAGTGTAACAGAGGTATCAATAGAAGCAATAAGCCAGTATTTATAAATAAATTTATGTATTTCTTATAAATGAGGAATATGGAAATTTTCAAAATTTTGCTCCATAGTAAATTAGAACCAGTCTAAAAATGAAAATTCCAATGGGTATTCTTTTTAGAACTTGACGAAAAAATTCCTATTTCTAGAGTATTGGTGTTTTGAGGTGAAACTAAAATGAAAGCATTTATCCCAGCAAAAAATAACCCCTTTCTCCATTGGCTTGTAGACACAATATATTGGATTGCACTGAAAGCAGTTCAAAATATAGACGAAATTGTAATGAAACCGGAGGATGTGGAACTACTCAAGTCCATGAAATCAGAGAGGATGCTCTTCTTTTCTAATCACCCCACCACTGCAGAACCACCTGTCACATACCAAATTGCCAACATGATGGGAACCCGTTTTCGATATATGGGATCCAGACAGGTCTTTGATTGGGACTTTGGTTTGACTGGAAAACTACTTTCTAACATTGGAGCATTCTCCATTATTGCCGGGATCAATGATAGAGAATCCTTAAAAACTGCAAGATCCACTCTAGCTGCACCCGAAGGGAAGCTAGTTTTATACCCAGAAGGGGAACCTACCAGTGGTGAAAACGATAACCTTATGCCATTCCAACAAGGTGTCGTACAAATTGCACTTTGGGCTTATGAAGATGCCATCAAGCTGGACCCAAATGCAGACATCAAAATTCTCCCAGCATTTATGAAATATGTATTCAACGGTACTGCAGAAGAATTGAGTGAACACCTTTCGGAAAGCCTTAAAAAAATTGAAAAAAAATTCGAAATTGATCCAGGCAACAAAAATCTCTTACGTAGATTCTTAACTGTAGGCAGAAACATCTTACAACATGCAGAAAGTATGTACAATGTTTCCGTTAAAGATGATAAAGATTTCGATTTTAGAGTGGGAAGGGTACGACACGCTATCCTCGACAATGTAGCTGATAAATTAGGAATCAAAGATTATAAAAAAGACCAAGATGCTATCATGAAACTCCGACAGTTGATAGCTATTATAGAAATGATTGGTGTGAAGTACGAAGATCCAAAACTTCCAAAACTTACCAAAGACCAATTGTCATGGGCTAAAGGGGAAGTGGAAAAGGCATTTGACTTTGTAGCAATTAAAAAAGACTACCTTGTGGCATATCCATCCCCTGAACGCTTTTATGAATGGCTCCTTCGATTTGAAAGCTATATCTTCAATAAAAAACCCAGAATGCTAGGTGGGCTCCCTCCTAGAAAATCAAGAAAAGCTTATGTTTATCTTTCCAAACCAGTATCACTCGCGTCTTACTATGCAGATTATAAAAAAGATAAGCGTGGTACATCTGAAAAGTTATTAAAAGACCTACGAACCAACATGCAATTTATGTTGGATGAATCTTTGAAAATGACTAAGACTTTAGTAAACCCTGGCGACATAGGGGAATAAAGAAAGTACCGTCTTTTCAGACGGTATAAAAGTTGACTTACGGGGTGAAAATGAAACGGGAAGCCATCCATTGGATGGCTTTTTTTATAGGAGAATAAATAAAAGCCCGGTAAAAACAAGGACAATAGGTCCCAGACCAATCCTTACTTTTTTGACCAACCAATCGTTTAGTGGTTGTAGAGCTTCTTTTTCTTTTACTTCGGATTCCACAACTTCTGATGATTTTGCGGGTTCTTTAGAATCTTCCTGCGGGGAAACTCCCTTTGTTGGCTCATTGCTTGCCACAATACTCTGAGGCTTTACTTCCTTTTGAACTTCACTCATAAATTTATTTACAGCTTCTATCAAGACTGATGTGGTATTAGCTCTTGCCTGATCCGGCTTAGATGCAAAAAGTTTTAAATCTTCTGGCTTGGCAGAGATTTTTGCTTTGCTGGTCACATATTGGATATTGGTAGATTTTCCATCAAACACAATCAAGGAAATCTCAACCGTATCACCATTCATGATTTTATCTGTACCTGCGCTGATGACTGGAAATGCTAGTGAATCCACTTTTCCTTTATCTGTGATAGTACTGAAGGTCTTTTTTGTTTCTGGATTTAGAGCTACCCCATCTAGTTGGGATTCAATTAAATTTTGGATAGATTTGTCAAAATCCTTTAACTTTAACTTGGTTGCAATTTCTTTAATAGCAGCTCCACCTACTATGGCATCACCATAGAGCTCACCAATCTTAGTATCAATTGTGATACCCACAATATTTGATATGAGATCTGTGACATCCCCTATTTTTTTTGTATCTCTGTTATAAATAGATAGAGTAGAAACTCTCTTTGTATTGGAGTTAAATCCCTCCTTTTTCTTAAATACAAAGGAATTATCCGAATTTCCACTTTTTACATTCATCCCACCCGCACAATTAAGAATAAAAGATAATAATATTAATAATATTTTCATATAAACTCCTACATCCTGTATGTTGCTGAGAACATTATACTTACACCTTCTCTATAAGATAAAAATATATCATTTCTATCTAAGAGTTCACTTCTCTGGTATACTCTAACCCTTGTATTGGCAATATTTTTTACTGCTAACTTAAAGTCATAATTTTCTTGGTGTTTATATTGTAGTACTAAATCTGTATAACCAATCCCTTTTTCATAAGCATCAGGGGTACCATTTGCACCTACAGCATAAATTCTATCCCCAAAATAGTTATAATAAAGCCCAAGAGTGGCATTTTTGGCTTTGGTTAAGAACCAATCGTATTTCAAGTTGAATACAAATGGAGACTGTCCCTGCAATGGCCTTGATAAATTTGTAGGATCATAAGTTGCAGCTCTATCATTGATATTCAATAAACCAGTCTGTATTGCAACCGATTTTGTATAATCTAAGACGTTTACTCTAGAATTTATGAAAAAGAAGTTGGACTCTACTCTAAATAAATTTAAGAACTCTCTTCTAAAATCAAACTCCAGTCCCCGAATATATGCCCTATCTGCATTTGCATAGGTAAAACGTGCATTTATACTTCCTGATACGGGTTGCCCTATCATCTCAATTGGATTCGATAAATTTTTATTAAATACACCAATACCCATGTACTCACTGCCTTTACCGTAGTATTCCCAACGAAAGTCATAGTTATGAATATAAGTTCTTCTGAGATCAGAGTTACCAAAAATCCTGTCAGCCCCATAATATGGACTAAACCCAAAAGCAGAGAGTTCCCTTAAATCCGGTCTGGTTAGTGTTTCTGAGTAAGAAAGCCTGAGGTTGACTTTTTCGGATGCTTCATAGACAAAGTTTGCCATTGGGAGCTTATCTTTTGTTCTGATTTCTCCAATACCATTGTTTGTTGCATTACATATTTTATTATTGATGGCATATACTCTCACAGCTTCACTATTTGAAAAGTCAGAGAAATCACATCCGTAACTCAAATTACTGGAACTGTAACTGTCTTTAGTGACATACGTTTTAACTTTTTGGTAACTATCTTCATATCTAACCCCACCAATAAATCTGACTTTATGATAAATAGGCATATCTACCTGCATAAAAGTAGCATTCAACTTTTGGAATGCATTGTAGGCATTTGGTTCCACCTGCCTTTCTGAAAAGACTTTGGCACCTGTAATAGCCAAGAAAGGACTAAATGTAAGTTCTCCAGGGACAGGATAAAGGGTTGCAAGACCCTGATTAAATGAATCGATGGAAGTAATTTGTGATACAGAAGATTTATAACCAAATTCTCTAAATAAGAAATTTTTCTCTCTTTCTACCATGGAGTGACCCACTTTAAGAATTGATTTCAAACCATCCCACTGGTTGAATGGGATCTCTAATTTAAAACTGGGATTTCTAACGTTGTCCTCAGAAGAAGAGTAAAACCTTGAACCATCGGGGTTGTTTCCCAATCTATTATAATTATTGAGAGTATCAATGGATCTTCTCCATGTTTGCGAATTTAAATTGGGCTCATCTCTTTTTGCCTGTGACAAATTGTATTGCCATTCCAATTTCCATGGTCTAGAATTTGCAAAATTAAGTGCATGATCTCCTCCAAAGGTTGTATTGAAGAGTTGTCGAGAAGTGAAGATATTAGTAATAGAATTAAAATCTGATATATTTGCTATATAGTCTTTACCGGATGCATCCCGTACAGTTTTATCAGAATTGACTGTGTAAAGGTTTTTCCAATAAATCTGCTGCCCTTTCGTGAACTCATACGCTAGGTTTAGATTATTTCCCCATAGCACATCTTCATTGTATATTTTGGTATCCTGTGACTGTACTTTGGATAAATAGGTTGTGCTTGCATAGTCCCGAACACCTATTGCATTCCCAGGGATATACCTAGCTGTTTTTTCCTCCCTATATCTATAATTTGTAGTGTAGGTTGTCCCATACATTATTCCAAATCTCTGACCCGATTCTGAAGTTTTAAATGTATTACCAATACTAAAATTAAAATTTTTATCATAAGGAGCATTAGTTTGCTCTGGCGTCCAGGTTTGTGGAAATTGAGAAGATCCAAAACCCACTACCGAAGATGGGATGCCTCCAAAACGAGTTCCGGGCTCAAAGGGGATTACACCTTTTCCAAAACTGTTTACAATATCAGGTAGTTTGGAAGTGTCCCCTGGTCTCCCTGTTGCAATTGGTCCTAATTTTTCACCAGCATCAAATGTTAAAAATTTATTCCCTGTAGTTTGGTAATTTCTTCCTACCCCCAGTCCAAAATTCATTGTAAATTGGTCGGGGTATTCTTGGGTTTCTATTTTCACCAAGCCCCCAGAGAATTCTCCAGTTTCTTCTGGAACTGCTGTTTTGATAATTCGAATATTTTTTAATAAATTCGATGGAAAAATATCTAGGGGGATCACTCGCTTATCAGGTTCTGTGGATGGTATGACAGAGTTATTCAATACAGTATTTGAATACCTTTCGCCTAATCCTCTTACAAACACATATTTTCCACCGAGTAATGTAATACCAGTTACTCTTTTTACCACTTCCCCTGCGGAAGAATCAGGGCTTTTTCGGATTGCCTCTTGGCTTATACCATCAGAAACCGAACTACTCTTTTTTTGAAGTGCAAGCAGGGAAGCTTCTGTATTATTCAATGCCCTTTCACTTACTTCTACTGTTTCCAAAGTTTTTGCACCAAACGTAACATTTAAGCTTTGGGTTTTGCCAGCAGAAATTGTGATACTCTTTCTTTGGGGATCATAACCAAACATTTGTATTTCTACAAGATGGGTTCCTTCGGGAAGATCTAGGGAGTACTTCCCATCAAAATCTGTTTTAGTAGATTTTTTTTCATTTCTGACTAGGACAGTTGCACCAAACACTGCTTCCGCTGTATTAGAATCTAAAACTTTACCAGAAAGTATTCCAGTAGCTGATTGAGCTAACAATCCTTCTCCTAATAGGAGAAAACTAATAGCACAAAACAATAGACCTATCTTAATTTTCATCTTTTCCTCTTTTAAATTATAGAGACACAATGCATACTTTGTATTGGTTATTGTGCTCTATGACTAATTTTATCTCTTTTAAATATACATCTTTCTTATCTGTTATTATTAAGATTTCCCGTGGGACATGACCTTTTAAGGAATTCAAATCTCTAATCTGAGTATTCCAGCTGACTTTTATTTCTTTAATCTTTTTGTTTTCGAGTTTGGCTTGGATTGAATTCAATCCCAATTTTTGCCTTTCTCTTATGACATCCCAGGCTCTGTCGGGCATTTCATTGGCTATCATTGTATTTGTATTATAACAATTGGGGAATAGAATTTCTTTAGATTCTACTTCATCACAAAGTGATACAGTATTTTTGTTTTCTATGATTTCATTTAAAAATGCTTTTAATGCTTCTTCTCTATTAGAATAAGAATTATTAATTATATAATTAGTTTTAATTTTTTCTTTGTAAAATTCTTGGATCGATTTAACTCGTTCTTCCTCTTCCTCTCTTAAGGTTGATAAAGATTTTTTACAACTAATTAAGGTTAACAATAATACTATTGCTACTATTCGATACATTTGATGTTTTGAATCCATTTTTTAACACAAAAGTTCGGGATGAAACCATCCCGAACGACCGAGTTTTATATTTATCTTGCTCTATATACTGTCCAGTTACTCCACCAAGTTCCCTGGCTATTGGCAGATGCTCCTACAGTGGAGGGCGCCCCACTTGCAGTATTCGTTGTAAAGTCAGGCTTGGTAGCTGCAAAACCACAATTTGCTACATCTCCTACACTAGTGACAGGAACTGCTGTAAGAGTCTTTTGTGAACTATCACTGGCACTAGAACCTATTGTAGTAGTATATCCAGACTGTAAATACACTGTACTGCTTATAGTTGAAGTTGTAACAGGAAAACTACTTGTATTAGTCGCCACAATCACCTGACTAGAGCTATTTCCTGCAAAACCATAAAATACTGAGTTTGAAAGCGTTTGTGCATTTCCTTCTCTTAGTCTTGCTGCTTCTCCACTTGTAATACTCTGACCAAGCATTGTCATATAGCTAAGAGTACCATTCGTACATCTAGCTGCATTTCCATTTGTACAAGCACTAGTACTTGTAGCACCACTTTGCTGACCATCCGATTCAATTCCATGGGGATCCGTTGAAGAAGAGCCACCACAACTAGTTGGGTATTTTTGCCCAATAGCATAGGTTATACTTCCTGCATATCCTTCATCCATATCATAGTCATCATCCTGACCACCTGTAGCAACCACGTGAGTTAGGGCTACTGCACCACCCCACATTTCAAAACTATCATCTAGTCCTCGGTGTACCTGCACATAATCTATAGTAGTGCCACTTCCTACTGCATACAAGGATAAACCATTTAACTCATCTCCTGGAGCCACTTCATTTCCAGCAAATTCAATGATCGTATATTTTAAAGATCCTGAAGTATCTGCATCATTCGTTCCTGTTCCATAAGAAACTGGTGTTGTACCTTCTGTAGTCGATGCAGTGCTCCTGGTAGTTTTTCCATATCCGACCATAACAATACCCCCCCAATCCCCCGGATAGCGAGAACCAAGCGACTGACCTGAGGTAAAGCAGATAGGGCTGGCAGCAGTTCCTATAGCATTGAGTACTCCACCTTGTTTTATGAATAAACTAGATCCTCTGGCTCCAAAGATTACGGTTCCGGGTGAAATTGTTAAGGTTACACCGCTATCAACGATTACTGTTCCAGAGAGTATTGCAGCTCCACTTACAGTTTGGGTTGTTAAGGTACCAGAAAGTGTAGTGATAGATGTGAATGCATTCACACTACTACCATCACATAAACTTTCCCCAACTGTAGGACTTGATAAATTGTATACACCTTTGATGGATACACTGACAGAAACAAGAGTTATGGTTAATCCAGAAGCACTGGTTAACGTTACCTGACTTGTACTTGTCCCACCTGTTGATGCAAGGTTTAGAACAGCCGAAAAAGTTCCATAAGTCGTTGTATAATTGGAAGCAGTATCATAGTCTGTAAGTCCAGTAGTGCTACTAGCTGTAGTGGAACAACTAGTACAGGTATATGCTGTTCCTGTTAGAGTACCTGTTGCAGCATTGACTTTAAATGTTACCGTAAAATTGCCATGATCTGTACCTGTTGATGATGTGCTAAAATCTTTAACAGTGTCTGTAGAAGTAAGAAGAGACACTCCACTAGGGTTGGTCATAGTGACATATTTTACGGAAGCACTAGGACTTGAGGTAGGTGATAGAGCAACACCACTGGAATCCTTTATATTGGCGGTTAAGGATACTGTTGCCTCATATTGATTTAAATATAGGTATGCTAATGCCAATTGAGCATTGTTATCAGATTTCTTCTTGGTGGTACATGTTGCTAAAGTGATCATACTTAGAATTAAAAGTAAAGCTACTACTTTATTTTTCATTTTGTTTCTCCGAGTTACTTATTGGATATAGAATTGGCTATATTTGTTACATTTGAATTACAATTAGATAAAGACTTGAAAAAAGATTTTCACTTCTAATTCTTTGGTTCTAGTTTCTTGAGCTAGTATGACTCCCCCCATTCACACTCTCTAATAACTTAACAATTATGTTGACGAAAGATTAGATTTCTATAGTATAGATTCACTAAAATCTATGGTGAATTTAAAAGTAGTAGTTAGTTTCTTATGTATCATTAGTATTTCGGCACTCTATTCTCAAGAGAAAAAGAAGGTCTTTCTTGCAAACCTACAGATCGGTAAATCTGACATAAGCAAGGAAAAGCAAATAGATGCCATCATATCCGAATCCATTTCGGAAATACCACAAATAGTGGGGAAACGACTTGAAAACTTTTTTTCTTTGTATGACATGGCAGGAAACGTAGGGGAATTTTGTGAAAAAAGTGGTACATCAATTGGCTATTGTGGTGGAACCTGGGCATCTATGAATCGAAAAAATGAATTGCAATCTTCTTCGTTTATACCAATTAAACGTGCACAAAAAAAACCAAATGTAGGATTTAGATTGGTCTATGCTCCTAATGAACTTTGAGTGGTTGTAGATGCGCTATCTTCCAAAAAATCTAATTTCTTTTCTATGTGTACTACATACTCATCAAAATAAACTAGCCTTCTCAAATCTCTGAGCACCCAAACCCAAATTCCCATAAAAAGGGCAACAGAAAGCCAAATTCCAAATTTTGAAGAAGGGATTAGAAAAAAATCTACAACACCATGTTGGATGACGGCAAGGAAAAAAGCTTTCAATAGATAGGAAAAACGATCCTGTGGTTGGACTTCTGTATTTGATTTTAATAAAAATAGAGCAAAACAAAGATTGATTAACAAATGAATGTTGGAAGAATATAAAAATCTTCCAGTAAACATTTGGAATTTATTCATAGCCTCTTTGTGAATGTATGTATAATTTTCAGTGAGTGCAAATCCCAAGGCAACAAAAGCTCCAATTAGTATTACATCTTTGGTCCAGATAGATTTTCTTTTTTCATATCCAAAAAAATAAGCTAATACGAAGATCATTAAAATTTTGAATGTTTCTTCCATCATACCTGCCTGGATAAAGGCAAGGTGAGCTGTTGCTGTTAGCATAGAAGTTTTTCTGGGTTTAAAATCCACTTCAGGCCAAATTATGGGATGGAAATAGAGAATCAAACGGGTAGAGATAAAACCCATGAGCAATGCAAGTATTACTATTTTAAGCTTACGGGATGATTTACCCGGCTGAAATAAAAATAGTGCCAATCCCCAAGGCAGGATAGAAAGAAATGCTAAAAACAAATCGGAAAAACTAATTTGCTCAAGTGTAAGAAAAAACCTACTGACCTGGTCTAAAAAATAATTCACGGTTCTTCCTCTATGTACCTTCCATCAAACATGAGTACCATTTCTTTTTGGAGAGGGGTAGGCATTGCATCTGGGTCTAAAGATCCGTTCCAAAAGAGCTCTGTAACACGCACATCTCCCTTTACATTGGGTGGGGGCATCACAGGACTCATACTTTCAATGAGTTCAATTGTAAGTTGGTCCTGTTCTGGATAGCCAGAGGCTTCGACAAGTACTATGTCTATGATTTCACCTTCTGTTGTAATTGTATAGGAAACCACACTGGAATAGGGATGGGGAGCCCTCTTCCAATATTCCATAAACATTTCAGGTCCTCTCATTCTGGCTGAGATATAATTTGAATATGTTTTAGGAAGACGTTTGCCTTTGATTCTCTTAACAAACCCTTTGGGTTTCCCATTGTCACTGATTTCATCGGGAAGTTTTTCTCCCTCTTTTTCACTGGGAGTTTCCGTGCCTGAAATTACACCGCCATTGAGATCTTTTACCTCATCTGGTATATCGGGATCAATAAAGTAAAATTCTAACTTTTCGGGTTGGAAGTGCTGCTTTGAAATATCATTTTTCTTTTGAGGTGGATTTCTGGTAACCATGATAGGTATTACAAAAAGTATGGAAAATAAAATCAAATGTATTAAAATACTAAAAGAAAGATTAGTATTAAATCCATAAGTAAGTCCCCTATCTGAGACAGGTTCGCTTTCTTTTTTTAAGAGGTGCCTCAATAAGTAGTTAGAAAACACATAAGCTGAAGCCATTAAAAATGTAAAAACAATTGGTGTTATAATATTTGAAGTATATCGAATAAATTCTTTATCTGGAATACCGGGCTTAAGCCCCATTGCTTGGAGAAACGTAGTACCAAAAGAGTAATCAATGTAGTATGTCCATCCTATGGTAGTAAATAGAAGAAGTAAGAGAAAGCTAAATAGTACAGAAAAACCAATCCAGTACCTATGCAAATAAATGATTCCCCATCCGGGTAAAATTGCTTCTCTGTATTTCGCAAACCTTGCTTTGTTTGCATAGGAAATTGAGCTTAGGTTTGAAATAGGACTTTGGATACGGGTTTGGGCATACAAACCCAAGTAGGGTTTACGTAAAACTGCAAATACTGTTTTTCGACCCAGATTACGGGAGACTGCATGAAGGTTTAAAAACCATATATAGATTTCAGATTCTCCTTTGAAATATCTACTCATAAACATAGATAAATCAAACTGACCTGAAGCATCGAGTAGATTTACATCGTTGATTAAGAGATATGCCATACCAAAGAATACATTAAAAAATACATAGAGGAGAACAGCAGAGAACCAACTAAAGAGAACATAGAGAAGGGTTTGGAAACTAAAACGATTGGACAGGTTAGTTTTTTTTCCCAATGCTCCATATTTTAAAAGGGAATGACGGGCTTCCCAAAAGAGAATAAAGAGACCCAAAAGCCCCCAGCCTATAAAGAAAAAGAGGGAACGTTCATCTCTGAGCATGGTCACACAATAGGGAGATGCCATATCCCAAAGACAGATCAGCTCAAGGGGATAACAGGTGATCAAAATAATGACCTGGAAAACTATGACCTGAAATGCAACAGCCCTTATGGTGTGATTGATTCGATAGAGCAAAAGTAGAGCGATAGGAAAGAAAACTTCATATCCTATAAATGGGCTCATCCATGCCATTAACACAAGGATAGAATTGAGAAAGGATCTGTATTTACCTTTAACTTCTGAAAATTCTTTTCGCAACACTTGAACCATAGTACATTCAATTTGACTGATTGGTCTATACGGACAAGCGAAAAAAAATATAAAACTCTTTCCAATTGTCCAATATTTTCAAACTTTGTATAGACATGTATGAATCTTAGGAAGAGAACCTTTAACAAAGTATGAAACTTTTTTTCAATTGGCTAAAAAAAACCTTTTATAGAGAAATCTCTGAAAATCCACAAGCGGTGGAAAATCTAATCAATCGACTTTTCTTTCCTTTGATTTTCATATTTCCAATTATAACACTCTATACTAATTTCCCGGGGGAACCCGAAATCCCCTTTAGCCCAAAAAAAACATACTCCTTTCATGGGGAACCTGTAATCCCAATCCCCGCTTCTATCAAACTCAATTTAAAAAAAGTAGCACTCGGGAAAGAAATTTTTTTAAGTAATAAGCTTTCTTCTGATGATAGTGTATCATGCAATACATGCCATGATTTAACGCAAGGGGGCACCATTCAAAAATATATAGAAGGAAAAGTAAATCCCCCCACAGTTTTTAATTCTGGTAATTACTATAGAAATGAGGGGATGTCGGAAGAAGACAGTTCATTCATAGCATCTCTTCACTTAGTTCATTATCCCGAAGAATTTGGTGATTATAAAAATAATCTAAATAAACTTATGAATGATCCCTCCATTAAAAATTCTCTATTACAAATTTATGGAAAAAATATAGATATTTCTATGGTCAATGATTCCTTAAAGGAATTTATAATTTCTCTCTCCACTCCCAATGGTAGATTTGATAAATACTTAAAGGGAGACCAAAATTCTATCACCGAGGAAGAAAAAGAAGGCTTTTTACTTTTTAAAGAAGTTGGGTGTACATCCTGTCATCAGGGAATGAATTTAGGTGGGAATGTAACCCACAAAATTGGAATCAATGGTTCTTATCTGAGAGACAAAGAAACCAGAACAAATTTAGATTTTGGATTATTCAACAAAACGGGAAGAGAAGAAGATAAATATAAATTTAAAGTTCCTTCCTTACGAAATATTAGTATCACATATCCATACCTTCATGATGGTAGATACAATTCTCTACAGGAAGTTATCCAAAAGATGTCCAAATACCAACTGGGAAAAGAACTCACTGACGATGAAGCAAAAAAAATTGTAAAATTTTTAGGAACACTTGGTGGTGAATTGAATGGGAAAATACTGGAATGAAAATTAGATTTAAAATCCTTCTTTGGATATTCATATCAGGGCTTTTGTATATTCTTTTTTTAGGATCAAAAATGAGCCATTTGGACAAGGCTGAAAAAACAATTACTATATTAATTGAAATGAGAGATGAGGATTCACTTCTCAATGAAGCAATCTTAAAAAATAAAAATGCAATACAAAAAAATTATGATAGTATTCAAAAATCTTCACTATTTATTCAAAACTCATTTTTTTATTTTGATGATTTTTTATACATGCTCCCTAACGAAGACTCCATTAGGATTAAGAAACTAATTGAAACTGTTAAATTAAACTTTGAAGCTAAAAAAGAAAAAATAGAAGAATTTAAAGAAAAAAATTCCATATACACACATTCTTTGTCTGTGATTCCAATTTCAGTGCGAAAGCTTTCCCTAAAATACCCTAACAAAAAAGAACAACTCGATTCCTTATTAAAATATATTTTACTTTATAATATTATTACTGATGATAAGTTCTACAAAGGGGCTTTTGAGATAATTCAAAAAATTAAAACAAATAATATAAGTAAAGATAATATAGAAATTGAAGTCTTTTTAAATCATTCTACTTTTATCTTAAATAATAAAAAACAATTAGATATAGTAATAACTGAAATAATTGAAAGTGAATTTGGCGAATCAATTGAAACATTGGGGGAAGATCTTTCTGATATTTACAAAGTAGTTTTGATAAAATCAGGGATTTATAGTGTTTTATTATATAGCCTCTCGGTTGGTGTACTGCTGTACTCGGCTTTTATATTATTAAAATTGATTATCAGCTCACATTCCTTAAAAAAAGCAATGGTTAACCTAAAAGAGCTAAATATATCACTTGAACGATTTGTACCTAGAGAATCACTTCAGTTGTTGTCAATTGATTCTATTAGCACTATCAAGTTAGGTTTGAGCGTGAAAAAGGAGATGACAGTTCTCTTTTCAGACATACGATCCTTTACCACTATCTCTGAAAAAATGAGTCCAGAAGAAAATTTTGAGTTTATCAATTCCTATCTAAAGGAAATGGGACCTATTGTAAGACAATACAATGGATTTATAGATAAATTCATTGGAGATGCTATCATGGCTCTATTTCGTGGAGAAGGAGAAGATGCATTGCATGCAGGAATAGAAATGTTTAATAAGCTGAAAACTTATAATGAAAAAAATAGAAATACATCCCAAAGACCTCCTCTTGAAATAGGAATAGGAATTCACTCCGGTGAGATGATGTTTGGAACCATCGGAGAAAACAACAGGATGGAAACAACAGTAATTTCGGACACTGTAAATCTAGCTTCCCGTATTGAGAGTATCACAAAGTTTTATGGAGTGGGTTTTTTAATTTCAGAACACTTTTATGAAAGTATAGATTACCCAGATAAATTTAAAATCCGCTACATTGACAGAGTCAGGGTGAAAGGGAAAAACCGTCCTATTAAAATTTTTGAAGTATATGATGCTGATTCTGAAGATAATATTGAAAAAAAAGATGCCACAAGAGATGATCTAGCGGATGCTATTAATAAATTCTATGAGAGAGATCCCAAACATGCGCTTGATCTTCTAAAGAAATGTAAAAGTACTTTTCCCGATGATCCCGTAATAAGATTTCACCATGATAGATGTAAAAAAATGATTCCCAAACTTATGGAACCAGAAGAAGAATGGGAAGATGCAACCGAGCCTAAATTTTAATTTTTAATTTTCTTTTTTAGTATGTTATTTAATCTATTTTTTTATAAAAATCTATTTCTAAACTTTTTCAATATTCCATTAAGTAATTTTATTTTAGATAAAAATAAATGATATATTCTATGATCTTCTTTTTACCTATTTTATTTTTTTTTACATCCTGTGCCTCTAATAAAGTTCACTTGAATGAATACAGAGAAATTGATCCTACATTTTTCAAAGAAGTAGATAAACATGCCCTTAGCACTCCATCCTCCGCTGAAAAATCTATTCCTATGCTTACTGAATACCTCACTTCGATTTCTAATAAAGAAATTGATAAAGTTAGATCCATTTATATTTGGGTCACCGATAGAATTGCTTATGATACAAATTTTTCAAAATCAAATCTGCACATTAACCAAAGCATCGAATCTATACTAAAAACTCGTATTGCAAATGCAGAGGAATATTCAAAACTATTTTTATCACTCTGTAAACAGGCAGGCATAGATTCTCATTTGGTACATGGATATTCAAAAGGTTTAAGTTATTACCCAGGGAAAATTTTTAAAGACGCCGATCACTCTTGGAATGCTGTGAGAATAGATGGCGAATGGAGATTAATAGATACCACATGGGGAGCAGGTAACGTGTATGACAATAAATTCAAAAAAGAATTTAGTGATTATTACTTTTTAACCCACCCTAAAAAGTTCATCTCAGATCATTTCCCCCTTGAGACTAAATGGCAGCTCTTACTGGAACCCCAGTCTAAAATTGATTTTTATAATAAGCCAAAAAAATATTCAGCTTTCTACTCCAACTACTTTGAAAATCTTTCTCCAGACTTAGGAGTGCTAAGCACGGATGAATACTTGGAGGTCTCATTTGAAAATCCTAAAAAAGTCCAACTAGTAGTTTCTCTCGGAAATGAAAAACAATTTACTTATATAAAACAAAATAAAAATAAATATACTATTGAAGTTAGATCACCTGGGGTGGGTGTTTATGATTTAAAAGTGTATGGCAAAGTTAGCTCTACTTCAGGGCCACTTCCAATCATACTAGAGCAAAAGATTCAGTTTCATAAAAAAAATGCCAAAGGGGTGTACCCAGAAATTTTAGACCATACTAAGATCCAAATCAAATATCCTAAAGTAGGGACTCTAAAAAATGGACAAATACCTTTTTCCTTTCAAGTCAATGAAGCACAGGAAATAGCATTTGTTGATGAACTAAATGATTGGCAAATCTTTACCCCTAAAGATGGATCATTTTTCACTGGATCTGTTTTATTGGAGGAAGGTGAAATAAAAGTTTTTGCTAAGTATGACAGTTCATTGAAATCTTCATCCAATTCATGGCATGAAATTATGAAGTTTCAAGTTACCAAGTAATTCTGTAGTACTTAATTATTCTTACCATTCCTTGGAAGTAAAATAGCCTGGATCCCAGTCTGAATGTCTATTTTTGGAGTATAGTTTAGCTCTTGGATTGCTTTTGAAGGATTGATTAGAGATTTATGAAAAAGGGGTTTTAGCATAGATTCCCTTTTTTTAAAAACTGACCATTTCGATATTTTAGCAATAGTATTAAATAGGTTTCCTCTTTTGTTATTACTCATTTTTTCAGTAATACTTCTCATCTTACTAAAGACTTTATATATATTTTCTTCTATAAATACGGAAAACTCAGGAATAAAAATTTTAAGAACAATTTTTGGATAGAAATTGGAGAGAGTCTTATAAAGCATTTCCGATGAAACTTTTTGGGGATGGGAGAGATTAAAGATTCCACTTCCCTCATACATTAACCCACTCGTAATAAAATTTAGTAAATCTTCAATGTATATAAAAGATTTAAATAAGTTCTTTTTGAGAGGAAAAGGGAATATAGATTTATCATAATATTTAACTATTTTATTTATATAACTTTTTAGATTTCTACCATACACAGAGCTAATTCTAAAGATAATAAAGTTAGGTATATTTGATTGTAGTACATATTTTTCAGATTCAATTTTTGATACTGCATAATATGATTTTCCATTTAGTGAATCAGTTTCAATGGAAGGTTTACGTGATTCATTTTCTCCATAAACAGATGCAGTGCTTGAATATATAAACTTTGGAATATTAAAATATTTTGCAATACCAACCAATGTTTGAGTGGGGTATACATTTTGTTGTAAATAGTCTTCCAGAGTATACCCTTCACCAGATGGAAGCCCAGCTAGATGGAGTATACAATCTATTTTAACTATATTAGTTTGTAAGGAATGCTCAACTTCCTCATTCCCTTTGTATATAAATTTACCATTTTCAAATGATACATTTGAAAGATCACATTGTATAGATTTAAAATTTGAGTGACTGATACCAATTATTCGCCTAGAAAGTGATACGATTGTATGACCAGACGAAAGGAGGATAGGGATAAGCTCACTCCCTATGCTACCAGATCCCCCGGTCATAAGAATTTTCATAGTTCAGAAAGTTTTTTCTCCACTTCCGCTTTTTTACTTTCATACCCTTTTTTACCTAACAGAGCAAACATATTATTTTTATAATCCTCTACCCCGGGTTGGTCAAAAGGATTGATTCCCAACATATATCCGGAGACCCCACAAGCAAATTCGTAAAAATAGATGAGCTGCCCTAATGATTTTTCACTCAAGTCTTTTAATTGAATTTCAATATTTGGTACACCACCCTCATGATGTGCTAATTTTGTTCCCTGAATAGCTTTTGAGTTTACGTATGACAATGTTTTACCTGTTAGATAGTTGAGTCCATCAGGGTCACCCG
Organism: Leptospira interrogans serovar Manilae; assembly: GCA_945887855.1. Lineage (GTDB taxonomy): Bacteria > Spirochaetota > Leptospiria > Leptospirales > Leptospiraceae > JACKPB01. The sequence goes on along the minus strand of CAMCZP010000001.1, from coordinate 5,462 downwards.
CAAACGTTTCAATCGTCATATCTTTATTGGAATTTTCTAAACTCAGAACTGTTTCAAATAAAAATCTTTCTCCATCCTGGATGTACTGCCCCATAGAATGCAAATCGGATGTAAAGTCCACACCCGCAGGAAAAATACCTTTTTTATTTTTTCCTTCGCTCTCACCAAAGAGTTGTTTCCACCATTCTGTTATGTAATGTAGTCTTGGATTATAATTAACCAGAATTTCAACTTTTTTACCTTTTTTGTAAAGTGCATTTCGTAGTGCGGCATAGTAACAGGCTATATTTTGTTCACCCTTAAGCTTACGAAAGCTTTCTTCTAACTCTAAAGCACCCCTGTGCAGGGAGCGAATATCCTTCCCAGCAGCAGCTATAGGCAGTAAACCCACAGGTGTGAGCACAGAATATCGTCCACCCACATCATCGGGTATTACAAATGTTTTAAATCCATATTCATCGGATAACTTCTTCAATGCCCCTTTTTTAGCATCTGTAGTTGCATAGATTCTTTTTTTACTTCCCTCTTTCCCATATTTTTTTTCAGAGAGTGCTAGTAAGCTTCGAAATGCCAAAGCGGGCTCTGTTGTAGTACCAGATTTAGAAATCACATTTACACTAAAATCTTTATCCTTTAAAAATTCCAAGAGATCTGTATGGTATTCAGAATCTATATGATGACCCGCATATAAAATTTTAACAGGATTTTTATCTTTACTGTAGATAGAAAAAGGACTGGTGGTAGCTTCTAAAACTGCCCTGGCTCCGAGGTATGACCCCCCGATCCCCACCACCACCAAAAACTCTGATTGTGCTGCAATTTCTTTGGCTGCTGTTTCAATTGCATCCATTTCAGAAGATTCCATTTTCATAGGGAGATCTACCCATCCAAGAAATTCATTTCCCTCTCCCTTTTTAGAGTACAATAGTTCCATTGCCCTGTTAGCATTTTCTAATTCCTGAGAAATTTCAGACTGGGTTAGAAATCCTTTAGTAAAATTCGATAGTACTTTTATATTCATATATTCTCCTAATTTACTTTAATTTAATATTTTTAAACTTTCTTTCAAATCGTAAAAATGATGAAAATGTGATACCTAAATATGATGCTATTTCTTCTTTAGAGATACGATTTATATGCAAACCATATAATTCCATAAACTTTATATATTTTTCTTCAATGCCAATAATCATAAAATCATAATCTCTATCTTCTTTTTTAAGATATACATCTTCCAAATAAAACTTGGAAAGTTTTAAATATTCAAATGTATCCTTATGACTTTCTAATACTTTATTTAAATTTCCTACATATACTTCAGAATCTTCCATTGCAATGATATCAAACTGGATGGGATCACCTGTTAAAATACTCCCATAAGAACCTAAAAAATCCGTTTCCATGCAAAAGTCTTTGATGACATCCTTACCTTTGTTGTGAGTGACCAATTTAAAAATACCCTTCCTCACATATCCTATTGTATTGACCTTATCTCCTGTTTTTAGATAGTACTCCCTTTTTTGTATTTTGATCCTTTGCAAATCTTTTAAAAAGTTATCAATCCAGATGGGAGGGATTTGTGAACCAGACATTTCATTTTCATTTATTTTTCAGTTTTCCTTTTCAGGGAAGAAATTTTTTCACCAAATACTTTATTTTGTTTTTTAGAGGTAAGGATTCTACAGTCTAAAATATTGATAATTTACTATGATTTTAAAAATAAGCTAATTTGCATAAAGGCGGGATATATGTATAAATCTTTATCAATCTATATGGGCATTCTTTTTATTTTTCTCTGTACTCCAATAATTTCCAATGATACTGATATCCGTGATAAATATGGATCTTACAAAGGAAAAGTTCAAGAAGATGGAAGCTTTCGGGATAAGTATGGAAGTTATGAGGGAAAGCTTGACTCCAAAGGTTCTCTGAGAGATAAGCATGGTAGCTATCTAGGAAAAGTAGACCCGAGTGGAAATGTAAGAGATAGAGCAGGTGCTTACTTGGGAAAAGTCACAGACTCAGGTGACGTCAGGGATAAATACGGTAGCCTACTTGGAAAGATTGACCCAAGCGGGAACGTGCGGGACAAGTATGGAGCTTACATTGGAAAGGTAGGTTCCGGTGTTTCCAAAGAAGCTGCTGCGGTTAAATTCTTTTTTCCGGGGCTAAACTAATACATTTCTGTATTCATTTCATAGTCAAAAATTGGGAAAATATTCATAAACTCTTTGTCTCCCAATTTTTGATCTCGATTGACAAGTCTTTCTCTATACAAATCCACTTTTTTAAATTTCAATTTCTCTAAATAAAAAATTGCATACACTAATATTTCTCTATTTTTATTTAGTAGATACTTTGTTTCAATTTCCTCTTCCGTCAAATGCTCAACTTTTCTAATCATATTCACCAATTGAGATACATCCCTTGCCTGTTCTTTGAGTCCCAATTGAAAATATGTAGAACGAAGTAAAAAGAGTATCTCTTCTTCCACATCCCAACCTTCCTTTGCCAACCCTTGCGAAAACATTCTCCGGATTAAATTTAAAGCTGCAAAGTACCTCTTCTTTTTTGTATAAAACTGCGCTAAATCCAAAGAATATTTTTTCTCTTTAAAAAATATTGCTGCTGTATCTATGAGTAACTCTTCCATTTCCATGGATTCGGGAGATACATTGTATTGATAAATTCGTAAGTATTCATGGTATTTTAGGTTAAATGGAAATTGTTCAACCTTAGCTTTTGCAATTGTGATACCTTCAGTAAATTTCTTATCCTTTAGCAGCACATCCAATATTTTAAGATTTTCCTCTTCGGAGTCTTTTCCAGAAGTCTTTTCAATTCTATTCTTTGCAAATTCAAAGTACTTTTTTTCTCCCAATCTTGAGGATAAAACCAATGATTTGTATCGCAAAGTGTTGTCACCGGGTTGTAAAAATAGATAAATTCGCAAAAAATCAAACGCTTTTCTAATTCGTCTATCTTTTAGATGGATAGTATGGAGCTTAAGGGCAAGCTCTGAGTCATCCTTTTTGGTGCGGAGGGCTTTTTCATACTCTTCAATGGATTCCGTCTCCCTTCCACTCTCTTCGTAGAGCCTTCCACTCAAACGAAAGTAGCCATATTCTAAGTATTTGGGATACTCAACTTTAATCTTGTTCAGTTTTTCTCGAGAAATTTCGGGACGCTTTTGAAAGTGGTAGTATTCTGCTTCCGACAATAAAATTTTGTAAAAATCAGGGGGATCGTCCACAGCGAAAATCCCCGATACGAAACCAATAGCAAATACGAAGAAAAAGGCTCCCCTACCTAAAAAGAAGTATGCCCGCCATCCTGATTTTTGGCTTGACCTTTCTTTTTCCACATATTTCTATTCGGTCATCTGAATGAAAAAGGTAATCTCGAATGATATCAGCATACATTGTCTTCGGGTCATCAATCCTCGCTCTCTTAGTAGCGTTGTTTTTTGCCCGCAAAGTAACCAGTATTCGGGTAGGTGAAGCTACTCCTACCCCCTCAGACCAGAAATTGATCGTCATCTCTTCTGCAATTGCAGAGGGGGCTATGGCATTTCTCGTGCGTGAGTACAAAGTAATCGCAATTTTTATTGCGGTCATGGCAGTAGCTATCGTAGCTCTCTTAGACAATCCGAAAACTCCCGAAGTCAATGAGGGCGTATTTACAGCCATAGCATTTGTCAGTGGTGCTGCAATCTCCTGCCTGTCCGGGTTTATAGGCATGAAAATTGCTACTTTGGGGAATGTGCGCACCACCCAAGCTGCAAAAGAGTCCATCTCCAAGGCATTTCGCGTAGCGTTTGACTCAGGCGCTGTCATGGGCTTTGGGCTCATTGGTTTGGCAATACTTGGGCTAATTGTGCTTCTTCAGATCTTTTTGGGACTTTTCCCCGCAGACAATCTCCGTCTCATTGTGATGGAGTGCCTTGCAGGTTTTGGATTGGGTGGATCTTCCGTTGCCCTATTTGGGCGTGTGGGTGGAGGTATCTACACAAAAGCTGCCGATGTGGGAGCTGACCTTGTAGGAAAGGTAGAAAAAGGAATCCCAGAAGATGACCCCCGAAACCCAGCTACCATTGCAGACAACGTGGGCGACAATGTCGGCGACATTGCCGGTATGGGTGCAGATCTCTTTGGATCGGCTGCTGAAGCCACCTGTGCGGCTCTGGTGATTGGTGCAACAGCCACTGCCCTCACAGGCAATATAGATGCCCTCCTCTATCCCGTTTTAATATCCGCTTTTGGAATTCCCGTCTCTCTTGTAACCACACTCTTTGCTTCTGTCAAAGAAGGTGATAGCGTGGAAGGGGCTTTGAAAAAACAACTTTGGATTTCTACAATTCTCATGGCTGTGGTGATGTACTTTGTAACCCAAAGATTTATGATCGATGAATTTGTTATCAACAACCAAACCATCACACGTATGGATGTGTATTGGTCATTGATACTCGGGCTCTTCTCCGGAATGTTCATTGGACTTATCACAGAGTATTTCACATCCCACTCCTATACCCCCGTTCGCGAAGTAGCACAATCTTCAGAAACTGGTGCCGCCACCAACATCATCTATGGTTTGGCATTGGGATACAAGAGTACAGTAGTACCTGTCATACTCCTGGTGATTACAATTGTAATTTCCAGCACACTCGCAGGAATGTATGGAATTGCCATAGCAGCCTTGGGGATGATCTCCACGATTGCCATTGGACTTACCATCGATGCATATGGTCCCGTGTCTGACAATGCCGGTGGTATTGCTGAAATGGCAGAACTTGGTAAAGAAGTGAGAAATAGAACAGATACTTTGGATGCAGCAGGTAATACAACAGCAGCCATCGGTAAAGGTTTTGCAATTGGTTCTGCAGCCCTTACCTCTCTAGCTCTCTTTGCTGCCTTTATCACACGTTCGCAAGCAGCTTTCAAAGAAATAGGTAAAGATTTCGGTACTGTAGAGTTATTAGATCCACTGGTATTTGGTGGACTCCTCTTTGGAGCCATGCTGCCCTTCCTCTTCAGTGCGTTCACCATGAAATCTGTGGGTGATGCAGCCAAAGATATGGTAGAAGAAGTACGACGACAGTTTCGAGAAATCCCTGGGCTTATGGAAGGAACTGGAAAACCAGACTACAAACGTTGTGTGGATATTTCCACCACAGCAGCTCTTCGAGAAATGATCCCTCCCGGAATCTTAGTCCTAGCAACTCCTATCTTAGTAGGATTCCTCTTTGGAATCAAGGCATTGGCTGGGGTTTTAGCTGGTGCATTGGTATCAGGTGTAGTACTTGCCATATCCAGTGCCAACTCAGGTGGTGCTTGGGACAATGCAAAGAAATACATCGAAGCTGCAGGCAAGAAAGGAACCGACCTCCACAAAGCAGCCGTGGTAGGTGATACAGTAGGCGATCCTTTTAAAGATACATCAGGACCTGCAATCAACATTCTCAT